>CAZOJX010000101.1:0-6746 GCA_964580255.1 uncultured Lachnoclostridium sp. | reverse complement strand
TCTTTTTCATCCTGTTCACCTCTCTAAATTAAACTGTACCGTGTTTTTTCACCGGACGTTCTTCTCTTTTGGTAAACAGCATTTCGAATGCACCGATCACATATTTTCTTGTATCCTGTGCTTCGATAATTGTATCAACATATCCTCTTCTTGCTGCAGATACTACATTGTTCTGAAGTGCTGCATATTCTGCTGCTTTTTCTTTTACAGTTGCTGCATCTGTATCGCCGTACATTACTTTTGCTGCCATTGCTGCATCCATCATACCGATTTCAGCGTTTGGCCAAGCATATACCATATCAGCACCGATTGCTTTAGAGTTCATAACATTGTAAGCGTTACCGAATGCTTTTCCTACGATCACGTTAACCTTCGGAACTGTTGCGTTGCCGAATGCATAAGTTAATTTTGCAGCTGCTGCCGCAATGTTTCTTTCTGAACACATGGTAGCTTTAAAGCCATTTACGTTTGTCAGTGTAAGAACAGGAATATTGAATGCATCACAGAAGTTTACGAAATCTGCTGCTTTCAGACAACCTTTTGCGGTTAATTCTGCTGCAAATTCTTCTGCTTTGTTTCCTTCTTCGTCATAAAGAGCTGTTCTGTTTGCTACTGCACCTACAGTTGCTCCGTTTAATCTGATGAATCCTGTTACCATTTCTTTTGCGTAATCTTTCTTTGTTTCAAAGAAAACTGCATTATCAGAAATGTTAGATAAAACAATCGCCGGATCACCTGCTGCATTTTCAAGGTCTGCACATACTCTGTTCAGATCGTCTTCGCATTCCTCATCAAATGCTTCGTCTTCGTTGTTTGCCGGAAGTAAGCATACCAGCTCACGGATCTGTGCCATCAGCTCAGCTTCTTCTGCAACCACATCAACGATACCAACTTCTTCCATCTGGAATTTGGCAGATGCTGTGTCGCATTTTGAAACTTCATTGCCTGCAATGGCATTTGGTGAGTTTACAAATAATTTTGCTTTCGCAGCTTCCATGAAAGTAAAGTCTGTTAAGGTTGGGATCATTGCAAGACCGCCGCCGCAGTTTCCAAAGATTGCTGTGATCTGTGGGATCACACCTGAAGCGTCTGTCTGTTTCATATAGATTTCTCCAAAAGCATTCAGTGCATCAGTTGCTTCCTGAAGTCTCAGACCTGCACTATCGATAAGACCGATGACCGGTGCTCCTGTCTTTAATGCCAAATCATAAAGTTTTGCAATCTTTTTTGCATGCATTTCGCCAACAGAACCGTTTAAAACGCCTGCATCCTGGCTGTAAACATACACAAGATTTCCGTCAATCACTCCGTATCCGGTTACGCAACCGTCTGCAGGAGTTTCTTTTGTCTGCATGTTAAAATCTGTGCTTCTGGCTGTAACCATTCCACCGATTTCAACGAAACTGTTCTCGTCAAGTAAAGAAGCAATTCTTTTACTTGCCAAGCTCTGTGCTGTGTTACTCATTTTTACTCCTCCATCTTTATGTATTGTATAAAATAATACCATTTTCTGCCGTATACCATCATAACAAAATCACACTTGAAAAGCAAGTATTTTGTCATTTATTTATCAGTTTCGCTACAAAATCTTGTGCTTTTCTTAACCACAGCTTAAAGATATTCCAAAATGTTGATTTTTCCGTTTCCTCAGACGTAAAAATACGAAACTGTTCGATTACCTGCCCGTCAAGTTCATAGCGCACCGTTCCGACCGACACCCCCTTTTCTACCGGTGCCTGGATCCGGCTGGCATAATCCACCTTACAGTCTGCCACTTCGTCTTTTCCTAGCAGATAAGAAAATTCTTCTGCATCTGTCGTAATCTTCACTGTCGGCTTCATGCCGTTCTCAACCGGAATTTCAGGAAATGACCAGTCATTTTTTCCAATCGTCCGATATTCATACTGTTCAAATCCATAATCCAACATTTTTCTTGCATCCTTCCATTTATAGCTCCGATTCGGGTACCAGCCCGCTCCCAAGAGACTTACGATCAGGGTTTCATCACCCTGTTTTGCTGCTCCCACATAGCAATATCCTGCACTTCCGGTAAACCCGGTTTTTCCTGTAAGGGCACCCCGATAACTTTGCAGTAATGCATTGTGATTTTGGCAGTTCACATAGCGTTTCCCCTGAATTTCCGAAAAAGAATAATCCTCTGTTCCGGTAATCTTTAAAAACTCCGACGCTTTTGCAGAAACCGCAATACAGTATCTTAGGATTAGCGCCAGATCCCTGGCAGTACTGCCATGTTTCCCCCCCTCATCTTCTCCGTCCAGACCGTTTGGTGTTACAAAATGAGTTCCGGTACATCCGATGGCCTCCGCCTTCTGATTCATCATTCTCACAAACCCTTCCGCACTGCCGCCGACGGTTTCTGCTACTGCTGCTGCACTGTCGTTATGGGATTCCAGCATGATAGAATATAAAAGATCCTCCAGATAATACTGCTCCCCCGCCTTCGCATTCATCTGTACATCCGGCATGGAAGCTGCGTAATCCGAAAAGGTAACGACCTTTTCCATACTTTCCAGTTCCAGTGCAAGGATACAGGTCATGATCTTAGTGGTACTTGCCATAGGATAGGTTGTTTCTCCGTCCTTGGAATAAAGCACTCTCCCGGAATCTGCGTCCATCAAAACGGCCGCCCTGGCGTAAAGCTGTTTTGGTTCTTCAGCTGCCTGTACAGGCAACAAAAAAACAGGCTGAACCAGCAGTCCCAAACATAGGATCCCGCATAGTGCCTGTTTTCTGATCTTTTTTATCATTCTCTTCATGATTCTTCCTTTATAAGCTGTTGTTTTAGCTTATGTAAAAAAGAATCCGAATATGTTAAACGCCCAGACGGATCTGTACTTCCTCCTCTGCTTCCGCCTCAAAGTCTGCAATCTCTGTCGCTGAAAGAGACGGGAGTTCCTCAATGGAGGTAACCCCGAAATTGCGAAGGAAGTCCTCTGTAGTTCCAAACAGCATCGGGCGTCCCGGTGCATTTAATCTTCCGACTTCCTCTACCAGTCCGTATTCAATGAGTTTATTGGTAGCACTGTCAGAATTTACACCGCGGATTTTTTCAATCTCCGCTCTTGTGATCGGCTGTTTATACGCCACGATTGATAATACTTCCAGCTGCACATCTGTCAAAGTATACTTTTTCGGCTGTTTTGCCACCCTGATCAAAACATCATAATATTCCGTCTTGGAGCAAAGCTGAAAAGAATCCTCTAATTCAATAATGCGGATTCCCCTGTCTTCTGCAAGATATTTATCCATCATATTGCGGATCAGCTTTCTAGTTGTTTCTTTATCATGCTCAATGGCAACAGCGATCTTTTCTACTTCTACCGCTTCTCCCATAGTAAAGAGAATCGCTTCGATTGCTGCCTCTATTTTCTGTAATTCCATATTTCCTCCAAGTATTTACGTCCTATTCGCTTCCTTCGCAGTGATGATAATATCTGCAAAGGTATCTTCCTGTTCGATCATGATCTTCCCCATTTTCATAAGCTCTAAAATTGCTAAAAATGTGACCACGATCTGCATTTTGCTCTTTTGTCCTTCCAAAAGCTTTCTAAAAGAAAAAGTTCCGTGTTCTTTCGCATAGCTATCTACAAAATCCAGCTTATCCTCTAAAGAAACCTCCTCCTTTTCGATCTTGCCAAATTTACTTCGAATCGGATCCAGCTTTTCATTCTGCCGTTTCATGACAGACTGGAAGATCTCATTTAACCGTTTCAGGGTCAGATCTCCTAACAGCTTCTCTAAATCCACCGGCTCAATATAGCCTTCCACTTCCTCCGGAATGGTCGGATCCTTATACATTGCCTTGGCTGCATCCTGCATACGGTCTTTTAACTCGTAGGACATATATTTGTACATCTTGTATTCCAAAAGCTTCTGGACAAGTTCTTCTCGAGGGTCGATTTCTTCCCCCTCCTCATCTACTTCCACCGGAAGAAGCATTTTCGCCTTGATCTCCAAAAGTGTTGCCGCCATGACCAAAAACTCGCTCATGACGTTCAAATCTCTCTTATCCATATTCCGTACATATTCCAGATACTGTTCTGTAATCTCTACGATCGGAATATCAAAAATATTAAATTTGTTTACATCGATCAAATGCAAGAGTAAGTCCAGCGGACCCTCAAAATTTTCTATCTTAACTGGTAATGCCATTGTTTTTCCATTTCTCTATCTGTTGTTCTGTGGGCTTAAGTGGATCACGGACAGCTCCGGACGGTTGTTGAACCGAATCGGGATCGTGTGGGTTCCAAGCCCTCTGGAAACGATCATTCGTTTTTCATTCATTTCATAGCAGCCTGCACTGTATCTTGGAAACAACTTCGCCTGCGGAGTAATGATCCCGCCAAGAAGCGGCAGTCTTATGATTCCGCCGTGAAGATGGCCAGACAGGGTAAGATCTGCTCCCCATGCGGCATATTGCCGGAAATATACCGGATTATGTGCCAACAGGATCTTGTAGCAGTCCTTTTCATTTTCACAATCACCCAATGCTTCCGTAATCTGCGATTCTTCAAACACATAGCGGTTGAATTTCTCAAAATATTTCATCGGCAGATCATAGCCATAGATCCGAAATTGGTTTTCCTTTACGGAAATCTCTGCATGAGCATCTGTCAGCACCTTCACTCCCGCTTTCAGGATCGGTGCCATGTATTCCTCATAACGGTTTCCGTAGATTTTCCGGTCATGAAGCATTCTCGCCTCATGATTTCCAAGTCCATAAAAAACCGGATATTCCTTAGCAAGACTGATCACAAGCTTCTGTCCCACTTCATAAGGAATCTTCGAATGTCCGATCAGTATATCTCCTGCAATGCAGACAAAATCCGGTTTGTTTTTCCCGATTTCTTCCAGAAGAATCCTATTTTCTTCCCCATATAAATGGTTGTGAAGATCCGCCAACATGACAATGGTGACTTTGGATTTTATTTTTTCTAATGTTAAGTGATAATGAACTGTTTCGAACATAAGCGCCTCCGCTCCGTATCATACCACAGATCACATCATCCACGCAAGCCACACTCTCGTCACATAATCCATATAAGCGGCTTTTTCTACTGCTGTTTCTGCAAGGATTCCGATCTCTCCAAGCTTTTCATTTCCGTGATAGTAGGAAAGCGTTCCGATCCTTTGCCCTTCCGCCAACGGTGCTGTAAGTTCCCGGGGAAGCTCAATCTTTCGTTCGATATCCGATAAATTTTCCTCATTCATTAAAAGATAGGAAAACTCCTTTTCATAAACAGGTTTTACCGTCTGTTCCACACCGCCTTTGACAAAAACAGGGGCTAAAGTTTCCCGATCTTCTCCTGTATCCTGATAAAGCCGGTAGTTGGCAAAACCATAATTCAGCAGCGTTTTAGCATCTGCAAAGCGGGATTTACTGGTTTCTCCGTTCATGATGACAGCGATCAGTTCCATTCCGTCTTTCTTTGCTGTAGCAGACACACAAAACCCAGCATTTCCGGTAGAACCTGTTTTCAATCCGGTTGCATAATCGTACTGCCGGAGCAGTTTGTTGGTATTATTTAAGCCAAACTCCGAATCTCCCTTGGCAGTGTGATGGGTAATGGTATCCATCCAGATGGTACAGTATTCATGAACTTCCGGGTGATTCAGTAAAAGTTCCCGGGACATGATCGCTACGTCCTTTGCACTGACCAAATGTCCCTCTGCATCCAGACCATTACAGTTGACAAAATGGGTATTGTTCATACCAAGTTTCTTCGCCCGTTCATTCATTTTTCCCACAAAAGCTTCCTCACTGCCGGAAACAGCTTCGGACATTGCTACGCAGGCATCATTGGCACTGGCAATAGCGATACATTTCAAAAGATCCTCCACTGTCTGTTTTTCGTTAGGTTCTAAATACACCTGAGATCCGCCCATCGAGGCCGCTTTTTCCGAAACGGTAATCTGATCCTCCAGGGAAATCTTTTCATCTTCCAGCGCCTCAAAAATAAGGAGCATGGTCATAATTTTTGTCACACTTGCCGGAGGCACTGCCGTATCTGCATCCTTTTCGTACAAAATTTCTCCTGTGGAAACCTCCATTAAAAGGGCGTGGGGCGCTTCGATCCCCACAGAATCCGCTTCTTCCGCCGCCAAAGCTGTCTTAGGAAAAGCAAAACTCAGGAACAAGATAATTGTCAGAAAAATAATACTCTTTTTACGCACAAAAAACTCCTACGAAACCTTTATATAGTTTAGTAGAAGTTTTCCCAAAAAAGAACTAATGCAGGATCCAACCGACCAAAATTCCCAAAATACAGCCTGCCGCAACCTGCAGCGGTGTATGTCCCACATATTCCTTCAATTTATCTTCAGAAAATACTTTCTGGAATTTTTTTTCCAGCGTTTCTTCCTTATTAAAATCTTCGATGATTTCTTCAATCAGAGTGGTCAGTTCATTGATCACCTCTGCCTGTTTTCCTGTTTCCAGACGAACCCCCATGGCATCATGCATCACGATGATGGCAAGCATCGCAGTGATTGCAAACTCAAAGGAACCGATACCATAATGAAGCAGTGTCATAACTGCCATGGCACTGACTGTAGCTGAATGGCCGCTTGGCATTCCTCCGTCACCAAACAATCGTTCCAGAGAAAATTCCTTGTTTAAGATCGTATATAAAATTGCTTTCAGTACCTGCGCAGAAGCCCAGCCTGTGATTCCCGCAAGCAGCACTTTGTTCGCCAGTAATTCTTCGAATAACTCCATCTCGTTC
>CAZOJX010000100.1:0-6786 GCA_964580255.1 uncultured Lachnoclostridium sp. | reverse complement strand
GGGCTCCCAGACCAAGTACAATACCTGCGTGCTGAATGGTGTTGTCTCCATAATAGAGTTTGGCACCTACTGCCGCTACGTCCTCTCTCTGAGCGTACATCAGCATATTTTCCATCCATTCCGGTGTGATCACTTCCGTATCATTATTTAAGAACAGAAGATACTCTCCTGTGGCAGACTGCACTGCAAAATTGTTGATCTTGGAATAATTAAATCCACCTTCATAAGTGACGATCTTTACTTTTTCGTTTGTTTCTAATTCTTTATAGTAATCAAAAATACTCTGTTCTTCACTATTATTCTCTACAATGATAATTTCAAAGTTCTGATAAGTAGATTCCTTCAATACAGAATCCACACAGCGTCTCAAATCCTTTACATGATCCTTGTTTGGAATAATGATGCTGATCTTTGGCTCTCCATTGATCGGATATTTAATCTCAAAGATCGTCGGGAAGGCTCTGGTGCTTTCCACCTGTACTTCAATTCCTTCGGTGTCTAAAATATGATCATGTACGGCCCGTTTTGCAGCATCAATGGCATAGGTCTTTGCATTGATATCTGCTGCTACAGATAACGGGTGAGATCTCCAGTAATACAGGATTCTCGGAATATGACAGATTTTCTTTGCCTGATAAGTCAGTCTTAAGATCATGTCATGATCCTGGCTTCCGTCATATGCGGAGCGGAACAGTTCTGTCTGCTGCAGCAATTCTTTTGCAAATACGGAAAAATGACAAATATAATTATTGGCACGAAGATTGTCTTTGGAATAATCCGGTTTAAAATGAAGAACAATGATATCGTTGATATCCGGTGACTGGAAAGTCGCTTCGTCACAATACACATAATCTGCACCTTCATCACAGATCTTTTTCATGCTTTCAAACAGTACTGACGGGTGAAGGATATCATCATGATCAAAAAGACCAATGTAGTCACCTGTCGCCATGCCGAAGCAAATGTTGGTATTTCCGGAGATCCCCAGATTTTTTTCAATTTTCTGATATTTGATCCTTGGATCCTTTTTCTGATATTCTGCAACAATACTTCCCACTTCCGGGTGTTTGTCATCACTGCCGTCAGCCAGACACAGCTCCCAGTTTTCATAGGTCTGGTACTGGACAGAATCGATCATTTCTCTCAAAAATTTTTCCGGTGTATTGTACAGCGGTACCAAAATACTGATCTTAATATTTCTGGAAAATTTTGTTTCCCTTTCCAGTTTTCTTTGCTTTTCGTCCGGAAAGCTTGCGGTACCGAAAGTAATCCGTTTTTTTCCTTCAAATTTCTTCTGCAGGAAACGTTTCCACATTCCCTTCACACCACCGTAATGAATGTACGCATTTCTCATTCTGATAAAAAAATGCACGATCACACGGAGGGGTTTTGACGCTTTCCAATACCAGGTATCCCGAACTCCGTCAAATCTCGGATCCTTTCCCGGTGTCTGTTGTTCATGTCTGCTCATACTCTTATCCTTTTTTCACAATATCTTTTATTTTTTTCAGTAATCGGTATGGTTTGCTGCTCTCAATACGGTCACATTTCTCCGCTTTCTGCAACAGTTTCATCCACACATAGCCTGTTTCTTCCTTGAGTTTTTCCACCGTAATGTCCGCATGGATCTGCCCGGTTCCCGGAACAATCCCGCTGATCAGAAGCTGTGGATCTGAGGTCGTATAAAGAATGCTGTTTTCATAGGATTTTCCATTATGACCCAAGGTCAGTTCATAACTGCCGCCGCATTCTCCTAAAATCCGGTTCACTGTCACCATACAAGGTTCTTCGCATGGATCCAGCCGAAGGGCTGTCACCCCAGACGGAACTGTCAGCGTAACTCTCCGTCTTCCGTAAAAATCTTCTGCTTCTTCTACCACATAGGCATTTTCCTCTGAAAATCCCTGACCGAAATCCTGATATACTTTCATTTCCAATGTATGTGCTCTGGATAGAAGCTCTTTCAGATCCATCACCTTGCCTGCATACTCCTGCTGCAGTGCATCCATGGTTTTGGTATCTCCCAAAAGGTGCCGCTGCAGCTGATGTTCCATCTCTAAAAATCGCTGCTGCTCTTCCTCGGAGATTCCAAGCATGCGACAAATATCGCCACTTTGTAAACTTAAATGTTTCTTTTGTCCAAAATATAATACAATGGCACGATGGAGCAGAAATCTTGGTGGAATCTCTGCTTCAAATGTCCACTCATAATCAATGATATTCCATTCTCCGTTAACAAGAATGATATTGGAAAAGATCAGATCCACATTGGCAGCTTTGGAATCTGCCAGCAGCTCCAGCTTCTTCGCATATGCTTTCATTTCGCTGATGAATCCGGCAAGATCCTCCCTTGCCAGATAACCGTCCAACACGTCTTCCAAGGTTTCGCCCTTTAAAAATTCAAACTCTGCTCCCTTTTCTGTTAAGGTGCATCGATTGACCGAAATTCCCAGAGGCGCATACTGTTCCCTCAGCACTTCTTCCCAGTGCTTCAGCTTTTTCACATGCTCTGCTGCCACAGCTGTATAAGGAATTTTTCTTACAACCTTACTGCCGTCCGATCTTCTAACGATTTCTGTTCGAATACGATACTTTTCCGCCCGTTCTACAGAATATTTTACAAACAGGATTTCTTCCGCCCGTTCCTGTTCTTCCAAAGTCAGGTCAAACAGATAGGAATTGGAAAATTCCTGAAATTTTCCTTCTTTGATCAATTCATCAAAAACTGCAGTCTCATCAAAGAGCACCGCTCGTTCTTCTTCAAAATTACAGAGATTTTTACTCAGTTCTCCCAATGCCGGCAAATGCTTCTCAGTATAGAGTGCCGTCATATAACGGAAATTTGGATAAGGAAAGTAGGTCTTTGCTACAGCAAATCCTGCTTCCCTCGCCATTTCTAGAATGGTTTCCCTGGAAAATGTCTGAACGCCCTCACTGTGTCCGTAGCCTTCCAGACCTTCAAAATATTTTCCTGTCAACCGTTCTTTGCTTCCCGCAAAATAGGTCAGTCCAAAACGATTATCCACCGCAAGGATCAAATGTCCTCCCGGCTTTAAATGCTTCTTGATTTCATCAAAAAAACGCTCATAAGGCGCATTTCCCGGAAAGATTCCGGGAACTCTTGCAAAGGCGTCAGAAACGACGATGTAGTCCCACAGGCCATTTAAATTGTCCATGGTTTCAGACAGCTGAAGCATGGTTTCCTCCGCTTTTAACGGAATCCAGTCGATATAATTATTTTTCAGATGCGTTTCCACCATTCTTCTTTCACCTCTTGACGCCCCAAACAGTCCCACATTGCTGTGAGACTGTCTATTTATTCTGCTCTTTCTACAGTTACATGAGAATCCATATCAAAGAATCCCACCGTATCTTTATCTGACAGCACATGGAAGCTTACCAGATCATATAATCTGTGATAAACCACAAAATTATCCCCCACATAGCCGGTACATCCCAAAGAAAGGAGATAATCGCCTCCCTGCAGGTTCATTTTCTGTTCATAGGTTACGATACGTTCTTCCCCTGCTTCCACAATTCCGGTTTCAACCCGCTCAAACATGGTGTTGGTTCCCGTAATATCAGTTCCCTGTTTATTTTTAATGGTAATGGTAAAAATCGGATTTTTCACAGTTTCATGAAAATGTACCTTTGCCTTTACCCGGTAAACAGATCCTTTTTCAATGATGCTGCTGTAAGCACCATACTGGTCGATCATGGCAAAGTCTACGATCTCCGCCTGCTTTTCACCATAATCCGTAATGGTTGGATTGATCTCAAAATGATCTTTCCACGCTTTTCCATGATCAGAGCGCTCCCCGATGGCACTTTTTCCGCTGACATCTTCCAAAGTTTCTTCGTCCAACTGATGTACCAAAAGCTTTTTGTACATATTTACCATATCTTTCGGATTGCCCTCTGCCAACTTTACCCCTTTATTTAAGAGGATGACTCTGTCACAATATTTGGCAATGCTGTTTAAGTCATGGCTGACAAACAAAATGGTCTTGCCCATTTTCTTAAATTCTTCAAATTTGTGATAGCATTTTGCCTGAAAGAATACGTCGCCTACAGAAAGTGCCTCATCAACGATCAGGATTTCCGGATCAATGTTAATGGCAACCGCAAATGCCAGACGCACAAACATACCGCTGGAATAGGTCTTCACCGGCTGATGCACGAATTCTCCAATATCCGCAAAATCCAGAATATCCTGCAATCGTTCATCAATTTCCTTTTCTGTAAATCCCATCATGGTACCGTTCAAATAGACATTTTCCAGTCCGGTGTATTCCATGTTGAAGCCGGCTCCCAGCTCCAAAAGAGCAGAAATTCTTCCATTGATCTTTACATCACCGGAGCTTGCGTTTAATACACCGGTAATGATCTTCAAAATGGTAGATTTTCCGGAACCATTGACCCCAATGATCCCCACCGCTTCTCCGGTTTTTACTTCCATATCCACATTTTTCAGAGCATAATGTTCCTTATAGTTGGCTTTTTTAGAAAGTCCCAGAGAATCCTTCAAACGATCACGATTGCGGTCATACAATTTGTAAATTTTCGTTAAATTAGTTATTTGAATTGCTAAATCGCTCATAAATTTTCTATATTATCCCTTACAGTACATCTGCAAAATGTACCTTCAATTTCTTAAATACATGCACACCGCTTCCCAGCAGCACCAGAGTAAACACCCAAAAATAGATGGTCAGTCCCGTTCTATCCCAGAACGCTACCTTATAAAATAAAGCGTCCCTATAGCCGTAAACCACATAGTACAACGGATTCAGCTTAAAGATCGGCACGAGCCAGTCAAAGCCTTTCTCAGAAAGCATATCCAAAGACCACATGATTGGTGTCATCCAGATTCCAACCTGCAGGAAAATGTTCACAATCTGGGAAAGATCCCTGAAAAAGATCACTACGGAACTGGTCCAGTAGTCGATTGCCAGCACCAGCATAAACATGCAGAAGCTGTAGTAAATCACCTGCAAGGTATAAAAATCCGGCCAAAATCCGTAAAGGCAGTTTAAAAGCAGCATAAACAGGACGAAAAATCCATGGATAAAAAGTGCTGCCACACATCTGACAATTGGAAGCACATCAATGTTAAATACCACTTTTTTGACCAAGTAGTTATATTCCAGAAGCGCATTGGTTCCATTGGTCAATGCCTCAGAAAAATAGAACCAAGGCACCAGTCCGGAGGTCAGCCAGAGAACAAATGCTACATCCAATCCCTCTTTGACCTTCTGTGAGCCTGCATTTAATCCAATCTGGAAAACAAACCAGTACATCAAAACGATAATGACCGGCTGAACCATCGCCCAGAGAACTCCAAAATTAGAGCCTGCATATCTTGTTTTAAAATCATTCTTTGCAAGCTTCCAGATGAGCGCACGATTACTCCACGCCATCTTCGGAAACTGTATCAATTCTTTTATCATATATTACTTATCCCTGTTTCTTTAATGAGGAAATTCCGCCCCATTTCTGATCCTTCTCAGACATGATCAGTTCCATTCCTTCCGGAATCGGCCATTCTACACCAATTTCCGGATCATTGTATGCAAGACCACCCTCGTCATTCGGATGATAAAAATCCGTACATTTATAAGCAAATTCTGCAAAATCAGAAAGCACTAAAAATCCATGGGCAAATCCCTTCGGAATGAAAAACTGCTTCTTGTTTTCTGCGGAAAGATGCACGCCAAACCATTTTCCATAGGTTTTGGATCCTTCTCTTAAATCAACTGCAACGTCAAACACTTCTCCATTCACCACACGAACCAGCTTGTCCTGCGGATAATTGATCTGGAAATGAAGTCCTCGAAGAACGCCCTTTTTTGACGCTGACTGGTTGTCCTGTACGAACTGTACGTCAATCCCTGCCGCAGCAAAATCATTGTAATTATATGTTTCCATGAAGTATCCGCGCTCATCGCCAAAAACTGTCGGTGTGATCACTTTCAGTCCTTCGATCTCGCATGTTTCTACTGTAATCTTACCCATTTTCTTATGCTCCTAATTTTATAATCCGTTTGCAATGTCCACCAGATACTGGCCATATGCTGTTTTTAATAACGGTTCTGCCAGTTTCAGCAGCTGTTCTCTGTCAATGAATCCCCGTCTGTATGCGATTTCTTCGATGCAGGACACATACATTCCCTGACGTTTCTGGAAAGTCGCTACAAAGTTGGCAGCTTCTAATAAATTGTCATGACTTCCGGTATCTAACCATGCAAAGCCCCGTCCAAGAGTTTCTACGTGAAGATCTCCTCTCTGCAGGTACTCATTGTTAATGCTGGTGATTTCGATTTCTCCCCGGGCAGACGGTTTTACATTTTTCGCGATTTCTACAACATCATTGTCATAGAAATAAAGTCCCGGTACTGCATAGTTTGATTTTGGATTTGCAGGCTTTTCTTCAATGGAAAGTGCCATGCCGTTTTCATCAAACTCTACAACACCATATTCTCTTGGATCTTTTACATAATAACCGAAGATGGTTGCTCCCTTATCACGAGCCGCTGCTTCTTTTAACACCTTAGAAAAGCTCTGTCCGTAGAAAATGTTATCTCCCAGAACCATAGCCACAGAATCATTACCGATGAAATCTGCACCGATGATAAATGCTTCTGCAAGACCTCTTGGATATTCCTGCACAGCGTAGTGCATTTCCAGACCAAGCTGGCTTCCATCACCCAAAAGTTCTTCAAAAGTCGGAAGATCTCTCGGTGTAGAAATGATCAGAATTTCCCGAATTCCTGCAAGCATCAGGGT
>CAZOJX010000099.1:0-6859 GCA_964580255.1 uncultured Lachnoclostridium sp. | reverse complement strand
CATAGTTAATGCCTGCCTACCAGTAACATACTATATCACTTGCTCTAACTTACCACTTCTTTTTTTGTTTGTCAAGAAATTCCGGGAAATTTTCTCCGGGAGTTTTTCTCTTGTGGACTTGTTTCCCTCCATCTGCTACAATGGAAACAGCCAAAATTACACATTGGAGGATACCATGGAAAAGATTACAAGCTTTACGATTGATCATATCAAATTACAGCCGGGAGTTTATGTCTCCCGAAAAGATATGGTAGGTTCAGAGACCATTACCACTTTTGACCTTCGCATGACCAGCCCTAACGAGGAACCGGTGATGAATACTGCAGAAATGCATACCATCGAGCATCTGGCTGCAACTTTTTTAAGAAACCACCCGGTTTACGGACCAAAGATCCTTTATTTCGGACCGATGGGCTGCCGTACCGGATTTTATCTGCTTCTGGCAGGAGATCATGAATCGAAGGATATCCTTCCGCTGATGATCGAAATGTGGGAATTTATCCGGGATTTTCATGATGAGGTACCGGGCGCCTGCGCCAAAGACTGCGGAAATTACCTGGATATGAACCTTGGCATGGCAAATTACCTTGCAAAAAAATATCTTAACGAAGTACTTTATAATATTCAGGAAGACCGTCTGGTTTATCCGGAATCATAGCATTCAAAAGGGGAAATCTTTCGATTTCCCCTTTATCTCTATAAAAAGCTGATCGTGCAGACCATCTGATCCGCTCTGGCACCCCAGCCTTCCAGCCCTTCCGTCGGCATGGAAACTGTGATCAGAAGCGTCAATTTCTTTCCTTTCACCAGGTAGAAGCAGTCTGCCGTCTCATCATGTACCACCTGAATCTTTTTGATGGTTACCGATTTATCCTTTGTAGTCAGTTTTTTGATCTTGCTGAGTGTTACCTTTTCATACTCTCCGGAGGATTTAAAGTTTCCTGCAGCTTCCTTTAAATATGCCTCGTCCAGACTCATATCTCCTTCCGGAACGATCACCATATGAAAGGCTGCATCTTCCTTTCCTTCCTCACTTGCAAAGCCCTCATGACCATATCGATCGATCGGAACAACACTTTCCGGATACCAGATGCTGTAGCCGTTTTCGCTGATATACTGAATTTCCGTATATTCCTCTTTCGTTCCTTCAATCTCAATGACTGCTGTCCGCTTTTCCGGTTCCACGCCAATGTCCCCAATCTCAAACAGATAGCCGTCCTTAGATGGTATCAGACTGATCACAGCCTGATGAAGTTTCAAAGTCTTTTCTTCTCCGTCTTCCGTCTGTATCGGTTCAAACACCATTCTCATGGTCTTTCCAAGCTGAATGTCCACATAATTTCCTACTTTTACACCGGTTCCTGCCATGCGGTCTTCAATCTCTGCCAGATAATCCTTCGACCGGAGCACGAAATCTTCCATGGTCTTTGTATCATGAACTACCAGCACATGCAGTTCTTCCGCATTGATGCTTTCTCCGTCGAAAAGGTTCAATGTGATCTGAAGCTGTGAGGCTTCTTTATTCCAATACATTTCCGGGCAGATATTCGTCCGTTTGGAAGTATACTCCCAGTCAAAATAATTCACATTTCCATCAAGCTCCACTGCCACGCCCCGAAGCTGATATTCTTCGTCATTATATCCATAAAGAAAAACCTGGTCTTCCGGAAGCTCTGCCAAAAGAACGATTCCTTCTTCCCAGCCATCTTCCCCGAATTTCTTTGCATTTTTCTTAACTTCTTCCCAATCCATAGATGAAAAACGCTCCAGAATGATCTGACTGTCGGTTTTTTCCGGCTCTTTTTCCGGTTCTTCCACTTCTACTTCTATTTCTTCTGCCGGTGCTTCTACCGGCTTTGCAGGTTCTTCCTTATCCAGCACACTGACCACTCCGGCGAATCCAAGCACGAGAATTGCAATCAGTGCTGTCCAAAAATGAGGTTTCTTATAATTCAAAAAATCTTTTGCTGTCATTGCGTTTTCCTCCTTACTGCTTTTATTTTACTAGAATCTCACCCCTATGGGAAGCAGCTTCATAAATTATTAAGAAATGGCGCCCTGCTCTGCTACGATCTGATGAAACTGACTGCCGCAGCGTTCAATCTCTCCCAAAACGACTTCAATTCCTTTTTCACTTTGGAACCAGTTTTCCCTGCTGATCCCCTTTGTTACAGTGGGACACACATAGATTTCCGCTTCCGGAAACAGTACCTGATAATACAATCTGCTTCTTCTGGCATGATAGGCCTGACAGCAGAGCAATGCCTTCTTTACCGAAATTCCTTTTTCCTCCAGCAGCCTTCTCGTATAGATGGCATTTTCATAGGTATAGGTAGCCTCCCGTTCCTTTAAGATTGCAGATTCCGGTACCCCCCTTTCCAACATCAACCGGGTAAAATAATCACATTCCGTTTCAAATCCTTCGATCTCACATTTTCCCGTCCATTTGGCATATTTTCCCGAAGGAACGATCAATGGTGCATAACCCTTCTGATACAAATCTGCTGCCCTTTCTGCCAGCGCTCCTTCCTCCGAGCCCGGCACAAAGATCACGTCCGCCGCCTGAGGCGTATCCTCCAAAAAGACCAGATCCGTCAGTTCCTGTAAAAACTTTATCATATCCCTTCCCTCATTTTCTTTAAAATCTTTCTATGATGGTAACACGAGTTTTCCAAAAGTACAATCTTTGCCTTGCGAGTCTTTCCGAAGTATGATAGATTACTTGTAGGCAGTTGTCGGAAATTCCGATAAAACAGGGCGGCCTCCATGCCGGTTGCCCGCAAAATAGCATAGAAAGTTTGAGGACAAATATATGGCAGAAAGAACAGATGCATGTGGAAGCTGCGCAGGAGACTGCAGCACATGTGGAACAAATGATATTACTGTAACTGTTAATATGGACGATGGAAGTGTTGTAGAATGTGCAATCCTTACCATTTATGAAGCAGGCGGAAAAGATTATATCGCACTCCTTCCTTTAACAGACGATGGCGAAGCAGACGGCAGCGAAGTATACTTATACCGTTACACCGTTACTGATGACGGCCCAATGCTTGAAAACATCGAAAGCGATGAAGAATATGAAATCGCAGCAGACAGATTTGATGAAATGCTGGACGAGCTGCAGTACGAAGAAGATCTCGGAATCGAATAAGCAAAAAAGTAATCCCCAGCACCTTCCCGGTGCCGGGGATCATTTTTTTGACAGGTAACGCTTATATGCGTCCCTTCCTTCATATCTTTTCTTTTCCGGTTTCGGTGCTTCCGTCTCCGCAAATTCTCCCACAAATCTTGAGATTTCCATCGGTTTATGAAAACGTTCCTTTACGGAAAAAATATACAAAAGCTCCTTTGCCCGTGTCATCGCCACATAAAAAAGTCTTCGTTCTTCCTCGATTTCCTCTTTCATGACTGCCTTCTGATAAGGGGTAATCCCTTCATTCGCCTCCGGAATAAATACGATTGGGAACTCCAGCCCTTTGCTGGAATGCATGGTACAGAGGATCACTCCGTCCTGTTTTTCCCTAGCTCTTTGCTGTTTCACCAGATTTTCACTGTACTCCTGAATATGCTGCTGCCACTCCTCCAGCGTTTCATAGCCTTTGGCGGACTCCTGAATTTCCTCCAGCACTTCCAATAGTTCCTCTGCCTTCAGCTTATGTTCCAATGCATACTGTCTTAAATATTCTTCATAGCCGATGACATGACGGATATAATGAAGTGCACCATAGGGATTCATCGGTTTTAGCATCTTCAGATCATACTGCAGTTTTTCAATGCGTTCACACATCCAGGGCTTATCCTCATAATACTGCAGCATCACATCCCAGCTGACGATCTCGTCCTCCAGACATTCTCTGCTGATATATCGAAGGGGTTTATTTAAAATCTGTAAAAGATCACTACGTTTTTGAGATCCTTTTCCAAGTTTTAGATAGGTCATGACATTTTTGGCGATCCAGTGATCGTAAAGATTGGGAATGGCATCTTTCATTTGAAACGGAATGTTGTATTCCATCAGTTTCTCCGCAAATGCCCCCGGCTGGCGGTTCGTCCTGCAAAGAACTGCAATATCGTGATAATTTCCTCCCTGCTTATGATAATAGAGGATCTTCTCGATCATACAGTCATATTCCTTTTTCTGATCCTGAAATACGGCTGTGATCACCGGATTTCCCTCCGGTCGTGCTGCAAGGATCTTTTTCGGAAACCGTTTTTCATTGTGATCGATCACCTTAATGGCAGAATCTACAATCTGTTTTCTGGACCGGTAGTTGGTATCCAGAAGGATTCTTTTTGCCTGCGGATAATCCGTCTCAAATCCAAGCATAATCTCCGGTCTTGCTCCCCGGAACCGGTAAATGGACTGGTCATCGTCTCCTACCATAAAAAGATGATTTCCCGGCTCTGCCAGCATCTTTACAATATCGTACTGCAGCTGGTTCATATCCTGAGTTTCATCTATGAGAATATATCGAAATTTCCTCTGCCATGCCTGTAAAATGTCCTTTCTCTGGGACAGCAGTTCATAAGTATAAACCAGCATATCGTCAAAATCGATCTGGTTCTGACGTCTGAGAAGATTGTCATATTTCTGAAATAACGTGCGAAACGCTTTAGTATCACAGGATAACGCTTCATATTCCAAAATATTCTTCCGCTCATTTTTTACACGGCTGATCTCACCGATCACATTTTGAATAAACTCACTCTCGTCTTCGATTTCAAGATCCATATGTGAGATTTCTTCTTTAAAAAATCTGTTTTTCTGTTCTTCCCGAACAATATTATCTGCGGTATAACCGTAGGCATGACGCAAAATTCCGAAGAACACTGCATGAAAAGTACCGAAATTAACAGTCACATATTTACGCTCTGTCATACTCTGAAAACGCTGCTTCATTTCCAATGCTGCCGCTTTTGTAAAAGTGATGACCAAAATTTCCGACGGATCTACCCCGTAATGTTCGATCAGGTACTTTGTACGGTAAGTAATTACTCTGGTTTTCCCGCTTCCCGGACCTGCAAGTACCAGCGCCGGTCCCTGAAAATGCTCTACCGCTTCCTTTTGTCCTTTATTAAAGCCTTCGTCCATGACTGCTCCTATCGTTTAATTTACTGATATAAAAACAACTACGTCTTTTTCCCGCAGCACAGTGTTTCCGTCCGGAATGATTGGCTGCTGTTCCCGAATGATCATTGCAATCAGCTGGTTTTTTGCAATCTTTAATTCACTGATCGCTTTATCGCACCAGTCATCAGACCGATCGATCGTTCTTTCTTCCAATTCTTCGCTGCCGCTTGGATTATATGGAGTGACACTTAAAATAATGTCGTCCCCGGCTTTGATGAGCGTATTTCCTCTTGTAAGGATACTTTCCTCCTGTCGTTTGATCATCAACGCCAACGAGCCTGTCGGCATGGAAACTTCACGCACCCGTTTATTTACCCAATTATGTCCTTCCGGAATATGCATTTTCATAAGCTGGAAGGAAGTTTCCTCCTGGTAATCATTAAAAGTTTTTCTGACATCTGCAGAATCGTCTACCATATGAAGCTTCTTTGCCACCTCCGGCAACAATGTTCCCTGAATCGCAACAGAAAAGAGGGATACCATGAACACAATATGAAACAGATCCTGTTTCATGGATACCCCTGCCGCAACTGCCATAATGGCAAACACGGAGGAAGATGCTCCGCGAAGCCCTGCCCATGCGATCAGCAGGCATTGATTGATAGAGCATTTGCATGGCAGCATCAGTAAAAATACTGCCACCGGTCTTGCGACCAATGTCAGAAATAGTACGATGGCAAGTGCCGTTAGAATAATCTGAGGCATTTCATGAGGAAAGGTCAAAAGTCCGATCAAAAAGAAGATCAAAATCTGTGCCAGACTGGTCACCCCATCAAAAAATGGAATGATCTCCGTTTTCTTTCGCAGTCTCTGGTTTCCTGTCACGATTCCAAAAAGGTACACACTCAAATAGGCATTTCCGCCGAGAAAACTTGTTAAAGCATAGCACACCAGCACAGAAGCGATCATATAAATCATTTCCAGCCCTTCTGCCACCAGTTTGGTCTTCATTAAGATCTGAATTGTGATCTTTGCAAATAAAACTCCTACCAGAACGCCAAAGATCATCTGCATTGCAACTACGCCTAAAATATTTCCTGATGACTCTCCCGTTGCAAAGCCAACGGCAATGATCGTCAAAAGGTAAGATACCGGGTCATTGCTTCCGCTTTCCACTTCTAAAATCGATGCTGTACCATCTTTCAGGTTCAATTTATTTTTTCTAAGGATTGCAAACACACTTGCCGCATCTGTAGAAGATAAAACGGCTCCGATCAGAAAGCTCTCCTGCAATGGAATTTTCAATATCCAATAACATAAACATGTGGTAATTCCGGCAGTCATAAACACGCCTGCGGTAGATAGAAGAATGGATTTCACTGCAACGGATTTCGCTGCCTGCCATTTGGTGTTGAAGCCACCATAGAACATGATAAAGATCAATGCAATGGAACAAATATTTTCTGCCAGTTTAAAGTCATCAAAGGGGATCTTAAAAATCCCGTCACACCCAAACAACATCCCGATAAACATAAAAAAGATCAACGCCGGCATTCCAAATCGGTCGGAAAACTTCTCCACCAGGACGCACAGCAGGATCACACTGGCAACCATAAAAATCAAAATATTCATATTCATTCGCATTACCCCTTTCTTCGTGAGAAATCATTATAACATAAAAAAGGTAAAGAGAAAATTAAAAAAGAGGATACTTTTGTATCCTCCCTACATCATATACCTTCAAAACTTCATATTAAATTCTACACAATCTTCAAACATCTCTTT
>CAZOJX010000098.1:0-6953 GCA_964580255.1 uncultured Lachnoclostridium sp. | reverse complement strand
GAATGGTAAAAATCGGTCTTCGTAAAGGTGATGCAGCTATGGAAGTTCTTCTTGAGCTTGTATAAGATTTGCGATTCTATAAAACAGTCGGTAGTGATACCGGCTGTTTTTTTTACCAAAACTTATCCCTGTTTGTTAGAAATCAACAAAAAAATATCGAAAAACAAATGGATTTTGTGAAGTAAATAACAAAGGTAGATTTTTGAACTTTAGTGTGCTAGAGTTAAATATATAGAATATATCTAAGCGAAGGTGACATCATATGGGGAGCATTAAGATACCGATTGAAACCTCTGCCAGACACATTCATATCAGTCGAGAGGATTTTGAAAAGCTGTTTGGAGAAGGCAGAGAATTGACATTTGAAAAGGAATTGTCCCAGCCGGGACAATATCTGGCAAAGGAGCGGATTACCGTCGAAGGACCGAGAGGAACCTTTGAAAATGTGGCGATTCTGGGACCTTTTCGTAAGGAAACCCAGGTGGAACTGTCATTGACTGATACGAGAAAGATCGGAGTGGCAGGTGTGATCCGTCAGTCTGGGGACACAGAAGGGACTCCGGGCTGCAGACTCGTTGCTGGAGATAAGGCGTTGGAGCTGGAGAAGGGTGTGATCGTAGCAAAGCGGCACATTCATATGACTCCGGGAGATGCAGTGAAAATGCGTCTGAAGGACAACGAAGAAGTGTTTGTGATTACAGAAAGCTTTGATAGAGCATTGATCTATGCCAATGTGGTGGTTAGGATCAGCTGGGATTATCGGTTAGCAATGCATGTAGACACAGACGAAGCCAATGCATTTGCCGGGGACGTAAGTCCGCATGGCGTGATCTTAAAGCTTTTTGGCGGAGATGCTTATGACCTTGGAAAATGGGCTGATGAATTACTGGAAGGCATCAATCGAACCATATAATGAAAAGATTCCAAATAGGGAGGAGGATCATATGAAGAAAGTCACATTTCAGGGTGGGGTACACCCGAATGATCAGAAACAGTTTTCCAGAGACCTTCCATTTATCGTATATGAACCGAAAGGAGACCTGGTGTATCCGCTGAGTCAGCATATCGGTGCACCGGCAGTTCCGGTGGTTCAAAAGGGTGATGAGGTTCTGGCAGGACAGATTATAGCAGAGGCAGGCGGATTTGTCTCAGCAAATATTATCAGTGCCTGTTCTGGAAAAGTAAAATCCATTGAAAAACGTACGGTTGCTACCGGAGTAAAGGTGCAGTCCATCGTCATTGAAAATGATGGGGAATTCCGAACCATAGAAGGTATTGGAAAAGAAGTAGATCCGGAGACATTGACTAAGGAAGAAATCCTGGGAAAGATCAAGGACGCAGGAATCGTCGGTCTGGGAGGTGCCGGTTTCCCGACTCATGTAAAGCTTGCACCGAAAAATGCAGATGCCATTGAATATGTGATTGCAAACGGTGCGGAGTGTGAGCCTTATATTACCTGTGACGATCAGCTGATGCGTGGGAATGCACCGGAGATCGTAGCAGGAATGGAAATTTTACTCCGTCTGTTTCCAAATGCGGAAGGCGTGATTTTGATCGAGGAAAACAAGCCGGAAGCCATTGCAGCGGTAAAAGAGGCCTGTAAGGGACATTCCAAAATACGTGTTTTGGAGGTACAGACTAAATATCCTCAGGGCGGTGAGCGTTCCTGTGTCAATGTTGTGACCGGAAAGCACTTAAAACTGGGAATGCTGCCGGCGGACTTAGGCTGCGTTGTAGACAATGTGGCGACGGTTTATGCAATCTATGAAGCAGTCTGCAGATCCATGCCATTGATGATCAAAGGATTGACGGTTTCCGGTGATGCGGTTAAGAAACCGGGAAACTATCGTGTTCGTATCGGAACCTCCTTTCAGGAGCTGGCGGAAGCTTCCGGCGGGATCAAGGATTGTGCAGAACTGAAAAAAGCACTCTGCGGCGGTCCGATGATGGGATTTGCCATGGCTAATCTGGATGTTCCGGTTCAGAAAAGCAACAATGCCCTGACCCTTCTTGCAAAAGATGCGGTAGAGGAAGCGGAATTGGAAATGACAGCCTGTCTAAGATGCGGCCGATGCAATAAAGCCTGTTCCCTGGGACTGGTTCCTCAGATGATGGCACAGGCGGCACAGCAGAAGGATTATGACAGATTCGAAAATAAACTGTATGGCATGGAATGTGTTGCATGCGGATCCTGTACTTATATCTGTCCGGCAAAACGTCCTTTGATGCAGTTGTTTAAGCAGACCAAAGCAGAGATCATGGCTGCCAAAAGAGCAGCACAGGCTGCTAAGAAATAAGGGGAGGATGAGAAATGGCAAATTTATTAAATGTTTCTTCAAGCCCGCATGTGAGAAGTAGCCTGACAACTCATAAGATCATGTATCAGGTAATCCTTTCTCTGATGCCGGTGACAATCCTTGGAGTTTTGAATTATGGAATGCCGGCACTGTCGGTGATCCTTGCATCGGTAATCTCTGCGGTTGCAGCAGAAGCTGTATTCCAGAAGATCATAAAGAAGCCTCAGACCATAGCGGACGGCAGTGCAGCTTTGACAGGACTTTTGCTGGCTCTGGTACTTCCGGCAGAACTGCCACTGTATATCCCGATTTTGGGAGCAATATTTGCAGTTGTTGTCGTAAAAGGTCTGTTTGGCGGTCTGGGACATAACTTTGTGAATCCGGCATTGGCGGCAAGAGTTTTTCTGTTGATCTCTTATGGCTCTGTTGTGACTCTTTATAAGGTTGACGGTGTCACAACTGCGACACCGCTGGTAAATCTGGCTGCCGGTGAAACCGTAAATTTATGGTCATTATTCATAGGAACTGCAAATGGAGTTATCGGAAGCTCAGTGCTGGGACTGCTCATCGGTGCAATCATGTTGTTTGCATTCCGGGTGATCACTTATGAGATTCCGGCAGCAACGCTGGTTTCTTTCACCTTATTTATCGCGATTTTCGGAGAGCAGGGCTTTGATGTTCATGCAATCCTGGTACATATCATGGGCGGCGGTATCTTATTGGGTGCCTTCTTTATGGCAACGGACTATGTGACCAGTCCGGTAACGTCCAAAGGTCAGTTGATCTACGGTCTTGCGGTCGGACTTTTGTGCGGACTTTTCAGAGTATTTGGTTCTGCAGCAGACTCTGTCAGCTACGGTATCATTTTAGCAAATATTCTGGTTCCGCTGATTGAGGATCATACCATTCCGGTGGCTTATGGTCATAAAAAAGTAAAAGAAAAGAAAAAATTCTCTATTCCAAAACCTGCGATCACCCTTTGTGTCATTACGCTGGTAGCAGGTGCAGCATTAAGCGGCGGTTATGCATTGACGAAGGATGCCATTGCGGAGCAGAAGATCGCAAAGGAACAGGCTTCTTATCGTGCAGTCTGTCCGGAAGCATCAGAATTTGTATCGGAGGAAGCGATTGATGCAAAGGTGGCAGCACTTCCGGAAAATGCATATGGAACGGAGTTTGGAAAAACCTGCATTTATAAGGTAATGGTCGGAAAGAATGCAGCAGGAGAAACGATCGGTTATGTGATCAGTGCCGGATCAAAGGACGGATTTGACGGTGATATTATTTTTTCCATCGGATTTGATCTGCAGGGTGTTGTGACGGGAATTGAATTTACGACGATCACAGAAACTGCCGGCATGGGTATGCTGGTGAAGGAACCAGC
Organism: uncultured Lachnoclostridium sp.; assembly: GCA_964580255.1. Classification (GTDB taxonomy): domain Bacteria; phylum Bacillota; class Clostridia; order Lachnospirales; family Lachnospiraceae; genus HGM12587. Next base: position 3,272 of record CAZOJX010000098.1, on the reverse strand, counting down.
ATTTAAGGATCAGTTTAAAGGCGTGGAAGCAGAACGCTTTGAATTAAATAAGACTGGTGGTTCTGTGGCACCGGAGCAGATCGACAGTGTTACGGGAGCGTCCATTTCTTCCGGAGCAGTGGTAAATGCAGTGAATGCGGCAAAAGCCTTTTTTGCAGAAACGATAGAGTAGGAGGGGAAGCGCATGAAATCTTATTTACAGATCATTTATAATGGTGTTATAAAAGAAAACCCGTCCTTGGTACTGATGCTGGGTATGTGTCCGACGCTTGCTGTTACAACCTCAGCAACAAACGGTTTCGGTATGGGTGTGTCTACTATGGCAGTACTCATCTGCTCTAACTTTTTGATCTCTTTACTGAGAAAACTGATTCCTGATGCAGTGCGACTGCCGGCATTTATCGTAGTCGTTGCTTCCCTGGTTACAGTGGTGGAAATGATCACACAGGCTTATCTGCCGGCATTGTATGAGTCTTTGGGACTGTACATTCCGCTGATCGTTGTAAACTGTATCATTTTAGGACGTGCGGAAGCATTTGCCTCCAAAAACGGTCCGCTGGCATCGGTCTGTGACGGAATTGGTATGGGACTTGGATTTACGGTAGCGCTGGTGATCATTGGATTTTTAAGGGAACTGATCGGCGGCGGAACAGCCTTTGGCATTCAGATCCTTCCGGAAGCATATCCGGGAATCGGAATCTTTACAAAAGCACCGGGAGCGTTCCTGATCATGGCCTTTGTAGTTGCGGTCATGAACCGAATGAATATTAAAACAAGAGCAAAGGAAGTTGTGGAAGATTGTGACGGCTGCTGTGCACACTGCCATAAATGTTCCTCCAAGGAGGTGTAGAACATGACGAATCTGATCCTGATCATCGTAACAACAGCCCTGGTGAACAATGTGGTATTGAGCCAGTTTTTGGGAATCTGTTCCTTTTTGGGTGTATCAAAACAGATAAAGACTTCCGCAAGCTTAGGCGCAGCAGTAACCTTTGTTATTGGAATCGCCTCTGCGGTTGCGTATGTACTTTACAATTTTATTTTAGTGCCCCTTGATCTGACGTATCTTCAGACGATCGTTTTTATCCTCGTTATTGCGGCACTGGTTCAGCTGGTGGAAATGTTTTTAAAGAAAAGCTCTCCGGCACTTTATCAGGCGCTGGGTATCTTCCTTCCGCTGATCACGACTAACTGTGCGGTACTGGGCGTAGCATTGACCAACGTGCAGAATCAGTACAGCTTTGCGGAAAGTGTGATCTCCGGTGTCGGTACGGGACTGGGCTATACCCTGTCAATCGTGCTTCTTGCAAGCATTCGTACAAGGATCGATGAAAGTGCAGTTCCGGTTCCATTTCGCGGCATGCCGATCGTGCTGCTTTCCGCAGCTTTGATGGCTATGGCGTTTATGGGATTTTCCGGTCTGTCCATTTAACTTGGGAGGTAGCTTATGGGAGCAATTTTAATCGCAACGCTTGTCGTTGGTGTGACCGGTCTGGTGATCGGTATCGCCCTTGTATTTGCGGGCAAGAAATTTTATGTAGAAACCGATGAACGGGAAGGCCAGGTCAGAGAATGCCTTCCGGGAAATAACTGCGGCGGCTGCGGATATCCGGGCTGTGATGGGGTAGCAGCAGCTATCGTAAAAGGCGAAGCTCCGGCAAATGCCTGTCCGGTCAATACCGCAGAAAACAATGCCAAGATCGCAGGGATCATGGGTGTTGCAGCAGAAGCAGCAGTAAAAAAAGTGGCTTTTGTAAAATGTGCCGGGGATTGTGAAAGTACCACCAACCGGTGTAATTACGTGGGAATCCACGACTGTCGGGCAGCTGTTTTGGCAGGGATTTCCATTTGGGAATGTGATTATGGCTGCTTGGGATATGGTTCCTGTGTGGCGGCCTGTCAATATGAGGCAATCCATGTACATAACGGAGTGGCTGTGGTAGATGCGGATTCCTGTGTGGGCTGCGGTGCTTGTGCAAAAGCCTGTCCAAAGGGTCTGATCGAGCTGATTCCGGCAGATAAAAAGGTAGCCGTTGCCTGCTCAAATAAGGACAAGGGACCGGAAGTAAAGAAGGTCTGCAATGCGGGATGTATCGGCTGTCGTCTCTGTACGAAACAGTGTGAGGCTGAGGCGATTACGGTAGACGGCTTCCTGGCCCATGTGGATTATGAAAAATGTGTTGGCTGCGGAAAATGTGCGGAAAAATGTCCTTCAAAGATCATCAGATGGTTAGACAATGACTGAGAAAAAAGTTTTTAACGGGATTCTTCTGACGGCAGTGCTTGTTCTGATCGGCGGCTGTATCTTTCAAAAGGCGGCCGGAGGAGAGCACCAGATCTGTGAAAAGCAACTTTTCGCAATGGATACCTATATGACCTTTCAGGCGGAGGGAAAACAGGCGGAAGCAGCAGTCGATGCAGCGATAGAAGAAGTGAAAAGACTGGATGCACTGCTTTCTACCGGCAGTGTCTCCAGTGAAGTTTCAAAGATCAATGCCGCTGGCGGCGGGAAGGTTTCGGAGGATACCGGGAAACTTTTGGAACGGTCACTGGAATTTTATGAGGCTACGGACGGGCTGTTTGACATTACCATTTATCCGTTGATGGAGCTTTGGGGATTTCCGAAGAAAGAATATCGGGTACCGACCAGGGAAAAAAAAACGAAGGTGCTTGAAACGATCGGTGCAGAAAATCTACAGTTTGATGGTAAGACCTTGATCCTGGGAGAGGGACAGAAAATTGATTTTGGAGGAATTGCCAAAGGATATGCGTCAGATCAGGTCATGGAGATCTTTCAGGAGTATGAGATCACCAATGCCATGATCTCACTTGGAGGAAATATTAAAACAATGGGAGTCAATGCTTCCAAAGATCTGTGGCACATTGGAATCAGAAATCCTGAAAAAGATACGGAATCGATTCTGGGTATTTTGAAAGTGTCTGGAATGGCTGTAGTTACTTCGGGAGGTTACGAAAGATATTTTGTAGAAGACGGAAAGACTTATATTCATATCCTGAATCCTAAAACAGGCAGTCCGGCAGAAGAAGATCTTCTGTCAGTGACCATTGTTTCCAAAGACGGAACACTGGCAGATGCTATGTCCACCTCAATCTATCTGATGGGGGTGGAAAAGAGCTCTGAATATTGGCGCAGACAGGGAGAAGCCTTTGAAATGATCCTTGTGAATGATCAGGGACACATTTATGTGACTGAAGGGATCAAAGACAGCTTTGAATGCAGTGAAAAATATACTGTGATCACGAGAGAGTGA
>CAZOJX010000097.1:0-7257 GCA_964580255.1 uncultured Lachnoclostridium sp. | reverse complement strand
CTACTGCTGTTTCAGAGTTTAATCCTAATTCTTTGTAGTTTTCAACTTTTGCTTTAGAAGCATTGTAAACAACGAAGTCCGGTTCAAAGTTCTTTAATTCTTCTTCTGTTGGCTGAATGAACATATTCTTAACGAAATGTGCCTGCCAAGCTACTTCTACGATGAAACGGATAGCCATTCTTGTGTCTGCGTTAGCACCACAGAATGCATCTACTACGAATAATCTCTTGTTAGAAAGTTCTGCTTTTGCAAGATCTTTTAACTGAGCCCAAACGTCTTCGCTGATTGGGTGGTTATCGTTTTTGTATTCATCAGTTGTCCACCATACAGTGTCTTTGGAGTTTTCATCCATAACAATGTACTTATCTTTTGGGGAACGTCCTGTGTAGATACCTGTCATAACGTTAACAGCACCCAGTTCACTTTCCTGACCTACTTCGTATCCTTCTAAACCAGCTTTGGTTTCTTCTTCGAAAAGTACTTCATAAGAAGGATTGTAAACGATTTCAGTAGTTCCTGTGATACCATATTTTTCTAAGTTCACTAATGACATCTCTTTTTACCTCTTTCTTTCCTTATTGTCTAAATTTTAACATATACTCCATGCAATTTTGTATTATACATGAAAACACAAAAAAAGTATAGCCTAAAGTATGCATTTTTTCCACTTTTCACACTTTTTTTATTTTTTCTGCCGTATAGATTTTTCCTCTCTCTTGTGATATGATAGACCAAAATTGAAAAAACTTATACGATTTGGAAGGAGAATTGGAATGCAGAATTACAACAGCTACTCAGAAATTACCCCAGAACTTTTAGCACTGTCCAAATTATCCAGAGAACATGGTCAGATCAACCCGGAACTGTATACCAAATATGAAGTCAAACGAGGACTTCGTGACTTAAACGGTAAAGGTGTCCTTGCCGGACTTACCGACATTTCCGAGATCACCTCCTACATCATCGAGGACAGTGATATGATTCCTTGTGAAGGCCGTCTTTACTACCGCGGCTACAAGATTCAGGATCTTGTTCAGGGCTTTGAAAAAGATAACCGTTTTGGTTTTGAAGAAGTTGCCTACCTCCTGCTCTTTGGCAAATTGCCTGATTTTAAGGAGCTTGATTCCTTTAAGAAGATCCTTGGAGATTTCCGATCTCTCCCAACCCATTTTGTTCGTGATATCATCATGAAAGCACCAAGCAAGGACATGATGAATGCGCTGGCACGAAGCGTTCTCACCATGTATGCTTATGATGACCGCGCAGACGATACTTCCATTGAAAATGTGGTTCGTCAGTCCGTTGAGCTGATCAGCCTTTTTCCGCTGATCTCTGTATATGCTTACCATGCTTACAACCATTATCATGATGGCGCCAGCCTGATCATTCACCCTCCAAAACCGGAACTTTCTACTGCAGAGCACATTTTATATCTGCTCCGTCCGGACGGACAGTACACCGATCTGGAGGCGAGAATGTTAGATCTTGGTCTTGTGCTTCACATGGAGCATGGCGGTGGTAACAACTCCACCTTTACGACCCACGTTGTTTCTTCTTCCGGAACTGATACCTACTCTGCCGTTGCCGCAGCATTGGGATCTTTAAAAGGACCAAAGCACGGTGGTGCCAATGTAAAGGTTGTCCGCATGTTTGAAGATCTGAAGGCAAATGTTTCCGACTGGACCGACGAAGCTCAGTTGAAGGATTATCTTTGCAAGCTCCTTGACCGGGAAGCTTTTGACCACAGCGGTCTGATCTATGGTATGGGACATGCGGTTTATTCACTTTCTGATCCTCGTTCCGAAATCTTTAAGACACATGTTGCAAATCTTGCAAAGGAAAAGGGTCGGGAAGACGAAATGGCTCTCTACAACACCGTAGAAAAGCTTGCCAAAGAAGTTATCTTCGAAAAGAGAAAAATCTACAAAGGTGTTAGTGCCAACATCGACTTCTACTCCGGATTTGTTTATAACATGCTGGATCTTCCGACAGAACTTTTCACACCAATGTTCGCATCTGCCCGTATCGTCGGCTGGAGTGCACATCGTCTCGAAGAACTTGCAACCGGCGGAAAGATCATTCGTCCTGCTTACAAGAGTGTCTGCAAGAGAAAAACTTACGAACCGATCACAGAACGTTAATTTCCTGTGTTTTTACAAAAATCCCTGCTTTCTCACTGAACTATCAGTTTGGAAGCAGGGATTTTTCACACTTTTTTATTTATTTTTTTAATGCTTTATCCTTAATGGACTTTCCGTCTTTTTTTCCTGCCTGGAAATAAAGCGCATCTGCTTTTCGCAGATGATAGCAGTACCAGACAATGATTCCGATAAAGATTGCCATTCCAATCCACAACAGGATTCCTACTCTTGCCACATAGCTGTTATAAGCGGAGATTCCGCCGTAAATTAACATTGCGGTGGAAAGGACCAGAAGACGGTTTCCCATAAATGCTCCAAATCCTTCTATATCGGTACACTGCTCCGGTGTGGAGTTTCCACCTACTAAAAGTGTTTTTTTGATTTCCTGCTTTTTCACCAGCAGGTACCAGGAGTAAAATCCGTATACTCCCACACACATCACAATGATATCAATAAATCCAAATGATGCATAAATACTGTTTGTGTCCATAAACAATTCTCCTTTGTATCCTTAAATTCCTAAAAACTGTTTTACACAGCTGCACATTTCTGCCGTTTCACAGACAGTGTTATGACGGATCTGTGCATTTCTGATTTCCTCGATGGCATTAGGCACCGGAACACCGGAAATCCTTGAAAGCTCGTCTACCAATTCAAAATCGCCCATTTCCTGGTACTTTTCTGCATCAATGGCATTCATTACGCTTCTCGTAAATTTATACGGGCTTGCGGTAGAGGCGATCACTGCTTTTTTTCCATCCTTTGTTTCTGCCGTATATTTTCCATATACCGCTGATGCAACTGCAGTATGGGTATCCAGAACATAGCCGGTATCCTCATAAACTCTTGCGATCTCTGCTGCGGTTTCTGCTTCCGAAGCAAAATTTCCGTAGAACTCAGCAAGCTCCGCCTTCATTTCTTCGCTGATCTGATAAGATCCATCGGTGCTCAGTTCCTTCATCAGTTCTGCGTCCTTCTTTGCATCATTTCCTGCAATTTTATAGAGCAGACGCTCCAGATTGCTGGAAATGAGAATATCCATCGATGGAGAAGTTGTGAGAAGAAACTCTCTGTTTTTATCGTAGCAGCCAGTCCGGAAGAAATCATATAAAACCTTATTATCATTAGAGGCACAGATCAGCTTATCGATTGGAATCCCCATCTGCTTTGCATAATATGCCGCTAAAATATTTCCAAAGTTTCCTGTCGGAACCACCACATTGATCTTTTCGCCCTTTTCGATTTCTCCATTGGCATACAGTTTTGCATAAGCATATACATAGTAAACTACCTGAGGCACCAGACGTCCAATGTTAATGGAGTTTGCACTGGAAAACTGGAAACCTGCACGATCCATTTCTTCTGCAAGCACACGATCTCCAAAGATTGCTTTTACACCGCTTTGTGCATCATCAAAGTTTCCATGGATTCCCACTACAAAGGTGTTCTCCCCTTTCTGAGTTACCATCTGCTTTTCCTGAATCGGGCTGACACCGTTCTTTGGATAAAACACGATAATCTTTGTGCCCGGTACATCTGCAAAACCGGCCAGCGCAGCTTTTCCGGTATCTCCGGAGGTTGCTGTCAGGATCACAATTTCATTTTTTACCTGATTTTTCTTTGCTGCTGTGGTCATCAGATGCGGCAGAATGGACAATGCCATATCTTTAAAAGCAATGGTTGATCCATGGAACAGTTCCAGATAATATGCCTGATCAGTTTTTACAAGAGGAGCGATTTCTTCAGTATCAAATTTTTCATCGTAGGCATTGGCAATACAGTTTTTCAGTTCTTCTTCTGTAAAATCCGTTAAAAACTGTTTCATTACTGCATAGGCGGTTTCCTGATAAGAAAGATCCTTTAATTCCTCCAATGTTACGTCAAGCTTCGGGAGGCTTGTCGGAACAAATAATCCTCCGTCCTTTGCTAACCCCTGAAGGATTGCCTGGGACGCAGTTACCAGTTCTCCATCGACACCTCGCGTACTTTTATACAAAATACTCATCTTTTTTCTCCTTTTTCATTGACAGAATTATTGATCGCCGTTACAAGCGCATCGATTGATGCATGGATAATATCAGAATCCACACCGGCACCCCAATAAAGTTTTCCATCCTTTTTGGATTCGATGCCCACATAGGCGATCGCGCGGGAGCTGGAACTTCTTTCCAATGCATGCTCTGTATATGATACCAGATTATAATCCAATCCGTAAGCTTTTTTAAGCGCATTGCTGACCGCATTGAGAGAACCATTTCCCTGTGCAAAAGTAACGGTGCTTTCTCCCAGGAAGCTGGAATGTACTTCTGCGGATACGCCGTTGTTCTTTCTGAAATGCACCTCCGGAATTTCGTATGGTGTGGTAACATTTTCGAATTTTTTCTTGAACAGTTCGAAGATTTCTTCTGGCTGAAGCTCCTTGTTAAGCACATCGGAAGCGTCCTTGACTGCATAGCCAAAGGCTTCCCGCATTTTTGCCGGCAGGTTGAGTCCGTAATTTCTTTCCAAAATGTAGCCGACACCGCCCTTTCCGGACTGGCTGTTGATACGGATCACATCGGCATCGTAGCTTCTTCCCACATCTCTCGGATCGATCGGCAGATACGGTACAGTCCAATGATCCGGATCTTTTTCCTCAATCCACTTCATTCCCTTGGCAATCGCATCCTGATGGGAACCGGAGAAAGCAGCAAATACAAGCTGACCGCTGTACGGGCTTCTTTCATAAACTTTCATTCCCGTGTATTCTTCATAGCCTTCCGTAATCCTGTTCATATCTGTAAAATCCAGTTCCGGATCTACTCCCTGGGAATACATATTCATGGCTACAGTGATGATATCCACATTTCCGGTACGTTCTCCGTTTCCAAAAAGGGTTCCTTCCACACGATCTGCACCGGCCAGTAAGCCCATTTCCGTATCTGCGACGCCGCAGCCCCTGTCATTGTGCGGATGAAGTGAAAGTACCACATTTTCACGGTATTTCAGGTTCTTTGACATAAATTCGATCTGCTGGGCATACACATGAGGCATGGAATGCTGCACCGTTACCGGAAGATTGATGATCGCTTTGCGTTCTTTGGTCGGCTGCCATACTTCCAGCACTGCATTGCAGACCTCCAGCGCATATTCCGGCTCTGTTCCCGTAAAGCTTTCCGGACTGTATTCAAAACGGTAATCTGCTCCTTCTGCTTCTGTCAGTTCTTTTAAAAGCTTTGCTCCGGCAACTGCAATCTCCAGGATTTCTTCCTTTGATTTTCTGAAAACCTGCTCTCTTTGTGCCAGAGATGTGGAATTGTACACATGCACGATCACATTTTTTGCCCCCTGAACTGCTTCAAAGGTTTTTTTGATGATATGCTCTCTTGCCTGTGTTAAAACCTGAATGGTTACATCGTCTGGAATCAGATCCTTTTCAATCAAGGTACGGAGAAAAGTGTATTCTGTTTCCGATGCTGCCGGAAATCCTACTTCGATCTCCTTAAATCCAATATCCACCAAAAGCTGGAAAAATTTCAGTTTCTGTTCCAAAGTCATCGGTACGACCAATGCCTGGTTTCCATCTCGCAGATCCACACTGCACCATACCGGCGCTTTTTCTACGGATTCCTTGTTTGCCCAGTCCATGCAGACCTCGGGCGGCATAAAATACTGTTTTTTGTACTTCCCTGCGTTTTTCATCACCATTTTTTCATCCATCCTCTGTTTATTCTTTTATTTTCGAAGGGCAAGCCAACTTACCATTCCTCCATCGTGCCGCACAGAGTACTGTAGATCGTGTCTGCAATCTGGTTATATCCTGCTGTTCCTGGGTGCACGGCATCTACTGCAACTAATTCCGTTTCTTCGGAATACGGATTTACCGGACGTTCCTCTGTGTTGAACACATTTTCACTGTCCATACTAATTCCTGCCGGAACCAGATAGACCTTTTTCTCATTGCCAAGATGCTCTCCCAGATATTCCATAAGATGAAATACTGCCAGATCTCTCTGCTGCTTATACTGTCCCGGAAACATCAGGGCACCATTATTCATTTTCATAGAACCGATTCCATTCTGATCACTCTGATAAATGGTATTTACCACATAGATTGGAATGTTTTTATCGTCTTTTCGGATCAGTTCTACGATCTTACAAATATTGTCTGCATTTTCTTCCCCGGAAAGAAGTCCGTTGGTTCCCAGATGCAAAAGCACCACATCCGGGTTAAATCCTGTGCTGGTTTTATAGTAATTCCAGTCAAAACGCTTCGCCTCCGGATTCCAGAACTTATGAACCTCCTCTCCTTCTTCCAGATAATAACCGGTTTCCGTCAGATAATCTTCTGCCGAAAATCCCAATCTTGCCTCCGTAAGATAGCCTTCATAGCCTCTGGTCCCATTGCAGATCATGAGATTATCCAGATGCTTCTGCAGCTGGTTGTAGAGAGCTCCGTTGGTTGAAAGACTGTCTCCGATGGCCAGCACGGAAAACTGCCATTTCTTGGCTTCTACAATGCACAACGTGGATTTTTCCTGTGCAAGAAGCGTTCCATCCGGCGCATAAACAGAAACCTTCAGTGGGTATTCTCCCAAGAGATCGTCACTTGCCGTGATCTGAAATTTTCTTTCCAGGGATTCCCCTACTTCACATTCCCACAATACATCATACTGGGAAATATGCGCTCCCTGATCTGTGATCTGACTGTTATAAATTTCCATGGTCAGACCGCTTGCCGCATAATATTTCTTTGGCAGGCAGATCTCAACAGACGTCATTGTTCCCGGATCCTTCTGTCCTGATTCTTTATTCAGTTTAATCACCAGAATTCCCAACCCGATCACCAAAACTGCCAAAAGTAGGACGGCCAAAGTCAGTATTCGTATTTGTAGATTTTTTGTTTCTTTCATGCTGTCTGTTTCTCCACTATCGCTGATTAATATAATTGATCAGGCCTTCTGCCCGAATGATCTTCTGCATAAATTCCGGAAATGCCTGTCCCTGATACTGGGTTCCTTTGGTGCGGTCATAAATGATGCCGCTGTCAAAGTCCACTTCCACCGTATCGCCGGCTTCGATCTCTTTTGCCGCCTCTGCACATTCGATGATCGGAAGCCCAATATTAATGGCATTG
>CAZOJX010000096.1:0-7397 GCA_964580255.1 uncultured Lachnoclostridium sp. | reverse complement strand
TACTTGTCAACTGTTTCTATACTTAATCTCAATGCATTCCTGCATCTTTTGAATCCTCCGAACGGCATTTTCAGCGGTTTCATTGATCGTCACATAGCCCTGGAGAGAGTCTGCTTTTGCACGCAGCATTTCCGATTTCGGATAGACAAAGATCCACGCTCTGCCTTTTCCGTTTCTTGCTTCCTGAACCAGATTGGCCACCGCAGAATTTCCGTCAAATGCGAACACCACACAATTCCGTCGTTCAAAAATTTCGTAATTAAAGGATTTGTAGATTCCCATTTCCTGCGCCTCCGTAGAGATACGGATTCCGGTTACTGCCGCCCCGGAAAGCACCTGAATCTGTTTTGGACTCATTAGTGCCGGAATGATGCTGTAAATTTCAAACCCCTTGTTATGCTCCACCAGGTAGCGTTCGTGACCCGCCATCTTATGTCCAATCACAAAAAAGACCTTCTGAGGATCCAGCTGTTCCAGTAAGGTATCCAAAAGTTCTTTGTCCCGTTCACTGAGCTTCGATGATGCATTGGTGCTGGTAAAGCTTCCTCCCGCAAGCACGATCGGGTATTTGTCCCATGGAAGAGTGCGGATCTTCTCACGAAATGCCGGATAGGACGGTTTTTTATTGATCTCAAACTGTACCGTTTCCTGATCCTGCGGCTCTTTTTTCAATTCTTCCAGATAATAGGATTCTATCGGCTGACCATTTTTTGCACGTTCCAATGCTTTGGATTTTTCTGCAAAATTCTGTTCCTGCCGATCAATGAGCGCATCTTCCACCGCCTTCATTTGACAGAATTCCTCGTCTGTGATCTTCAAGAAATTTGCCAGAGCAATCTGTTCATCAATGCTGTCGGTTCCATAAAGTCCATAGCCATCGGTTCCCATCACACAGGAAATCCCGTTGGCAAGATAGGTCTTTAGCGGGTGTTTTCTCAAATCGATGATATTATTCAAACGCACATTGCTGGTCAGCTGGAACTCCAAAATGACCCCATGCTGACGGATCTTCTCCATCAGTTCTTTTCCCTGACGGCTTTTGAGACTTGCACAATATAAGCCATGACCGATACGCATCTGGGGAAATTTCTGTCCCGGTAAAAGCGCTTCCTCTGTCAGGCGGATCGTTTTTGCCATATTGCTCTTTAAGGAATCATTTTCCCCTGCATGCACCCGGATTGTCCACTGAGGATCCTGACTGGCGATCTTGGTTACGATTTCCCTAAGAACCCCTTTCAGCTCTGCAATATCATTGATCTCCTCACCGACAAAATCACTTCCCACCACATACGGATCTTTACAGACCAGATAGCGTTCGTGACCCGCCATCTTATGTCCGATCACAAAAAAGACCTTCTGAGGATCCAGCTTTTCCAGTAAGGTATCCAGAAGTTCTTTGTCCCGTTCACTGAGCTTCGATGATGCATTGGTGCTGGTAAAGCTTCCTCCCGCAAGCACGATCGGGTATTTGTCCCATGGAAGAGTGCGGATCTTCTCACGAAATGCCGGATAGGACGGTTTTTTATTGATCTCAAACTGTACCGTTTCCTGATCCTGCGGCTCTTTTTTCAATTCTTCCAGATAATAGGATTCTATCGGCTGACCATTTTTTGCACGTTCCAATGCTTTGGATTTTTCTGCAAAATTCTGTTCCTGCCGATCAATGAGCGCATCTTCCACCGCCTTCATTTGACAGAATTCCTCGTCTGTGATCTTCAAGAAATTTGCCAGAGCAATCTGTTCATCAATGCTGTCGGTTCCATAAAGTCCATAGCCATCGGTTCCCATCACACAGGAAATCCCGTTGGCAAGATAGGTCTTTAGCGGGTGTTTTCTCAAATCGATGATATTATTCAAACGCACATTGCTGGTCAGCTGGAACTCCAAAATGACCCCATGCTGACGGATCTTCTCCATCAGTTCTTTTCCCTGACGGCTTTTGAGACTTGCACAATATAAGCCATGACCGATACGCATCTGGGGAAATTTCTGTCCCGGTAAAAGCGCTTCCTCTGTCAGGCGGATCGTTTTTGCCATATTGCTCTTTAAGGAATCATTTTCCCCTGCATGCACCCGGATTGTCCACTGAGGATCCTGACTGGCGATCTTGGTTACGATTTCCCTAAGAACCCCTTTCAGCTCTGCAATATCATTGATCTCCTCACCGACAAAATCACTTCCCACCACATACGGATCTTTACAGACCACCTTCAAAGCCTGCATTGCCTCCGTCAGATAATTTCCGGTCGTAATTTCCTGCTTTACCAGGGTCAGCGGAATTCTTCGGATTGCTGCCAGAAAACGGATATCCACGCCGGTCTCCTTTTTAACCAGCGGAAGGATCCGGTGAATGCTTGCCAGCATTTTGGCCGCTGCCGGCTCCCGTTTGACCAATGTGGTATCACTGATCTCCACATAACGGATATGTCTTTTCTGATATTCCCTTCCAATCCACAGCAGCGTGTCTTCGTAAAGGGTGTTTTCCACATAATCCTCATTTTCCAGATCATCCAGCATGCGTTTCAGATAATTACAGATATCCTGGTCTTCCATCCCAAAGGTTTGCGGAAGCTCGATCTCATACGCTGCTTTTACACCCTTGGTGAAAACATAACGGTAGAGATAGAGTTTTTCCAGGTTGGTAAATACCGCCTGGGAATCCTTTAAGATTGAGAGAGAATTTCGGATCTTTTGGATATTTTCTGTTGAATGTTCTATATTCCGAAGGATCAGATCTGCAAAATTCAGGAATGTATGATCGTCGATCCTGCGGTCCCGGTGTTTTCCCGTTAATCCACTAAGATCCAGTTTCTGTTCCACCTGTAATCTCTGTTCCTCCAGATAGTTTCTCTGTGCCTCTGACAGGGTCAGATTCAATTTTTTGATGTAATAGAGAGGATAACGGATCTGGTGCTTGATCGCCAGTGCGATCAGAATATCTGCCCCCAGATTTGCATTTCCATGGGTGTGAAGATCCGTCGTCAGCTTAATTTTTTCCGGTACATAAGATTTTACCAGAGTTTCCCGGAAAGAATATCGATAGTCCTTCGTCTGACTCATAAAGGTTTTCGCAATGGCCGGAATGACAGAATTTACCTGAATTTTTCCGTCAGGATAAATGTTTGCCAGCTTTGTTCCGTTCATACGCAGAATGTAAACCTTCTGTCCGTCCCCTTTGATATAACAGGGAATCTTTCCCTCGATCACGGTTCTGCCCTGATAAAGGGTCGTTTCCTGTTTGGTAATGATCGCCAGATTGTTGATGAGATTGTCCGAACGATGATTCAGGGCGAAAATCCGGTAGGACAGTTCTCCTTCCTCCATATCCAGACAAACAACCATGTCCTTTTCTTTATCTAAATAGAATTTTCCGAAATCACTCATCCTTATCCTCTAACCAGTTCGCTATGTTTCATAACAACCCCGTACCAGTTGCTCATAACCAGATAATTTGCTCTGACCGTTACCCGGTCTCCGACAGAAACCTGGTCATAGAAATCAGCCGATGGGAAGATACAAAGCGTATAACATTGTCCGTCAGCCTCATCAGAAATTTCAATCGATGGTTTATGATGAATATCCGGTCCGATCTTCACTGCAATTCCCGTAACCTCGAATCGCTTATCTTCATAGATTGCCAGTGCCCCGTCCAAATCTGCGCGAAATTCCTCGCAAAGCGTTTTTGCCTCAAATGGCTGTTCCTGCGAAAGAATCGGCATTGGCGTTGTTTCAATCTTATGGGTTTTACTGTCCGAAGGGTGCTTCGGATAAAAAGTAAGGGGTTCCTTATATGTTTTATTCATTTTCTATACCATCCTTCCTACACCATTTTCAAAAATCCATTTACGCATGGTGTGTCCTTTGACTGTTTCCGAAGAAACAAGCGTTTCAATCTCAGCGATCGTTGCTTCGTCCAGTTTTGTTTCTATCGCTTTCAGGGAGCTTAAGAAATGCTCCGGTTTTGTCGTTCCGATCAAAGATAATACATGATCGTATTTTGCCTGTGTCCATGCAAGTGCCAGGTCGCTCATAGAAAGCCCCTGTTTCCGGGCGATTTCTGCAAATTCTTTCAAAATCTTCAGATTGTGCTCTTTATTAGAAGGAGAAAGGATTCCTCTTTGCATCATTGGATTTGACATGCTGTCATCAAATACCTTATCCGTCAAAACACCATGTCCTACGGCACCGTACACAACGACCTGAATACCCAGTTCTTTCGCAGCAGCAACCAATTCCTTTTCGATTTCACGATTGAGCAGAGAATATTCCACCTCAACACTGTGAATCTGATGGATCTTATTTGCCCGTCTGAGGGTCTCTGCGTCAACTTCAGAGAGTCCGATATTTTTGATCAGTCCTTCTTCTTTTAATTTGACCATTTCTACCATAATGTCTTCTACGGGAATGGTCGTATCCTGTCTTGCAGGCTGATAAAGATCTACATAGGAAAGTCCCATTTTTCCCAATGCGCTTTCCAGCTGCGGTCTGATTTTTTCAGGTCTGACATCAAGCTTCGCACCGCTCATTCCAAAGGTTACCCCAAATTTCAGCGAAACAAAGAAATCTTCTCTCGAAACACTTTTTAATGCTTCTCCCAATACTACCTGAGATTCCCCTCTTTGATAAAAATCTCCTGTATTGAAAATATGAATCCCATTTTCCATTGCTGTTTGAATCGTCCGGATAGAGCTTTCCTGATTCTGAAAGTTCATTCCCATCGTTCCCAGTGCAAGTTTTCCAATACCTTTCATTTTGTTTGTTCCTCCTTATCACTTCACAAGCATTTCAATCAGATATATCACGCCCAAATGTGCGGGATAGTAAAAATAAAACAGGTTCTTTAACCGGAGTTTTCCTTTTTGATAGTTATACATTCCGACCAAAGGAACCGACAGCAGACCGAACCACTGAACGCCGCCGTAATCGACCGCCAGGGCGATCAGACACACTGCAAATAGGAAAATTCTGATCTTTCTGTTTTTTGCCAGATAGCATGCCACAGGAGTCATAACTCCAACGATGCCGTAATCAATCGCATAATCTGTCTGATCAAGGACTTTCGGAAGGCCAAGACATAAAAATAAAATTGCCATTGCCACAAGTCCCACATAAATCCAATCCGTCTTTTTCTTCTCTTTTACCGCCCGATCGATCGCATAAATAAGAAGGATCGCCAGGGAAAATGAGATAAAAACCGATTGATACAAAGACCCGACTGCGATAAACAATACCACCTGCATACCGATTCCGATCAGTGCGATCTGCAGGAAATACCGTAAACGGCTGTGAGTATAACGGCAGCCTTCCGCAATCATAAATGCAAAGATCGGAAAAGCCAGTCTTCCCACAATGCGCATCCACTTATACTGTGGGAACAGCATCAGTCCCACATGATCCAGCGTCATCGCAGCCAGTGCGATCAGTTTCAATGCATTCGACGTCATTTCTTTTCTCCCTTTAAAATCGACTCGATTTTGTTAACATTTTTCTTGCTATCTTCATAGCTTTTTATGTATCATATCATAAGAAGCAATCTTTTGAACAGGAGAATCTTAATTACATGAAGGTACAGGAAAAACTCATATTAAATTATCCGCTGTTTGACGGAGAAAAAGTCGTGGAAAACGCCTCTGTCACAATAGAAAACGGCCGGATCACCGCTGTCAGGGAAACGGAAACTTCTGATAAAAACTATTTTTTAATGCCCGGACTTATGGATGCTCACACACACATCAATACCCGGGGACAGATCAATGCAATGCTGGAAAACGGAATTGCTGCTGCCTGCGATGTTGCCGCTCCTTCTTCCCTTGTTAAAAATTCCGGAAAATTTACATTCATTTCCTCTGCCGGAATGACTATGGGAACCTTTTGCGGAAAATCCTATGTGAAAAGGGCAATCGACGACGGCGCAGCCTACATCAAAGTGCTTCTTATGGAGCCAAATCTGATACCGAAACTGATTCTGAAAGACATCTGCCAGACCGCTCACGAACATAGCCTCAAGGTTGCCGTTCACGCAACCTCTGTAAAAGCAGTACAAATGTGTGCAGACTGCGGAGTGGATATTCTGATCCATGTTCCCATGAAAGATGTATTTCCGGAAAAGCTTGCTGAGACGATTGCACAAAAAGGCATTGCCGTCGCTCCTACACTGGTTATGATGAGAACATTTGCCTACAGCAATCGAAATGGGTACCGGCCGGAACATTTTCAAAATGCACAAAACGCCGTTCGCCTGCTTCACAGCTTTGGTGTGCGGATTCTCGCTGCTACAGATTCCAATGACGGATCCTTTTCTCTGGCAGTTCCGTATGGAGTTTCCCTCCATCAGGAAATGGAGCTTTTGACCCAATGCGGCATGACACCGATTGAAGTTTTAGCCGGTGCAACCAGCAATATCGCAAAAACATTCCCAACAAACGGCTCCGGTATGATCGCAGAAGGCCAAAAAGCAACTCTCCTGCTGCTTGAAGGAAGACCGGATCAATGCATTTCAGACACTAAAAAAATAAAACAATTATGGATCGACGGTCAGCCGATCCTGGGAGGCAAAGCATGAAAATCATTACCATCGAAGAACATCTGGCAGGTGCGCCGATCAATATGCACCTGGCAAAATATGCAGCAAAAGACGCACCGTATACCCCAATGGCCCATGTGGAAGGAAGACCGTACGAAGCAGATCCTGAACTTTTCGGTGATCTCGACAAACGGCGTATTGAGGACATGGATCAATACGGCATTACCAAACAGATCCTTTCCTGTCCGTCAAAATCCCAGCTTCTTCCAAAAAAAGAGGCTCCTGCCATCGTGGCAGAAACCAATGATTACATTGCCGGAGTGGTAAAAAAACATCCGGATCGTTATGGTGCTTTTGCATTGCTCCCATGGTCTGCACCGATGGAAGCGGTAAAAGAAGTTGAACGGATCAAAAAAATGGGATTCCAGGGAATTCTGCTTGCCGGGAGAGCTTCCGCCAAAGACCTTTTCCTTGATGACCCATGCTTTTTACCTGTCTTAGAAGCCTGTGAAGCATTAGAGCTTCCAATCTATATCCACCCGGGTGCACCGCTGAAATCCGTTCAGGAACCTTATTACGGCGGTCTCGGCGAGGAAGTCAGTGCAAGATTATCCCTCCACGGCTGGGGCTGGCATAACGAGGCCGGAATCCAGGTGCTTCGTACCATTCTTGCCGGGCGTTTCGACCAATTTCCGAAGCTTCAGCTGATTGCCGGACACTGGGGCGAAATGGTTCCATTTTTCCTTTCCCGTCTGGATCAGTCCATGCCGCAGGCGGTCACAAAGCTCGAACGAACGATTACCGAAACATTCCAGCAAAATGTTTATGTTACACCTAGCGGCATTTTTGATAACCCACAGTTAAAATTCTGCGT
>CAZOJX010000095.1:0-7474 GCA_964580255.1 uncultured Lachnoclostridium sp. | reverse complement strand
AAGTCTGACTAGCAATGATTGCTTCCAGTTCTTTGATACGTTCTTCGAGGGTAGAAGTATGCTTTTCCAGATCAGCATTGCGTTCTTCGAGGGTAGAGGTATGCTTTTCCAGATCAGCATTGCGTTCTTCAAGTCTGAAGTTTGACTCTTTCAATCGTTTAATATCACGTTCCAAAGTACGTTCTCTGCGTTCCGCCAGCTTTCTGGCGATACAGCGTTCCCGAACCATACGTTCTTCGTTTGCTTCAAATAGAGAGTTTGCAGCAGCTTCTAAGTATTCGTTATCCTTTGCGAGCATTTTTATTTCCTCCCAGGTTTTTGCTTTGAAAAGACGAGCCCAGTGGTCGATACCATAGATAATGTCTTCTTCTGTGGCAAGATTTATTTGGCTTAAGTCTACCACAGACAGAGAAAATTTACTACTGTACTGATGGTGATTTTTGATATTCAAAAGCTGATAGGTGGCGTAAAATTCCAGGTATTCGGGAAAGAGTGTGAAGTCCAGAAAGCCGATATGATGGACAGGAAGGGCTTCTTCGTAATCCTGTCCCTGATAAAGCTGGTCAAAGGTGCGGCAAAGATAGGAAAGCGATCGTTCCGACCAGTTGTGTTCATCATTTACCTGCATTTCCAGGTTGATCAAACGGTCATCATTGAGCATCAGCTCTACGTCCATGATGAAATCTTTTCCTGTAATGTCTTCTGCAAGGTTGATGGGATTTTGGATTGTGATCTTTTTGATGGAAGAAGGATCTAGGTGAAGCAGGGAACTGACCAGACCTTTCAGGACTTTTTCGTTCTTTTGCAGAATATACCGAAACATATAGTCGTTGGTCATATTGTGAGAAATGGTGCCGGTGGCAGTTAAGTAAGATTTGGTAGTAGATTTTTCCATAAGAAGTCTCCTTTGTGAAATCTGTAAGATAGGATTTCGCTCCTGAAATTGGAGCAAAGAATAAAAGATGCTGCAAAGAATGCAGTAAAATGGAGCAGTAGCAGACTAGAGATATCTGCTGTTTTTACTATAACATAATCAACTCGATTTTGGGAGAGTTTTTAAGAAAGTAAAATGCCTTGCCGACAGAGAAATCAATCGGCAAGGCTTTCGTATCTATGGATTTTATTTTACTTCAATCAATTCATAAGAGCAGGAACCGATGCCCAGCTTTTCAGCATGTTCTACACAGACTTTCCAGTCGGTATTTGGGTGTGAAAAGTGGAAATGATCCCGACATTCTTTTTCATGTCCATGGTGATCCGGATCAGTCAGGACACTTCCCTGAATGATTGGCATGGCATTTACTGCATCGGCGCAGGCAACGTCCAGTGCTACCGGATCAAAGGAAGCGAACATACCTACATCAGGTACGATCGGAAGATCATTTTCAGCATGACAGTCGCAGTTTGGAGAAACATCCATGACCAGACTGATATGGAAGCATGGACGACCGTCTACAACCGCTTTTGTGTATTCTGCAATTTTTTTGTTTAAGATATCGCAGGATTCATCATCAGCTGCACGAACGGCATCTTTAGGACAGACTCCAATGCAGCGACCGCAGCCAACACATTTCTGATGATCGATCAATGCTTTTTTGTCGGTGATGGAAGGAGCATCATGAGCACAGATCTTTACACAGGCACCACAGCCGATGCAGTGATCCTGTTTGACGTATGGTTTTCCGGCAGAATGCATTTCCATTTTTCCGGCTCTGGAACCGCAGCCCATACCGATGTTTTTCAGCGTACCGCCAAATCCGGTCATTTCATGTCCTTTAAAATGTGTCAGAGAAACAAAAACATCAGCGTCCATAATAGCCCGGCCGATTTTGGCCTCTGCAACATGTTCCCCGCCGTTTACCGGAACATTGAGGTCGTCAGTACCTTTCAAACCGTCACCGATCAGGATATGACATCCGGTAGCAAAAGGATTAAATCCGTTTTCATAAGCACTTTGGATATGATCCAGCGCATTTTTTCTTCCGCCGACATATAATGTATTACAGTCAGTTAAAAAAGGTTTTCCACCCAGACTTTTAATGACATCAGCCACTGTTTTGGCATAGTTCGGACGAAGATATGCCAGATTTCCCGGTTCGCCAAAATGAATTTTGATAGCTGTATATTTGCCGTCGAAATCGATTGTATCGATACCGGATTTGCGAAGGAGACGCTCCAGTTTTTGCTGGAGGTTGTCGTTGTTTTTTGTTCGCAGATTAGTAAAATAAACTTTGGATTTTCCCATAATTGCCTCCTAGGATAAAAATGTATAAAAATATTATAAGATGCAATGAGAAAAATGTCCATGAAAAATGCTTTTGATTGACAAAATATCAGTCTGCCTGTATAATCTGATACATGTAGTTTTTAAAACCACATAAAAAAGTAACAAAAACTAGAAATACAGGAGAAAAAAACTATGAACATAAAAATCGTAACAGATTCAGGAGCCAATATTCAGAAAATGGAGGGTGTAGATTTTGCCTATGCACCGCTGACCATCAGAGCCGGCGAAAGAGAGTTTGTGGATAATTCCTCTTTAGATGTTTTAGAAATGGTAGAATACCTTGCGGGACAGAAGGAGAAATCAGGAAGTTCCTGCCCGGGAGTTGGAGAATGGCTGGAAGCCTTCGGAAATGCAGATGAAATCTATTGCGTGACGATCATCAGCAGTCTTTCCGGAACCTACAATGCAGCAATGACTGCAAAGCAGCAGTATGAGGAAGAGTATCCGGGAAAGAAAGTATTTGTCATGGATTCAGTGTCTGCGGGACCTGAACAGAAGCTGATCCTGGAAAAGATCCGGGAATATGTACTGGCGGGCGATTGTTTTGAAACTGTCTGTGAAAAGATCAAGGCATATAAGGAGGAAAGAAGCTGCCTGCTCTTTTCCTTAGAATCTTTAAAGAATCTAGCTAATAACGGAAGGGTAAGTCATGCAGTTGCAGCAGTCTGCAGCGTTGCCGGGATCCGCGTTGTGGGAGATGTAAAAGAGGGGCTTCACCCAACAGATAAATGCCGCGGAGAGAAAAAAACGATTGCAACGATTTTCAAAAACATGAAAGAAAAGGGATATCAGGGAGGAACCGTAGTGATCGATCATTGTTTCAATGAAAACGGAGCAATTGCATTGAAAGAGACAATCCGGAAGGAATTTCCAAATGCGGTAGTCCGGATAGAAAAAACCTTTGGGCTTTGCAGCTATTATGCAGAAAAAGGTGGTTTGATGATCGGTTTTGAACGGAAAATTTGAAAAAAGTATTGACTTTAACGATGCAAAGTGGTAGATTGTTAACAACATAAACATAGTAAGTAAAAACCGTTGAGAAAGAGTAGTAGGTTTTCGCAGGCGAGATCACAGAGAGCTGCAGGCGGTGGGATTGCAGTATGGAGCAGCGGACTGAATGGACTTTCGAGGGCAGATCTGAAAAGAGGATTCTTAGTAGGGACTGTCGGGAACCCGACCCGTTATCCATAGGGAGCGTATGTTAGTACGTGCAAAAGTGGTCGAACGACAATTTGAGTGGTACCGCGATTATAATTTTGATTATAACCGTCTCAAGCAGAATGCTTGAGGCGGTTTTTTAGGTTTTGCTTATGCTGGTTGTGGAAAAAAGAATCAGAAAAGTGAGGAAAAGAGTATGAAAAAGAAAATGTTAGCAGCGGTGATGACAATGGCAGTGAGTGCAGCCCTTTTAACCGGCTGCGGAGAGAAAAAAGAGGCAGCTGCCGGGAATGAGTATACCATTGGAATCAGTCAGTTTGCAGAGCATGGTTCTTTGGATAATTGTCGGGAAGGTTTTTTAAAAGGTCTGGAAGAAGAAGGAATCGTAGAGGGAGAAAATCTGACAGTCTATTATGAAAATGCTCAGACAGATACGGGGATTGCAGGCCAGATTGCAGATAATTTTGTGTCAAAGAAAGTGGATCTGATCTGTGCGATCGCCACACCGAGTGCCTGCAGTGCGTTTGCGTCCAGCAGAAATACGGAAATTCCGGTAGTTTACACTGCAGTTTCCGATCCGGTTGGCGCCGAACTTGCCATGGAAGACGGCAGCAGCGTTGGAAATGTCACAGGAACCTCTGACCGGCTTCCGGTAGAACAGCAGCTTCAAATGATCCGGACCATACTGCCGGAGAGCAGAACCATTGGCATCATTTATACAACAAGTGAAGTAAACTCCGTATCTACTATTGCAGAGTATGAAGCAAAAGCAGCGGAATACGGTTTTACCTTGGAAACCATCGGAATTACAGATTCCAGCGAACTTCCGACAGCCATTGATGCGATCTTGTCAAAAGGCGTAGACTGTATTAACAATCTGACTGACAATACAGTTGTTCAGGGGCTTGTAACGCTGCTTGCAAAGGCAGAGGACGCCAAGGTTCCGGTATTTGGAAGTGAAGTAGAGCAGGTGGCGAACGGCTGTCTGGCCTCTATGGGACTGGAATATGTAGATCTTGGGGTACAGACCGGAAAAATGGCTGCAAAGATTTTAAAAGGCGAGGCGGCAGCAGAAGAAATGAATTTTGAGCTGATCTCAGAATGCGGTCTTTATATCAATACGGCAGTGGCTGAAAATCTCGGCATTACATTTGAGGAAGCTTATCTGGAATCAGCAGTGGAAATCTTTGATACCATTGCAGAATAATTGAAAAATCGTTGATGGAGGAATAGAAACATGGGCGTTGTCATAGGCGTATTAGAACAGGGATTCATTTACGGAATCGTAGCGTTGGGAATCTACATTACCTATCAGATTTTGGATTTTCCGGATCTGACAGTTGATGGAAGCTTTCCTTTAGGGGCTGCGGTCAGTGCAGTTCTGATCGTGGGAGGTTTTAATCCGTACGCAGCACTTCTTGTTTCTTTTGCGGCAGGTGTGCTGGCAGGAATCCTGACAGGAATCATTCATGTGAAATTAAAGGTAAGAGACCTGCTTTCTGGAATCATTATGATGACAGGACTTTACAGCATCAATCTTCGCATTGCAGGAAAAGCCAATGTTACAATGTTTAAGCAGGAGACTATTTTTGAAAATGCAGTGTATGACGGATTGATCCCGGAAGGGCTGAAGGATTTTCAGACCGTATTTATGTCATTTGTCATTGCTCTTTTGATCAAACTTCTGTTAGATGCTTATTTAAAGACGAAATCAGGTTATCTTTTAAGAGCAGCAGGAGATAATGCAACCCTGGTAACCAGTCTGGCAAAGGATCAGGGAATGGTTAAGATCGTCGGTCTGGCGATTGCCAACGGTCTGGTAGCCCTTGGGGGCGGTATTATGGCGCAGCAGCAGCGATATTTTGATGTTTCTATGGGAACCGGAACAATGGTCTTAGGGCTTGCCAGTGTGATCATCGGAACCAAACTTTTGAAAAATCTGTCTTTTGTAAAATCCACCACAGCGGTACTGTTTGGAGCAGTTGCCTATAAAGCGTGTGTGGCATGTGCCATTTCTTTGGGATTGGAAGCAAAAGATATGAAGCTTGTGATGGCAGTCCTGTTTTTGGCAATCCTGGTTTTGACGGTAGACAAGAGAAAGAAGGTAAGAGGCAATGCTTGAATTACAGAAAGTTGACAAATATTATAATCCGGGAACTGTAAATGAAATGTGTCTTTTTCGGGGATTTGACTTAAGGATTGAAGATGGAGAATTTGTTTCTGTAGTAGGCAGCAACGGCTCAGGAAAAACCTCAATGCTGAATCTGATCTGCGGAAGTATTCCGGTAGATGCAGGAAAGGTTCTTATCGGCGGAACTGACATTACAAAGAAAAAGGAATATTTGCGTTACAAAAATATTGGTCGGGTATATCAGAATCCCGCTGCAGGAACCTGTCCGAATATGACGATCCTGGAAAATATGTCTTTGGCAGATCATAAAGGGAAAACCTTTGGACTGGGATTTGGTACGAATAAAGCAAGGATTGCTTATTATCAGGAACAGCTTGCAAGATTGGGGCTTGGTCTGGAAGATAAGCTGCATGTGAAGGTGGGGAGTCTCTCCGGCGGTCAAAGACAGGCGCTGGCACTTTTGATGGCAACCATGACACCCATCGAATTTCTGATCTTAGATGAACATACAGCAGCTTTAGATCCTAAAACAGCAGATCTGATCATGGAACTGACAGATCAGATCGTAAAGGAAAAGCATTTGACAACGATCATGGTTACCCACAATCTGCGTTATGCGGTAGAATATGGCAATCGCTTGCTCATGATGCATGAGGGAAATGTGATCCTGGACAAAAAAGCAGAAGAAAAATCTGCGATGAAGGTACAGGAAATTCTGGGACTGTTCAGCGAGATCAGTATTGAGTGCGGAAATTAGAGCAGAGAAAAAGCAGCCGCTTTAACGAATATTCTTTCGTAAAGCAGCTGCTTTTCAATTAACTAAATCTATTCTGTTTTTTTAGATTATCTCTGTACACGAGCACCAGCACCGCCCATGATTGCTTCAACTTCTTTTTTGGAAGCCATGGTTGTGTCACCTGGTGTTGTCATAGCTAATGCACCATGTGCTGCGCCGTAGTTTACAGCTGTTTCAGCATCGCCGGTTGTCATTAAGCCGTAGATCAGTCCGGAAGCGAAAGAGTCACCGCCGCCAACACGATCCATGATTTCAAGACCCTTGTAATCTTTTGCTTTGTAAATTTCACCGCCAGCCCAGCAAAGTGCAGACCAGTCATTTACAGTTGCTGTTTTAACTTCACGGAGAGTTGTAGCAACCGCTTTGAAGTTAGGATATGTTTCAACAGCTTTGTTGATCATTTTCTTGTAGCCTTCAATGTTCAGTTCTTTCAGGTTTTCGTCATTTCCTTCGATTTCAAAGCCAAGGCAAGCTGTGAAGTCTTCTTCGTTACCGATCATAACGTCAACATACTGAGCGATTTCTTTGTTAACAGCCTGAGCTTTTTCTTTTCCACCGATTGCGCTCCACATAGATGGACGGTAGTTTAAGTCGTAAGATACGATAGTACCGTATTTCTTTGCAGCTTTGCAGGCAGCGATTGCTGTTTCACAAGCCTGTTCGGAAAGAGCTGCGTAAATACCGCCGGTGTGTAACCAACGAACACCCAGTTCGCCAAAGATATAGTCAAAATCAAAATCTTCCGGAGTAGCTTTGGAGATTGCAGTGTTTGCACGGTCAGAACAGCCAACAGCACCGCGGATACCAAATCCTCTTTCTGTAAAGTTGATACCGTTACGGCAAACTCGTCCGATACCGTCTGTCTTCATCCATTTGATCAAAGAAGTGTCTACACCGCCCTGAAGAATGAAATCTTCCATTAACATACCTACTTCGTTATCTGCGAATGCTGTCATGACAGCAGTTCTTAAACCGAAGCATCTGCGAAGACCGCGTACTACGTTATATTCTCCGCCGCCTTCCCATGCACGGAAGTTTCTTGCTGTGCGGATACGTCCCTCGCCCGGATCAAGACGAAGCATGACTTCACCCAGAGATACTG
>CAZOJX010000094.1:0-7489 GCA_964580255.1 uncultured Lachnoclostridium sp. | reverse complement strand
CTGGGGACACATTGAAAATGGTGTGATCGTGAAAGCGGAAGAACCGAAGATCACATGTCAGTGTATCCGTGTTCCGGTATTAAACGGTCATACTGCAGCTGTATTTGTAAAATTCCGTAAAAAGCCGACCAAAGAACAGCTTATCGAAAAACTGGTAAACTTCAAAGGATTCCCACAGGAAGCAGAGCTCCCAAGTGCGCCGAAGCAGTTTATTCAATACATGGAAGAAGATAATCGTCCGCAGGTGCAGTTGGACGTAAACTTTGAAAAAGGCATGGGTGTTTCTATTGGCCGTATTCGTGAAGATTCCATCTATGATTTCAAATTTGTAGGTCTTTCTCACAATACTGTACGAGGAGCAGCCGGCGGTGCAGTGCTTTGCGCAGAAACATTGAAAGCAAAAGGCTACATTACAAAAAAATAGTTACTACTTAAGAAAAACAGACGCTGATTCAGAATTTTGAAGGAGTGTCTGTTTTTTGTTCGGGGGAAAGATTGCTTTCTGGGGGCTGATTGGTGTATACTTAGGAGAAAGGTTGAAACAAAGAAGGAGAATCATTCATGAGCTACGCAGATAAAGTATTTATCGATATGTGTAAGGACATCATTGAAAATGGTGTGAGCACAGAGGGAGAAAAAGTTCGTCCGAAATGGGAGGACGGAAGCTTTGCATATACAATTAAAAAATTCGGAGTAACGAACCGCTATGACCTGTCAAAGGAATTCCCGGCACTTACGCTGAGAAAGACTGCGCTGAAAAGCTGTATGGATGAGATCTTATGGATCTGGCAGAGAAAATCAAATAACATTCATGATCTGAAGCCACATGTCTGGGATGAATGGGCAGATGAAGACGGCTCCATCGGAAAGGCTTACGGCTACCAGATGAGTGTAAAGCATCAGTATAAGGAAGGAATGATGGATCAGGTGGATCGTGTGATCTATGATCTGAAAAATAATCCTTACAGCCGCCGGATCATGACCAATATTTATGTGCATCAGGATCTTCATGAAATGAATCTGTATCCTTGTGCATACAGCATGACATTTAATGTGACACAGAGAAGAGACGAGGAGAAACCGAGACTGAATGCAATCTTAAATCAGCGTTCTCAGGATATTTTGGCGGCAAATAACTGGAATGTCTGCCAGTATGCGATCCTGGTGATGATGCTGGCACAGGTTTGCGATATGGTTCCGGGAGAATTGCTTCATGTGATCTCTGACTGCCATATTTATGACAGACATGTGGATATCATCAAAGAACTGATCGCAAGACCGCAGTATCCGGCACCGAAGGTTTCTTTAAATCCGGAAGTGAAGGATTTCTATGCATTTACCACAGATGACCTGATCGTAGAAGATTATGTGGCAGGTCCGCAGGTGAAAAATATACCGATCGCAGTATAAGAAGGAGTGAATCAATATGAATTTGATCGTAGCAGTTGACCAGAATTGGGCCATTGGAAATAAAGGAAAGCTTTTGGTAAGCATTCCTTCCGATATGAAATTTTTCCGCGAGGAAACAAGCGGAGAAGGAAAAGTTGTGATCCTGGGAAGAAAGACCCTGGAAACATTT
The DNA here is from genome assembly GCA_964580255.1 of uncultured Lachnoclostridium sp. Classification (GTDB taxonomy): domain Bacteria; phylum Bacillota; class Clostridia; order Lachnospirales; family Lachnospiraceae; genus HGM12587. The sequence goes on along the minus strand of CAZOJX010000094.1, from coordinate 5,910 downwards.
CCGGGAGGTCGTCCGTTAAAAAATCGTGTGAATGTGATCCTTACCAAAAACCCGAATTATCAGGTAGAGGGAGCCATTGTCGTTCACAGTGTGGAGGAAGCACTGGAAGCAGTGAAGGATTTTGAGGACGAAAAGATCTATGTGATTGGCGGAGACACCATTTACAGTCAGTTTCTGCCGTACTGTAAGCTTGCTCATGTAACAAAGATCGAGCATGCTTTTGAAGCAGATGCATATTTCCCGAACCTGGATAAGATGCCGGAATGGCAGATTACAGGAGAAAGTGACGAACAGACTTACTTTGATCTGGAATATCAGTTTGTTCGTTATGAAAGAAAGTAGGAAGCAGATTGGCAGAAAAAAGAAAAACAGGACGTTTCTGGATTTTAGGAACAAAGGGACTGGACACAAATCTGATCGTGATCACCCTGTTTTTGATCATTTTCGGTCTGATCATGATCTATAGTGCCAGTTATTATAAATGTAGCATGAGTAAGTCATTTCACTATGATTCCATGTACTTTTTGAAGAATCAGGCGCTGATGGCAACCGTGGGACTTGCGGCGATGCTGGGAGTATCGAATATTAACTATCATTTCTGGAAAAAGAAATGGGTAGTCATGATGGCCGGGGCGCTTTCCGTGCTGCTGACACTGGTGCTGCTGACCAGAGTTTTTGGAGAAGGATCCCCGTTAAACCTGACCATTACAGCCAACGGAGCAACCCGCTGGGTAAAATTCGGACCGATCTCCTTTCAGGTTGCAGAGCCGGTAAAGATCGCAGTCATTATCATGACGGCCTGGTTGATCGACCGGTTTGGCGTTCAGGAGATCAAATGGAAAAAGTTCACGATCAAACACTGGGTGGCTACGTCGGTGATCATGGCACCGGGAGTTGGATTGGCAGGATTTTTGGGAATCATCAGCAACAATATGAGCAGTGCGCTGATCATTGCCATCATCGGTGTGGTTGTCTATTTTGCCTGGCACCCGAAATCAGCAGTTTTCTATGTGGGAATTTTGGGAGTTGCGGTACTGGCAGGAATCCTGATCTACGTGATCTCTCAGCAGAGTGTGGTAGATGCGGAAGAAGGCTTCCGTCTGACACGTATCAGAGCCTGGCTGGATCCGTATTCCTATGAATCCGATAAAAGCTACCAGAGTCTGCAGGCATTATATGCCATCGGCTCTGGCGGATTGTTTGGAAAAGGACTTGGAAACAGCATTCAGAAGCTGGGTTCCATTCCGGAGCCATATAATGATTTCATTTTTGCGATTGTTTGTGAGGAATTGGGAGTCATGGGTGCGAGCCTTTTGATCCTGATGTTTATTTATCTTTTATATCGTATTTTCATCATTGCACAAAAAGCAGAGGATTTATTTGGACGTATGCTGGCAACAGGGGTGTTTGCCCACATTGCATTGCAGGTAGTGTTAAACATTGCCGTAGTAACCGGTGCGATGCCAAATACCGGTGTAACTCTGCCGTTTATCAGTTACGGCGGTACAGCGACGATTTTTTTGCTGATCGAGATCGGCATGGTGTTAAATGTGCAAAAATGGAGTGAATTAAAACGGGAAGAAGATATCCGAATGGAAAGATTCAGATAGGAGGAAGCAATGTACAGAGATAATACAAAAGTGATCCGAATCGGTGACAGAGTGATCGGCGGAGGAAACCCGATCCTTATTCAGTCAATGACAAATACCAAAACAGAAGATGTGGAAGCAACGGTAGCTCAGATCCTGCGTCTGGAGGAAGCCGGCTGTGAGATCATTCGCTGTACTGTTCCGACCATGGAAGCGGCTCAGGCATTAAAAGAGATTAAAAAACAGATCCATATCCCGCTGGTGGCAGATATTCATTTTGATTACCGTATGGCCATTGCAGCCATTGAAAACGGTGCGGATAAGATCAGGATCAATCCGGGAAATATCGGAAGCATTGACAGGATCAAAGCGGTCGTGGATTGTGCAAAAGAACACAACGTTCCGATCAGGATCGGTGTAAACAGCGGTTCTCTGGAAAAGGAACTGGTGGAAAAGTATCATGGTGTGACTGCAGAGGGGATTGTGGAAAGCGCACTGGATAAGATCCGAATCATAGAGGAACTGGGATATGAGAATCTTGTTGTCAGCATCAAATCTTCCGATGTTTTGATGTGTGCCAAAGCACATGAACTGATCGCAGAAAAATGTCCGTATCCGCTTCATGTAGGCATTACTGAATCCGGAACCGTATTCTCCGGAAATATTAAATCTTCCATTGGACTTGGAATTATTCTTTCCCAGGGAATCGGTGATACGATCAGAGTATCTCTGACAGGAGATCCGGTTGAGGAGATTAAGACAGCAAAGCTGGTATTAAGAACTTTAGGTCTTCGCAAAGGCGGCATCGAAGTTGTTTCCTGCCCGACCTGCGGAAGAACCCAGATCGATCTGATCAAGCTTGCCAATGAGGTAGAAACCATGGTGGCAGGGATTCCCCTGGACATTAAGGTGGCAGTGATGGGCTGTGTAGTAAATGGACCGGGAGAAGCAAAGGAAGCAGATCTTGGGATCGCAGGCGGAAAAGGTGAAGGACTTTTGATCAAAAAAGGAAAAGTGATCAAAAAGGTTCCTGAAGATCAGCTTCTGATGACATTAAAAGAAGAACTGTCTCTGTTGGTGAAGGAACGTCAGCAGGGAATGTAACAGATTTTAGGAGTGAATTACGTGCCAAAATCATTTTTTGAAGTGTTCCCTGCATTAAAACTGGAGGGGATTCTGGAAGGACTCTGTCAGCAGATTCAGGTGGAAAAGGTCACCTCGAACAAACTGGGGAGCCGTATCAAAGTATATATTGTGAGCAAAAAGCTGATCCAGAAGGAGCAGCTTTTTTGCCTTGAAAAAAAGATCAAGGAACAGCTGTTTCCAAAAAGCAGTGTGGAGATCTGCATTGTAGAAAGATTTGAGCTTTCAGAGGCATATACTGTCAAAAATCTGTTTGAAGTATATGAAGAAAGCATATTGGAAGAATTTAAGGAAGACAGTGACCTGGAATATAACCTGTTTCGTATGGCAGAGGTAACATTTCCGCAGGAAAACGTGCTGCGTTTAAAACTTCCGGCAGCCTTTGTGCCGGAAATGGTAGAACAAAAGCTGCGGGATGACCTTTACAATATTTTTGCACACCGCTGTGGTTTTGATGTGACGATCCTGATTGAATACGAGACGGAAGTGAAGCATAAAAAGTCGGAAAAAGAAGACTTTTATATGGAGCAGCAGATCAAAAATGTATTGAAAGCCGTGAAGAAAGATAAGCCGGAAACAAAGGGTGGAGAAAAAACCAAAGAGGATCCGGAAAAGAAGCCGGTAGAGCGCAGAAAGCCTTTGGAGCCTTTAGGCGGAAGACGAGGCGGATTCGGCAATGCACCGATGAAGCGCAGCGACAATCCGGATGTGTTCTATGGACGGGATTTCGATGATGAAACCATTACCATTGACCAGATTGTGGGAGAAATCGGAGAGGTCTGTATTCGCGGAAAAGTCATGAGCATGGAGACCAGAGAGCTTCGTAACGGAGAAAAGACCATTGTCAGCTTTGCAATCACAGACTTTACAGACAGCATTAAAGCGAAAGTGTTCCTGAAAAATGAACAGGTTAAGGAGTTTTGTGAATTTATTAACCCAAAAGCAGGCAGCTTCATTAAGCTGAAAGGAATCGTCAGTCACGACCGTTTTGAAAATGATTTGGGAATCGCTTCGATTGTTGGAATGAAAAAAATCGGAAACTTTACGACTTCCCGAATGGATAATTATCCGAAAAAGCGTGTGGAGCTTCACTGTCATACAAAAATGAGCGATATGGATGGTGTTACCGATGCCAGCGCACTGTTAAAGCGTGCAAAGTCCTGGGGCATGCCGGCAATGGCGATCACAGATCATGGCTGTGTACAGGCATTTCCGGAAGCTTACCATACCATTGGAGATGATGATCCATTTAAGGTGCTTTATGGTGTGGAGGCTTATCTGGTAGACGATTCCAAGGAACTGGTGACCAATGAAAATGGTCAGACACTGGACGGCTGCTATGTGGTATTTGACCTGGAAACCACCGGATTTAGTTCTCTGCAGAACAAGATCATTGAGATCGGTGCTGTAAAAGTAGAACAGGGGGAGATCACAGAAAGGTTCAGTACCTTCGTAAATCCGCAGGTGCCGATTCCTTTTGAGATCGAGCAGCTGACGGGGATTAAGGACGAAATGGTCATGGGGGCGGATACCATTGAAGTGATCCTGCCGAAATTTATGGAGTTTTGCGAAGGCTGTGTTATGGTTGCTCATAATGCAGGCTTTGATATGAGTTTTATAGAAGAAAACTGTAAACGACAAAGTTTACAATGCAACTTTACAGTGATGGATACGGTGGCACTTGCCAGAGTTCTGCTGCCGTCGCTAAACCGCTATAAGCTGGATCATGTGGCAAAGGCTTTGGGGGTATCTCTGGAAAATCATCACCGGGCGGTGGACGATGCCGGTTGTACAGCAGAGATCTTTGTGAAAATGATCGCAATGTTAAAGGAGCAGGGTGCCGATACATTAAAAAAGGTAAATGAGATCGGCAGTGCATCAGTCAATGCGATTAAGAAGATGCAGACTTACCATGCGGTAATCCTTGCGAGAAATGAAACAGGCCGTCGGAATCTGTACCGTCTGGTATCCTTGTCTCACATTGATTATTATGCGAGAAGACCAAGGATTCCGAAAAGTGTTTACACAAAATACAGTGAGGGTCTCATGATCGGTTCTGCCTGTGAAGCGGGTGAACTGTATCAGGCACTGCTTCGCAATGCGCCGGAAGATGAGATTCTCCGTCTTGTGAAATTTTACGATTATCTGGAGATTCAACCTCTCGGAAACAATGCATTTATGCTACGGGATCCAAAGAGCGGAATCACCAGTGAAGAACAGCTCAAAGAAATCAATCGCAGGATCTGCAGATTGGGAGAGCAGTTCCATAAACCGGTCGTTGCAACCTGTGATGTTCATTTTATGGATCCGGAGGACGAAGTTTACCGAAGGATCATTATGGCCGGAAAAGGCTTCTCTGACGCAGATCAGCAGGCGCCCCTTTATCTTCGGACAACGGAGGAAATGCTGGCAGAATTTGCGTATTTGGGTCCGGAAAAGGCAGAGGAAGTGGTAATTACCAACACCAATCTTGTGGCGGATATGTGTGAAAAGGTTACACCGATCCACCCGGATAAATGCCCGCCGGTCATTGAAAATTCGGATCAGACCCTGCGAACGATCTGTTATAACAAAGCCCATGAGATCTACGGTGAAAATTTGCCGGAGATCGTAGTGGAACGACTGGAACGAGAGTTAAAATCCATTATCGGAAACGGTTTCGCGGTTATGTATATCATTGCCCAAAAGCTGGTATGGAAGTCCAATGCGGACGGCTACCTGGTAGGTTCCCGAGGATCAGTAGGATCTTCCTTTGTAGCCACTATGGCGGGAATCACAGAGGTAAATCCTTTGGCACCTCATTACATTTGCCCGGAATGCCATTATGTAGATTTTGACTCCGACATTGTGAAATCCTATGCCGGAAAGGTAGGCTGTGACATGGCGGACAGAGATTGTCCGGTATGCGGTCACCCGCTGAAAAAAGAAGGATTCGATATTCCTTTTGAAACCTTCCTTGGATTTAAAGGAAATAAAGAGCCGGATATTGACCTGAACTTCTCAGGGGATTACCAGAATAAGGCACATCGTTATACCGAAGTGATTTTCGGGGCGGGCCAGACTTTCCGTGCAGGAACCATTGGTACCCTGGCAGATAAGACAGCTTTTGGTTATGTGAAAAATTATTATGAAGAACGGGGGCAGCATAAGCGTGTCTGCGAGATCGATCGTATTGTAC
>CAZOJX010000093.1:0-7616 GCA_964580255.1 uncultured Lachnoclostridium sp. | reverse complement strand
GATAACGATTGGTTTACCGCCTTCCATAACTGCTACACATGAGTTTGTTGTTCCTAAGTCAATACCAATGATTTTTCCCATAATAAAGTCCTCCTTATTAATTAGCTACTTTTACCATACTATAGCGGATTACATTTTCTTTGTAGAGATATCCTTTCTGGAATTCCTCTACTACAATGCTTTCTTCGACTGTTTCATCTTCCACATGCATCACTGCGTTATGGAAATTCGGGTCGAATGGTTTATTTAAAGCTTCGATCGGTGTTACACCCAGTCCTTCCAATGTGGTCATCATCTGTTTATAGATCATTTCCATACCACTTGCTACAGGGCCTTCTTTTTCCCCTTCTGGGATTGATGCGAGACCTCTTTCGAAGTTGTCAACTACCGGAAGCATCTTTTCAATGACATCTCTTGCACCAAATTCAAACATTCTTGATTTTTCTTTTTCGGTGCGGTTGCGGAAGTTTTCAAATTCAGCCAGCTGACGCTTGACTCTGTCTTCCAATTCTTCGATCTTTTCGTCTTTTTTGTCTTTCTTTTCTTTTTTCTTTCCGAAAAATCCTTTTTTCTCTGTTTCTCCGGCTTCTGCTGTTTCTTCTTCAGTTTCCGCAGTTTCTACAGTTTCTTCTGTTTCAGTGGATTCTTCAGTCGCTGTTTCTTCCACAGCTTCCTCTAATTCTTTTTCAAGTTCCTGATTGTTTTCCACGGGAATCGCTCGCCTTTCTATTCATTCTTTTTATAGATCTCATCAAGCTGATCCATCAGCTGGTTCAAGGTCCGAAGAACATGTTCATAATCCATTCGCTTCGGTCCGATGATGCCGATGGTACTTTGAAGTCCTTCACCTAATTCATAGGTGGCAGTGACAACACTGCAGTCCTTCATTGTTTCTACCGGCGTTTCCTGTCCGATGTAAACCTGAATGCCTCTGTTTTCATTATGTTCCAGTGTTTCATTCACAAGTCCTGTCAATTCCTGTTTTTCTTCCAGGGTACTGATCAGTTCACTTGCCTTCCCTTTGTCTGCCAGTTCCGGATATTTGAAAATGTTTGTTGTACCACTGGTGTAAATCTCTGTTTCCGGCTTGGAATGAATCGCTTCTGCCACTGCATCGATGATCTCGCCTACGAGAGCTCCATGTGCGCCCGCCTGATTTTTCAGGTTTGTAATCATCTGAAGATTGATTTCTTCAATGCTGAGACCGTTTAACATGGTGTTCAGCAGCAGATTCAATTTTAGGATCGTTTCTTCGTCCAATGGTTCTTCCAGACTCAGCAGTTTGTTCCGGACAACATTTCCTTCAATGACGATGACCGCCAGAAGCTGATTGTCGTCCACCTTGGATAACTGCAGGAATTTTACTTTCTTCCGGTGGATCTTCGGAGCCGAGATCATGGTGGCGTAATTGGTATTGCTTGCAAGCACCTTCACTACCTGCTTTAACACCTGCTCCATCTTGTCCGTCCGCTCGATCATCATTTCCTTGACCTCACGAATCTCCTGATCCTTTTCCTGCATCATTTGATCAACATAGAGTCGATAACCTTTATCGGAAGGAATTCTTCCTGCGGAGGTATGTGGCTGTAAGATATAACCCATCTCCTCCAGGTCTGCCATTTCATTTCGAATGGTGGCGGAACTCAGCTTTAAATCAGTGTATTTGGAAATTGTTCGCGATCCAACCGGTTCGCCTGTCTCCAAATAATTCTGGATGATCGCTTTTAAGATTTTCATTTTTCTCTCATCCAAATTCATCGCCTCATCCCTCTCTTTTTTGTTTTGTTAGCACTCGTTTTGTTGGAGTGCTAACATTTACAGTATTAAAATAACACCCTCGACCATGAATGTCAAGGGTGTTTATAAATTCTTTAGAAATCAAATTTTAAAACGCCGTAAAGGAATAAATGTGCTCAATTCCCGAGGTCCAAACATAATATCGCAGTATTCCTCGAAGGCGCCTTCCGGAATTTTAATTTTCTCATTCTTCCTCCAGCTGTTTTTTTAAATAGGTGCCTACTACATTAGAAAAGTTAGCAATGTTTTTAATATAGGCAAAGTCTTTACCAAAAATCTTTCGCTCTGCCAAAAGTTCCTGATCTTCTCCCATAAACACACCAAGCACAGAAATTCCAAGACTTCTTGCCCTTCGAACCTCCAACGCCGTATCCTTTACCGCATAATCCCCGGTATAGAGGGGCATATTTCCTGCTCCAGGCCGATTTACATTCTGATCATTGGGCTTTCCGTCGCTTAAAACGATCAGAATCTTATTGGGCTCCGGACGCTTTAACAGGCTTTCTGTCGCCATTCGTATGGCAAGCCCGTCCCGGTTATTGGAAGATCCCCGAAACTCAAAGAGATTCCAGTCCGCATCTTTTCCTTCTTCATAATCCCGAAACCGGTGAAGCACCGTATAATCCCAAAAAGTACAAAAACTCATGGCACGATGGGGAATCCCCGCACCTGATAAGGCACTGGAGACCACAAAACTTTGCAGCGCCACATAATTCTGCCGCTTTTGCTGAGATCCGGAGGCATCGATGAGAAGCTCTACCACAAATTCTTCATTCAGCTTCTTATTTTCCTTATCGAAGATCTGATATTCCTTCGTTCTTCCCACCTTCCAAAGCCGCTCCGGTCGTAAGGTTCCGTACTGTGCCGGTATCCGCTCCGTTTCTGTACGGGCACGCAAAGCTCTGATAAGGATTGCTTCCAGGATTTCAATGTTTCTTCTGGTCACATTGGTATTCTGGCGATAGGTCTGAAGATTCAGTTCCTTTGTCCTTTGTGCAACAACATAAGTATTATTGACTGCCACCGGATTTCTTAAAATCCCCTCTGTCATATAGAGAGTACAGCCTTTGTGCGCTCCATAGCAAAGCTGGTGATTTAGCTGTTTTTGCTCCAGCTTTGTCAGATAGCTTTTTCCGTAGTTCCATTCAATATAGGAATGCATTTTTTCCAATGCTTCCTCGTTCAGAAGAATTTTTCCCACATTTTTGCGTTTCTTCTCCTGATTGGACTTCGAAAGCTCTGTCATATTCTCCAGAATCTGGCTTTTCATCTGCTCCAGCATGTTTTCATAGAGTTCTTCCGTCAGAAAATCCTTCCAGTCAAATTCTTCCAGATCCTCTAGAGTAACTGCCAGAACCTTATCAAGACCCCCATGTTTTCTTTCAAACTCCGTATCCACACATCGGTTATATAATCGGTCCACCGCCCGGATAATATCCATGGTGTCTTCTGTCCCTTTTAATGATTCCAGAAAATCCAATGCATCTTCAATCCGCTTTTCCACCTGATAGGAAGGTTCAAGTTCCCGACGGAGCATGGAAAACCACAGTTGCCCTACCACTCCGTCCGACTGCATATTTTCAAAATCCAAATCCAGGATTTCCTCATAAGCGCGTTTTCTGACTTCCTTCACACCCTGCCGCTCTTTGCTGATCTTATCCGCACAGGCCATATCAATACACATGGACGAAATCCGCAGCAATCCCGCTTCATCCGCTCCATAATACAGTTTTTTAATAAGGTACATACTGTAATCGTCCATGGAAAAATATTTTGCCATGGCTCCCTGCTTGATGGCATCATACAAGGCACTGTATTTGGAATTTAAAAATGCTTCCACATTCAGCTTTGCTTCCAGCGTATAATCACCGCTGATGGTCCAGAGAAGATTCTTCATTCTGTTTTCAATCTCAAACAGTTCTCTCGTTTCTTCCATTAAAATACGTCTTCCCTCGTCCAGTCTTCCGGAATTCTGGTCATGACAATGTCTTCCACCATCTCCCGCTCAAAGATATCAAAGCTTTTATTGGTAATTCCCATGGTCACTGCCGCTTTCGGCTTTAATCCCGTTTCAATGGTCTTTAAGGCTCCGATCAGGCCCCTGATATCTACGGATTTTGTCGAGATCTCACTGTGATCCGCCTTTAACTGAAGATCCATGAAAAGTCCTGTAAACTGTTTCAGTGCCTGATCCTTGATCTTAGGAAAATAAGTTTTTAAGATTCTCTCTACAGTTTCTTCCTCCTGTTTTGGCATATTGATAACCAGGAATCTGGAAACCAATGCTTCATTTAATTCCTTCGTACCGGCATAGCCATAGTTCATGGTTCCGATAAATCGGGCAGCCGGGTGAAGTTCGATACGCTCATACCCCGGAATATCAATGATCCTTCGATAATCCAGTGCTGCATGAAGGACGGAAACCGCATCATTTTTCGCCATATTAATCTCGTCAAAAACTCCGAAACCTCCGTTTTCCGCACAGAGGGTTACCATGCCTTTACGAAGGCGCACTTCATTATCCACGAAGGTATCCGTTCCGATCAGTGCTGCACTGTCCACATTCACATGGAAGGAAATATTATAAGAAGGTCTTCCGAAAATATAAGCAAGATTTTCTGCCAGAATGTTTTTTCCGGTAGCTTTTCCGCCGGAAAGCAAAAGATGCTCCCCTTTTAAAAGTGCGGCAATGGACATTTCCAGAAGCTCTTTTCCGTAAAATGGGATCGGCGGCTTCTGAATCCTGCTTTTTAATTCCTCCGATGTCGGATATTGTTTTCTAAAATTTTCTATTTCATGGATCAGACTTTCGCTGACCTGCTGGGCTCTCAAAAATTCAAAGTTCATAAGTTTTCCTATCTGCTGTAATCTATTTATGGTTAGTTTTCCCTTATTTTAGCTGAATTTTTGAGTCTTGCCAAGGAAGAATCCCATAAATATTCTTTCCTAAACCAAAAATTCCGCCAGCACCTGATTGCTCACATCAATCCCCAGTTCCGTCAGCCGAAGCATCTTGCCGTCTTCCTCTAATAGGCCCTGCTTTTTTAATTTTTCCACAGTCGCCTCATACTGTGCCCGATAAGGTGTCCAGTCTACCCCTTTCGTCTTTCGAAGTCCCAGAAAGAAATATTCCTCCATGGCATCTGTCTCGCTTAAAGTTTCCTGTTCCCCTTGAAAATTACCTTTGAGGTATTCCAAAAGCTCCGTCTGATTCGTTTTCCTCATATTTCCAAGAAGGGACGCTGCCCCCAGGCCAAGTCCCAGATAGTCCGTTCTTTCCCAATAGGACAGATTGTGTCTGCATTCCAAGCCCGGTTTCGCATAATTAGAGATTTCATAGCGTTCATATCCCTGGCTTGCCAGGTAACGCTTGGTTTCGTAATACATTTCCCGTTCGTCTTCCTCGGTCGGCAAAAGCTCCGGGTGATCTTCATAGGCTTCAAAAAACGGGGTTCCTTCTTCAATAATGAGACTGTAAGCCGAAATGTGTTCCGGTGCCAATGCAGTTACCCATTCCAAGGTTTTTTTCCAGTTTTCCACCGTCTGTCCCGGCAATGCAGACATCAGATCCACATTAATATTGGAAAATCCACACTCCCTGGCAAGCCGAAAGTTTTCTTCAAATTCTTCCCATGTATGGATCCTTCCAAGCCTTTTTAGTTCTTCATTTTCCGCAGACTGCAGCCCAAAGCTAATGCGATTGATTCCCGCCTGCTTCCACAAAGAAAGTTTTTCTTTTGTCACCGTTCCCGGATTTGCTTCGATGGTGATCTCCGCATCAGCAGAAATCTCTCCGATAGAACGTAATCGTTCCATGATCCGCAGGATTTCCTCCCCCGGCAGAATGCTTGGCGTTCCGCCTCCAAAGAAGATTGTCGGGATCGTTCTTTGCTGTAAAAGCTCCCTGTATTCATCCATTTCCTTTAAAAGACTGTCCACATACTGCTTTCGCACGCTTTCCTCTGCAGGCGCTGATAAAAAATCGCAGTAATGACACTTTTTCACACAAAACGGAATGTGAATGTAGATTCCTAATGCTTTTTTCACTAATCAATACCCTCTGCCTTTCCATATATCTTTTCCTTGTTGAAAACTCCGCAAACTCTCACATTTTCTTTCATAAAGCTTCTTTAACGGAGTAATTCTGATGTGGCGTTCATAGATATCTTTTTCATAAACAGAAAAATCTATTTCTGCACGATCAATATCCACAAGAAAACGATTCTACAAATATTTCATTCAAACTCTGCTGATAGGATTGTCCATAATTTCCTTTAATCATATAGCGGGATCCATTTTTATCAATACACCACTTTTTTTGTAGTTCCCTTTGTGACGTCGCACAATTAAATCTCGTTTCTTTTCTAAGATCGATCATATGATCCTGGTTGATTGTAATTTCTCCAAAGGTATTCACAAAATATCTTCCTGCTTATCATATCTGCAGTCTCTGTTAAATTTTTCCTGTATATGATAAAAATCTGCAAATAGATCTGAAAGATACAGTCTAAGATTTTGCTCTTTTACACCCACAATATCTTCCTGAATAAAAATCTTATTTCCTTTAACATCTAAAACTGCTTTCTGCTTCCTGTCATAGTAATAAACTGCCCCATCATTTCCTTCAATTTTTTGAAGTGCAGAATCCGTACACGGCAAAACCCTTGCGATTAAATTGATTACATATGGAGCAGGCGAAGATTCTCCTTGCTCCCATTTACGCAGTGTACTGAGCGGTATCCCAAAAAAATTTGAAAAAGCCTTTTGTGTCATACCTGTAGCTTCCCGAAGTTCTCTAATATCTATACTCATAGTTTTTCTCCATGTATCCATTTTGGTTACTTTTTTTATAATTATACCCATTTTGGTTACTCACAGTCAAGACTTCTTATATTTTTCTTAAATTCACAATCTATCATAGATTTCATCGACAAAATCTGCTACCATGGTTCTAGACTTTTATACATAGGAGAGCATCATGGAACAGACCAGGAAACAGCGAAGCAAAACCCATCGGCGTAAACTGCATATATACCGACTTCTGATCGTATTAGGCATTACCTTTCTCCTCGGATTTCTAATCGGCCTTTTTGTCGGAAGCAAAAAAGTACAGCCGGTAAATTTTGTAATGGAATCTTCTGCAGAAACGTCGGAAAACAATCCCGATTCTTTGAAAGATACTAAGAAAAGCATCGATAACTCCAAACTTCCCTGGAATCTTCAGCTGGTGAATTATGAATATCCGCTGGAAGAAACCTTCACGCCGGAAGCACTTGCAGAGGCAGACAATACCTACGAAACTGACAGCCGGATTGCAGATGCTGTTAAGAAGATGATCTCCGATGCACGGCAAACAGAAGATGTCCGGATCATCGCCATCTCCGCCTTTCGTGACTATGATTATCAAATGGAGCTTTTTGAAGATAAGGTACAAAGACTTCAGAAAGAACATGGCTATTCCATAAAAAAAGCCAGAGAAGAAGCGGCTACCGTAGTCGCTTATCCAGGCACCAGTGAACATCAGCTGGGACTTGCACTGGATCTGGTAGACGCCCGCCATGTAAAATTAGATGAATCTCAGGAAAACACCGCTGCCTATCAGTGGCTGTTCAAGCATTGTGCCGAATACGGTTTCATTGTTCGATATCCAAACGGTAAGACTGACATTACCGGAATCATTTATGAGCCATGGCATTTTCGCTACGTCGGCGAAGAAGCTGCCAAAGTTATTATGGAAAAGAACATTACACTGGAAGAATATTTAGCAGATTATTATGAGTTTTAAAAAAGGATCCCCACAGCACTAAGGCTGTGGGGAT
>CAZOJX010000092.1:0-7755 GCA_964580255.1 uncultured Lachnoclostridium sp. | reverse complement strand
CAGCGGAAATTGAAGAACATGTAGCAAAAGAGCGGGATAAGCAGATAGAATTTGCGGTTTCCCTTGTGCGTGACGGTATTTTGAGTGTAGCTGAGGCTGCAAAGCGCCTTTTTATGTCAGAAGAAGAATTTGTGCAGAAAATGAATGCATGCAGCAGAACAGTCTGATTTTAGGAAAATCCACAAAGTTATAGCAGAAAGTTCTATCATATGATTGACAGCGAAAACCATAGTTGATATGATAAGAAAGTAACCGCATTCCATTGCGAAAGGCGGTTATTTTTTTGCGTAAACGTACAGAAAATGATAATACACAGGAGGAACCCCTATGCAGGAAGTTAGACAGGAAAATAAAATGGGTGTTATGCCGATCACAAAGCTGATCATTTCCATGTCCTTGCCGATTATGGCATCGATGCTGGTGCAGGCACTTTACAACATTGTAGACAGTGTGTTTGTGGCACAGATCAGTGAAAATGCGCTGACCGCAGTTTCTATGGCATTTCCGCTCCAGAATTTAATGATCGCCGTTTCTACGGGAACAGCGGTAGGTGTTAATGCATTGCTTTCCAGAAACCTGGGAGCAAAAAATATGAAGCAGGTAGACCACATTGCCAACCATGCGGTATTTTTGGCAGCCGTAAGCTACCTGGTATTTTTGGTAATCGGATTTGTAGGTGCAGAACCATTTTTCCGCAGCCAGACAGATATTGAAGAAATCGTTGTTTATGGTACGGAATATACACGGATTTGTCTGTGTATGAGCATGGGGCTTTTTACTCAGGTATTTTTTGAAAGAATGCTTCAGGCAACCGGAAAAACCATCTACTCTATGGTGACTCAGCTGACAGGTGCGGTGATCAATATTATCCTGGACCCGATTCTGATCTTTGGAATGTTTGGACTCCCGGAAATGGGTGTTGCCGGTGCAGCCATTGCGACTGTAGCCGGACAGATTGTCGGCGGTGCACTGGGCGTTGTGCTCAATCATAAGAAAAATACAGAGATCCGTATTCAGCTGAAAGGCTTCCGCCCGGATATGGCGTTGATCAAACAGATTTATGCGATCGGTGTGCCTTCGATCATCATGTCTTCCATCGGTTCGATCATGAACTACGGAATGAACAGGATTTTATTAGGATTTACCTCAACTGCAGCGGCAGTATTTGGTGTGTACTTTAAGCTTCAGAGCTTTGTGTTTATGCCGGTCTTTGGTCTGAACAATGGTGTGATTCCGGTAATCTCCTATAACTATGGTGCCGGAAATAAAGATCGTGTCGTAAAATCCATCAAGACCAGCTGTGTGATCGCGTTGTGCATCATGGTGGTGGGAACGATCGTATTCCAGACCATTCCTGATGTGCTGCTGAAAATGTTTGATGCTTCGGAAACCATGCTGTTTATCGGAACTCCGGCATTGCGGGTCATCAGCTTAAGCTTCATCTTTGCAGCGATCGGAATTGCCTGCTCCAGTGCTTTTCAGGCATTGGGCTACGCAATGTACAGTATGATCATGTCGATCGTCAGACAGCTTCTGGTGCTTTTGCCAGTAGCATATCTGTTCTCTCTGACTGGAGAAGTACGTCTGGTTTGGTTTGCATTCCCGATCGCAGAAGCGGTTGCAGTGGTCATTTGTGCATTCTTTATGCTCCACATTTACCGTAAAGTGATCTCAAAAATCGGTCAATAAAAAAAGAACCGTTGTGACTGTTTAAAGTTTCAGTCACAGCGGTTTTTTTAGTTATGAAATAATGCGTTGATTTCGTCTTCTGCATAGGAAAGTGCGCCCATCTGGAGTGCAGCTTCTTCCATGCGTTTTTGGCATTCACTCTGCGCAGCAGAATCTTTTTCCAAAAGAGCCAGCTGGTAGTCCACCGAAGCTTCGTAATACCGGGCAATGGCATAACATTCTTCCATGGTTTCGGTAGATTTGGCATCGGCTGTCAGGTTTCGGTGGTAGTATTCCACCAGGTCACTGTAGCGGCCGTCCTCCAGGGCGTAGAGCATGGAGCTTTCGGAAGCTGTGTAGACTTTTAAGCTGTCGATCACGCCGAAAATCCCTGTGGCGGCAAAAATCAGGATCAGCAGGGTAAGGATCACGATCAGAAGATTACTGATCTTTAAAAAACGTTCACTCATTTTCCCGGAACCTCCTTTGGAGAAATACCTGCTTTTCGGCAGAAGAATAGGTCTGGAATTCGGTCATTTCTTCTTCGGAAACAGAGAACACCAGCTGAAGAATGCCGTTGATCTTTTCTGTAATGCGGTCAACGGATTCAAGATGCCGGGAGTCGTAGGCACCGATCTCGGAATAGTAATCGTAAAGATCCCGTTCCAGCAGCTGATCGTGATATTCCAATGCATCGCACAGATATTTCAGATTGTCTTTGTGGGCATTTTCCCATGGCTCTTGTTCCAGCAGACTGACAGCACAATCGAAAATGGTCATATAGTTGCTGGCAGCATGGTAAACGTAGCGGTATTCTTCAAAAGTATCAATGCTGTAGAGGCTTTTCTGATCGTAAAGGGAAGCGAAAGAGAAAAAATCGCCCTCTGCTTCGTATTGATCCAGCAGGTCGCAGTAGCGGCCGCTGTTTGCAGTCGCTGTCAGCTTGGTGATCCCGTAGGAAACCTCCCAGCTGTTTGCGGAAAACAGAATGCTGAGGATCAAAAGTATGGTCAGAAAACAAAGGATAATGATGCGGACTGACTTTTCTGCTGCCCGATAGGTCGCATTTAAGACCGAGGAACGGGTATGGATAAATTCCCGGGTAAATTTCTGCATATCCTTCCGGTGCCCTAAGGCATGAGGGTTCGGGGTTCCGCAGTAAGGGCATCTTTCGTCATCGATCGAAAGAGGTGCATTGCAGGAAGTACATTTCATGGTTCTTCTCTCCTAAAACAGTCTTTTGTACACTTTTTGGGAAAACGATTCGATATCTTCCCAGGAAGGATAATCCGGATCGTTCAAAAAATCATTCAGTGTTTTTTCTTCCTCCGCAGTCAGGGAAAGGGAGGAAAGGACAGTCTCCATCTCATCTTCCAAGGAAGTAACAAGCAGAAGATCCTGTTCGGACATTGGATATCCCTTCTGATAAAAACGGTTGGAAATGTAGCAGTAAATGAGTTCCTGCAGATCACCTTCCGTAAAATCGTCTGTGCCGAGTGGAACGGCGCAGGCGGAGAAAATCTGATAATTCTCGTAGCAGATCAAAAATGCATAATGATCCCAGTTATAGAAATTTGCATTCTTATTTTCTTCCATGGAGGTTCTGTAAAACTGCAGAAGTCCGTCATAATCTCCGGCGTCATAATATTCTTCAGCAACAGGAAAGGCTTCTTTTGCAAAGAGAAGCTCCGCTTTCGGGTCACCGTAGATCATAGAATCCAGCAGCTTGTGAATTCCGAAAAAGAGAAGGATTAAAAGGAGCAGGATCCCCAAAACAATGAGAAAGACCTTTTTTACATGGTGGGTCTGTTCCTTCAGCTCTCCGGTGTACATTTTCGGAACCTGATCTTCCAGACTGTGAAGGTCCTCTTTCATATCATGGAGGCGGTGGAAATATTCTTTTTCCGCACCGGCGTAATTAAATTCACCGCAATAAGGACATTTGGGCAGATCATCGTTGAAATTTGCCCCACAGTTCTTGCAAATCATGAAAATCTCCTTTATAGTTTACTTCATATGCGGCAGTGAAACTGCCGATTTACTTAGCTAAGTATATCATAACTTACAGAGGAAAGAAAACGGTTAGGAGAAAATTATGAGAAAAGAACAAACAAGAAACAGTCTGCTGCTTTTACTGACAGCATTTATCTGGGGAGTGGCATTTGTGGCTCAAAGCGTCGGCGGTGATGCGGTAGGGTGCTTTACCTTTAATGGCGTGCGCAGCCTTCTGGGAGCAGCAGTGCTGGTTCCGGTCATTTTGGTTTTAGATCGTCAAAAGAAAAAGACTGATCATAGCAAGCAGGATCCAAAGCAGCTTTTGATCGGGGGAGTCTGCTGCGGTCTTTTGCTTTTTGCTGCCACTAATTTTCAGCAGGTAGGAATTTCCTATACAACAGTGGGAAAAGCGGGATTTTTAACAGCATTGTACATTCTGATTGTTCCGCTCTTCGGGATATTTCTGAAGCGTAAGGTGGGTTCAAAAATTTGGCTGGGGGTTGTGCTTGCCACGATCGGTCTATATCTTCTGTGTATGACCAGTGAAAGCTTTTCCTTATCCAAGGGAGATTTTCTGGTTCTGATCTGTGCGGTGATTTTTTCGCTGCATATTTTGGTCATCGACCATTTTTCACCAAAGGTAGATGGGGTGAAAATGAGCTGTGTTCAGTTTTTTGTGTGTGGAATCCTCAGTATGGTTCTGGCATTTATATTTGAAACACCGAGTCTGGGAGCTATTTTGGAAGGCTGGCTGCCGATCGCCTATGCGGGTGCGTTATCCTGTGGGGCGGGTTACACCCTGCAGATCGTAGGACAGAAAAATATGGACCCGACGGTTGCTTCTTTGATCTTAAGCCTGGAAAGCGTTTTTTCTGTGCTGGCAGGATTTGTGATTTTACATCAGACTTTAAGTGTGCGGGAATTAGCGGGCTGTGTACTGATGTTTGCAGCGATCATTTTAGCTCAGCTGCCGGAGAGGAAAACGAGCTGAAAAACGTTGAAAAAGCATTGAAGCAGAAATATGAATATGGTATAGTGTATAGCAAGTAAAGTTTGGTTAATAACAAGTAAAATTAGCAAGTGAGTCGATGCAAGGAGAAGGGCAATGACGGAGAAAGAACTAAAAAAGCTGAGTCGGCAGGATCTTTTACAGATGCTGATCAATCAAGGGAAAGAACTCCGGGAACTGCAGGCAAAATGTGCGGAAAATGAAGCAGCACTTTCGGAGCGTGAGATCAAGCTGGACCAGGCGGGATCGATTGCGGAAGCTTCTTTACAATTAAACGGAGTATTTGAAGCGGCGCAGGCAGCATGTGCACAGTACATGGAAAACATTGAGAATCTGAGTCAGCGTCAGGAAGAAATCTGCGCGAAACGGGAAGCAGAAAGCTGGGACAAGGCGAAGCGGATCATCGAAGAAGCGGAAAAGCAGAGCAACACCTTGAGAAAAGAAACAGAAGCCCAGTGTGCAGAAATGCTGGAAAAAGCAAAGAGAGAATCTCAGGAATATGAGGAAGCGGTATTCCGAAAACTGAGAGCCTTTATAAAGGAACATTCGGAACTTCGGGACATGCTTTCGGCATTTTCAGATAAGGATCACATTTCGGTACATTGAAAAACCTGGACTTGGGAGAGAAGGTCAGATTTTATGATGTGGACGGAAATGTATTTCACTATGAAGTAGCAGAAGTGACGATTTTGTCCCCGGAGGCTTTGGAGGAAATGGAAAGCGGAGACTGGGATCTGACCCTGTTTACCTGTACCGTAGGCGGGCAAAGCCGTGTGACAGTACGATGTCAGCGGATTAAGTGAAAACACGTTGTTTTTTTGAAAAAATTAGGGTAATATGAAAGAAAGAAATTTCGGTTTCTAAAAGATAAAATATTTCATGGGGGAAAGTTCAATGAAAAAAATTTTATTCGCAACCTCCGAATGTGTACCGTTCATCAAGACTGGCGGTCTTGCGGACGTTGCAGGTGCACTTCCGAAGGCATTTAACAAAGAAGAATTTGATGTACGAGTGATCCTGCCGAACTACCTTTGCATTCCTGAGAAATACAGAAATGAATTTGAATATCTGGGACATTTTTATCTGGGTCTCGGCGGAAAATTTGCAGACACTCACTGTGGCGTTATGCGTTATGTGCTGGACGGGATTACTTATTACTTTATCGATAACTTATTTTATTTTGGCGGAGACAAGCCATATGGAGACATCAGAGGTGATGTGGAAAAATTCACCTTCTTTTCCAAAGCAGTGCTTTCTGTTTTGAAAATGATCGATTTCCGCCCGGATCTGATCCACTGTCATGACTGGCAGACCGGATTTATCCCGGTATATCTGAAAAATCAGTTTGCCAGCGATCCGTATTACCACAACATTAAGACCATTTTTACCATTCATAATTTAAAATTCCAGGGAATCTGGGATATTAAGACTATGAAAGAGATCAGTGGCTTTGATGATTACCTCTTTACACCGGATAAGCTGGAATACAAACGTGATGCGAACATGTTAAAGGGCGGTCTGACTTACGCAGATTACATTACTACCGTATCAGAAACCTATGCCCAGGAAATTCAGACACCGGAATATGGCGAAGGCATGGAAGGGCTTTTGCAGTCCCGTCATTTTGACATGCAGGGAATTGTCAACGGTATCGATTACAAAGTATACGATCCGGAAACAGACAAAGAAATTTATGTAAACTATAATGCGAAAAACTGGAGAAAGAAGAAGATCCAGAATAAACTGAAACTTCAGGAAGAACTGGGACTTCCGGTAGATCCGGACAAATATATGATCGGTTTGATCTCCCGTCTGACAGATCAGAAGGGACTTGACCTGATCAATGCGGTGATGGAATGGATCGTGGACGATAACACCCAGCTGGTTGTGATCGGTACCGGCGAAGGCCGCTATGAAAATATGTTCCGTCATTATGCATGGACAAGACCGGGACAGGTATCTGCCAATATCTGCTATTCCAATAGTCTTGCTCAGAAATTATATGCTGCGGCAGATGCATTTTTAATGCCTTCCAGATTTGAACCTTGCGGATTGACTCAGCTGATTTCTTTCCGCTATGGTACTGTGCCGATCGTGCGTGAGACCGGCGGTCTGAAGGATACTGTAATTCCGTTTAATGAATACGAAGGCACCGGTGATGGTTTCTCCTTCACCAACTATGATGCCGGAGATATGCTGAATGTGATCAACTATTCTAAGAAGATTTATTTTGAACAGAGGGAAAACTGGAACGACATGGTCGATCGCGGCATGGCGAAGGATTTCTCCTGGGGAGTATCTTCTGAGAAGTATGCGGGAATTTACCGCTGGCTGATCGGATAAGGATATTAGAAAAGAGCTTGTATGATGCAAGCTCTTTTTTTGTGTCTGAAAAAATGAAACAATCTGTTGAATTTTATGTAAGCGGAAGACAGAGTGAAAAGGTAGAGCCAACGCCTAGGGAAGAAGAAATGCGCAAGCTGCCCTGATGGGCTTCGGCAATCTTTTTCACGATAGGAAGTCCGAGTCCGGTACCGTAGGATTTGGTCGTATGAAAAGGCTCCAGGATTTTGGGAATCTGATCCTCAGCAATTCCGCAGCCCCAATCGGTAACGGAAATGAGAAGATGGGAATCTTCTGTGGTCATGCGAAGAAGGATCGGACTTTGAGCAGGAGAACTTTCCACAGCATTTTTTAAAAGGTTCAGGATCGCATGGCGAAGTTTTTGTTCGTCACCGTAGAAATCCAGATCTTCCACCGTACTTTCGTAGGTAAGAGTCGTGCCGCTTTCCAGAAGAAAAGCAGCTGCGGATTCCAAAAGATCCTCAGTAAAGTCAAAAAGATGAATCTTCGTTTTATTTAAAATATCTCCCTTTTGAAAACGGGACAGCTCGTCCAAAAGGGAACGAAGATTTTTTACATCGTCTAAGGTCTGGTTCCAGAAGCGAAAATCCTGTACATCAGGGTGATCCTCCTGGATCAGCTGCAGAGAGCTGTAGATAAAAGTCAGCGGATTTTTGATCTCATGAAGCATTTTTGAAAATGTGAGAGAATCCATGGAAGGGTTACATTCTTTTGTCATA
>CAZOJX010000091.1:0-7767 GCA_964580255.1 uncultured Lachnoclostridium sp. | reverse complement strand
AAGTACTGATGGATTATCTTACATCGATGTAACATATGTTTGACAAACCAACATTCTATCAATTTTTTAGTAATTCACCCAAGAATAGTAGAAGATGTGGTTTCCAATGATCCAATATGGCACGCCGGCTGCTTCCAGGTTTTCTGCAAGCTGCGGCACCGGCTTATGTGTACGGAAAAAGAGACTTTCTCCTACATTGCTGTCACTGTTTACGCAGACCATCGCTGCTCTTTGACAGGAATCCCACTCACTTTTACTGATCACTCCCGGAATATCCTCCCAATAAGCTGTCAGTACAATATTAAATCGGCCGGAGCCGTATGGTTCAAACTGATTTCGTGCAGAAAGCACCCCTTCCAGGCTGTTCGGGAACTTTGTGCTTCGCACACGGTTCATAATGACATAACCAACTGCCAGCTGTCCTTCATAGGATTCTCCTCTGGCCTCGCAGTAGATCATCGCTGTCAGCATATCCATTTCCGTCTGTGACAGATTTAAGTCTCCGTAGACGATTCCGGAATCCTCCGGTCTGATGGTTCCGTTTGCTAAAGCTTCCTGCAATCTCTTTGCCGCTTCTTCTGCCTGACGGCGACGTTCTGCCGCTTCTTCTGCGGCAGCTTTCGCATATAATTCCTTCAATGCTTTGGATTTTGCCTCCAATGCAGCCTCTGTATTGCCGATTTCCTCCTCCGCTTTTGCGATCTGATTCAGATAATCGTTAATGGTCGCGTTGGTCTGCTTTTGAAGGGACGAAACCTTTGCCTGCTGTGCCTTGGATTCCTCGATCAGCTTCTCCAGTTCCGCCTTCGCTTCTTCCAACTCCTGCTTCTGTTCTTCCAGAAGCTCTGCGTTTTTGGTATATTCTTCCAACTGCTGTCTGTCATAGGCCTGAATCTTTACCGTATTGTCTACCCGGTTTAAGATCTCGACAATGCTGAAATCCTGCAGGAATAATCCAAACAGAGAATCTTCCGGCTTTTCATACATATACTGGATACGCATTTTCATATCTTCGTACTGCGCTTCCTGAACAGCAATGGCTTCTTCCAGTTCTTCGGTTTTTTGTGCGATCTCCGCCTCTTTTTCCGTCTGCTTCTTCTCTAAAGCAGCCAGATCCGATGCAATGGACTGATACTGGGCTTTCAGGTTTTTCAGGCGTTCCTCAGCACTTGCCTTTTCCCCTTCCAGAGAGCCTTTGTTTTTTTCCTGTTCCTCCAGTTCCTGTTCCAGCTGTTCTTTTTCGCCCTCAGCCTCGTCAATCTTCTGCTGGGTTTCTTCACTGACAGCAAAGACCTGAAAAATGGGTTCCGAAAAGAGTCCCGCCACAGCGGAACAGCAAATTGTGAAGCATAACAGTCTTTTCAGCAATTTTCTTTTCATAAGTAACCCTTTACCATTCGTATTTTGTTAACTGGCCTGCCAGTTTCATATGACTGAACTCATTCTGGCGAAGTGCTTCATAAAGCACCACTGCTACAGAATTTGACAGATTCAGAGAACGGATCTCACTCAGCATCGGAATGCGGATACAGCGATCCGGATTCTTCACCAGGATTTCTTCCGGAATTCCTCCGCTTTCCTTTCCGAACATGATATAACAGTCCGGTTCATAACTGACCTCCGTATAAACATGCTGTCCCTTGGTCGTTGCCATATAAATCTTCGCATCAGGATTTTTCTCCATAAAATCCTCAAAATCTATGTATCTGGTCACATCTAAATGTTCCCAGTAGTCCATTCCCGCACGACGCACCGATTTTTCATCCAAACGAAAGCCCAAAGGCTCGATCAAATGGAGTTTTGTGCCGGTTGCCACGCAGGTTCTTCCGATATTGCCCGTATTTGCCGGAATTTCCGGTTCAAAAAGTACAATGTTCAATGCCATTTATTTCTGCTCCTTACGCAAGCCTTCGATAAAACGTGCCATACGGCTTAAGGCTTCCTTTAAATTTTCCAGTGAATAAGCATACGAAATTCTCAAATAGCCTTCTCCGCAGTCTCCAAAAGCGGTTCCCGGGACAACTGCTACTTTTTCTTCCTCTAAAAATCTCGTGGCAAATTCTTCGCTGGTCATGCCAAATTCTTTGATACACGGAAATACATAAAATGCTCCAAATGGTTCAAAGCATTCCAGTCCCATTTCCTGAAATGCGTGCATCAGATATCTTCTTCTCTGATTGTATGCCTCCCGCATCTTCGCAACATCTTCATCACCATTTCTCATGGCTTCCACTGCTGCATACTGACTGGTGGTCGGCGCACACATGATCGCAAACTGGTGAATCTTCAGCATCTGCTCAATGATCTCCTTCGGTCCGCAGGTGTAACCCAGTCTCCAGCCGGTCATGGCGTATGCCTTGGAAAATCCATTGATCAGGATCGTTCTCTCCTTCATGCCAGGAATGCTGGTAATGGATACATGATCTCCCTTATAGGAAAGTTCAGAATAGATCTCATCAGAAAGCACAAAAATATCTTTTTCAATGACAACCTCTGCAATCGCTTCCAGATCGTCCTTTTCCATGATCGCTCCTGTCGGATTGTTCGGGAACGGAAGAACCAAAATCTTTGTTTTTTCCGTGATGGCATCTAAAAGCTGCTGTTTTGTCAGACGGAATTCATCTTCAGCTTTTAATTCAATGATTACCGGCACCCCTCCTGCCAGTCGGCAGCATGGTTCGTAAGAGACATAGCTTGGCTGGGGAATGAGCACCTCATCTCCCGGATCCAGCATGGCACGCATAGCAATATCAATGCCTTCACTGCCTCCGACGGTCACGATGATCTCATTTTTTGGATTATAATGTACCTGACATCTTCTCTCCAGATAGTGGCTGATTTCCTCTTTTAATTCCATCAGACCTGCATTGGAGGTATAGAAGGTACGTCCTTTTTCCAGAGAATAGATTCCCTCGTCACGGATATGCCATGGAGTGTCAAAATCCGGTTCTCCAACGCCGAGAGAGATCGCATCTTTCATTTCACTGACCACATCAAAAAACTTCCGGATTCCGGACGGTTTGATGTCTACGATTGTTTTGGATAATGGATTTCTCATAATGTCACCAACTGTCTTTCATCATGGGAACCGCGAACCATCACTGAACCGTGATCCTTGTATTTTTTCAAAATAAAATGAGTTGCTGTACTTAAGACACATTCCTGCGGCGAAAGCTTATCAGAAACAAACTGTGCAACGCTTCTCATGGTTTTTCCTTCGATCATGACCATAAAATCATAACCGCCGGATACCAGGTAAACACAGTCTACTTCCGGATAATTGTAAAGTCTTTCTGCAATCTTATCGAAGCCCTGTCCTCTCTGCGGAGTTACCTTCACTTCAATCAGTGCCGTTACCTTTTCCTCTGTTGTTTTGTCCCAGTCGATCAGGGTATGATATCCGCAGATAATGTTTTCTTTTTCCATTTCTGCGATCTCATTTGCTACAGTCACCTCGTCTGTTCCCAGAAGGATTGCCAGATCCTTTAAGCTGACACGGCTGTTTTTTTCAATATAAGTTAAAATTTTTTCTCTCATTGTCCCATTCTCCTTACTTAGTTACCTTCAACAGTTCGTCTGCCTTTGGACGTTCCAAATAAGAAACCTCGCCTTCGTTGATCACTGCTTTGGATCTTTCCGAAGTCGTTTTTCCGATCACTGCTGCGTGAATTCCTTCTTTTTCAAGAATCCGCACCAGTTCCTGTCCATGGTCGCACACCATCAGCATGCTGCCACCGGATTTTAAGTAATAGGGATTTAACCCCAGGTATTCGCAAATTTCCACTGTTTCCTGTTTAATCGGAATCGCCCTTAAATCGATTTCCAGTCCGACGCCAGCAGCTTCTGACAGTTCATAGAGAGCACCATAGATTCCTCCCGATGAAACGTCATGCATTGCACTCACGCCAGACTTAAGGGCCAGTGCGGCCTCCGCCGCAGCACAGCAGTTTGGCAGCATCGCCTTGATCTGATCGATCATTGCCTTCGGAAAACGTTCTTTCAGTTCTCCTTCCTTCGCCGCCGCGATCGCCACAGAGCCTTCCATGCCGATCCATTTGCTCATGACAATATCCTGACCTGCTTTTGCATCTTTTGCACGAAGCAGATGGTTTTCTTCTGCTTTTCCAACCGCCACGACCGAAAATACCGGTTCCAAAACAGCGGTGGTCACTTCGGTATGTCCTCCCATAACCTCAATCTGAAGTTCCTGACATACTCTATCGATCTCATTTGACAGCTCCGTCAGCCGGCTTTCCTGAAAGCCTTCCGGAAGAAGCAGTGTGATCATCACACCGATGGCTTCCGCACCGGAGGCTGCCAGATTATTGACCGCCGAACAAATCGCCAGTGCGCCCTGAAGCTTTCCGGTTCCGATCACCGGATTGGAGGACAGGACCATTGCCTTTCCTTTCTCCGTTTTGACCGCTGCACAGTCTTCTCCGACTGCTCCGCCAAACAAAACCTCCTCACGCTTTGTATGCAGTTGTTTCAATACAGCTCGCTTTAATGCGACTTCTGAAATTTTCCCAACCTTCATAAATTCTCCTAAATTCCAAGTAATGCATTGGCTCCCGCTTCGTCGCCTGCCGCAATACAGCTCTGCAGCCGTGCTGACACCGCCGGATCCCCGTTGATTCCGTAATAAACGGTACGATTGGACACCTGATAATTACTCTTATTTACCCGTTCACTGCTGATAAGCTTTCCGTCAATGTAAACTTCCTTGTAAAGTTCTGCACGACAGCCGTTATGTCCGCTTTCCACCAGACGGTATCCGATGCCCTGTGCCGGATCTGCTACCAGCTGCGTTACCGCCGGAATGCTTTCCAGTACTTTATTTGTATATTTGATCGTTCTTCCTGCCGGCCGGGTTTCCTGACCGTAAATGTTGAACACGATCTGTTTATCTTCTGTTGTATAGCCTTCAATATAGATCGGAGTGTCTAAATTATTTTTAAACTTCAGATCCTTATAAGTACCTGCAATGGCAGCGTCCGCTGAGGCCTGCACATAGTTTACCATCATAGAATGAGGGGAACGCTCAACAATCTCCAGCTCTGCCTGTAAAACGGCATTATATAAGGTAGAGGACACCTGGCAGATTCCTCCTCCAAGACTGTCTACCACTTTTCCGTTCAAATAAGAACCTGCCATTGCGTAGCCATTTTCCTCAGTAAACGGATTAACGTATTCATAAGTAGAAAAGGTCTCTCCCGGATAAAGTACAGTTCCGTCAATATGACCCGCACCGGTTTTCACATTTTTAGAACGGTCTGCGCTGGACGTCTTAAATGATGTCTTAAAGGAGCCCAGAAGATCTTTTACCTTAGCAAGTTCTTCCGCACTTCCGATCGGTTCGCTGATCATGGTCGGAACTTCCAGCCGGGTATGTTCCGGATCATATTCTTCTTCCAGAAATCTTAAGATCTTTCCTGCTGCAGCCGTTTCATCTACCACAACACCCTGCTTTCCTTCTACCACTTCAAAACCGGAAGATGTCTTTTTCAAGCCCACATTGGTTGCTTTTTTGTTATATTTTGTACATTTTTCAGAGACAACGGTCTGGATCAGTTCCTCATCACCGGTATATTTCAGCGCATATACCTGATTGTTAAACTGCAGATCCTTTCTGGCTTTATATCGCCGGATCAGATTCCCGCTTTTTCCAAGTCCCAGTGCCTCATCAAGGATTTCCTCATTTGTCCACTTCACACCCAGGCTTTCTCTGGAAACCTCCAGTTCTTCTTCACCGATAGTCAATGTGATCTTTTCATCTGCTTTTTCTTCCACATAAGTGGTGATCGCCTCTTTGGCTTCTTCCTTTGTCATTCCCGAAAGATCTACTTCCTCCGCATAAACACCCATCTCGATCTTCTGACTGGTGGTTTTTGCATCGGCAGTCATTCCTGCACACAGGATTCCCGCCATCAAAGAAAACAGAAGCCCTGATACTAATCTTTTTTTCACATTTTACCTCCTTAAAGAACGCCCTTCGTAAGCCATTATTATACCATAATCCGGTAAAACATTCAATCGATCACACCTACAGTGCAGATGCGATCAGCGGCAGCAGCATAGTGATCACCAAAAGAGCTGAAATCACTCCTGCGATCACACGTTTCGTTTTCGGATTGTTAAAATTCATCATCATTTCCTCCTCCTGACCCTATCGGATCTTCCTTACTTCTCTGGAATTAAATTCCTCTTTCAAAATGTTCCAGTATGCTTCACTCTTTTCCGGATACCGTCTGTCCAAAAAGTCCTTTAAAATATAATATTTCTCTTTTCTGGAATGATTCACCAGATGATATCCTTTGGACCGGTAATCCTCCGCCAGACTTTCAAAAAATCTGAAGGCACTTTCTTCTCCCTTAAAAACCTCATGCAAGGTTTTATCGTATTGGTGACTATTATAATATAGCTCCACCATCTGTTCAATCCCTTTTAGGCGAATCATTTCTTCATAAGTCACCCAGGCGGTCGACAGCACTTCATAAGGCGGCTCACTGCGGTAAACCAATCCGTAGGCTTCCCGGTTCTCATACATATAAGACCCCTTCAGCACCTTTAAAAATCCTAACTGCAGCTGTTCCGGCGCAAGTGCGAACACATCATCAAAAGATCTTGCAAAGCTTTCGTAATCTTCATTCGGAAGACCTGCGATCAGATCCAGATGCTGGTGAATGTTTCCCATGGCCTTAATCCTGCCAACCAGCGAAGCCACTTTCTCAAAATCCATTTTTCTGCGGATTTCACAAATCGTGTCTTCATTGGTAGACTGTACACCAATCTCCAGCTGGATCAGTCCCTTTCTCATTTTCGAGAAAAGCTCCAGTTCATCTTCTGTGATCAGATCTGCCGCCACTTCAAAATGAAAGTTTGTCACTCCATTGTCATGTTCCAGGATAAACTGCCAGATTTCCATGGCATGGCTGTGTTTGCAGTTAAAGGTTCGATCCACAAATTTTACCTGCGGCACCCTGGCATCAATAAAAATCTGAAGTTCTTTCTTCACAAGCTCAAGATCCCGGAAACGAACACTCTTATCGATCGAGGAAAGGCAGTAGCTGCAGGAAAACGGGCAGCCCCGGCTGCTCTCATAATAAATAATCTTATGCTCAAAATCCTGAAAATCTTCATAGGCAAATTTTAAACTGCTCAGATCCCGGATCAGTGCGTGAGGCTTCACAAGCACCTCGCCGTCTTTTCTGAGGGCAATTCCCTCGATAGATTCCAGATCCGCCCTCTTTCCGTCATAAAAACGGCACAGTTCATAAAAGGTCTGTTCCCCTTCACCGACCAGTACACCGGTCACCTCCGGATATTTTTCAAGCAATCCCTTCGCATCATAGGAAGCTTCCGGTCCTCCCAGCCAGATTGGAACCTCCGGCAGCACCTTTCTTAACTCCCTCACAAGTTCTCTGACATGACGGATATTCCAGATATAACAGGAAAATGCGATCAGATCCGGCTTCTTTTTATAAATGTCCTGCAGAATATCTTCCACATATTGATTGATGGTATATTCTCCCAAAAGGATCTGATCCCGATATTCTCCCGCATTCGCCCTGATAGAATATACTGCCAGATTGGAATGAATATACTTTGCATTGACTGCTGCTAACAATATCTTCATGTTCTTTTTCTCCATAACGTTCCTTTGATTTTGTGGATATACAAAAAAATCCTAAACCCGGCTGGATTTAGGATACAAAAAGAGCGGGTGATGGGAATCGAACCCACGTATCTAGCTTGGAAGGCTAGTGT
>CAZOJX010000090.1:0-7773 GCA_964580255.1 uncultured Lachnoclostridium sp. | reverse complement strand
AACCTTATCACCCTTCATCAGCGTATAAAAAATAAAAACACAGGAGAACATTATGACTAAAAGAATCAACAACCTATCTTCTCAAGCTGAATTATTTTGGGTATATTTCGAACGCTGGATCAAAGTGTATAAGGACGGTGCAATCCGTAAAGTAACAATGGATAAGTATTTGTTAGCATTATCTTGGTTAAAAAAACTAATACCAAACTTGTTATTAAGTGAGATGGATAGAATTGCATATCAAAAGCTTTTGAACGAATACGCAAAAACACACGAACGTCAAACAACCATGGATTTTCACCATCAACTTAAGGGGGCAATTCTTGATGCTGTTGACGAAGGACTTATTCCAAGAGATCCTACTCGAAAAGCTATTATTAAAGGAAAAACGCCAAGAGATAAGAAGCCAAAATATCTAAGTCAATTTGAGTTACATTCACTGCTAACTACTCTCGATTTAGGAAATGAGCCAAATTGGGATTGGCTTATTATGCTCGTCGCAAAAACGGGAATGCGTTTTTCTGAAGCATTGGCAATAACGCCAAAAGATTTTGATTTCTCTCATCAAACGCTATCTATAAGTAAAACGTGGGATTATAAGGGAAAAGGCGGTTTTTTACCAACAAAGAATAAGTCTTCGGTCAGGAAAATTCAAATAGATTGGCAGACCGTTGTACAATTTTCAGAACTTATAAAAGAACGACCTGAAGATGAACCGCTTTTCGTGTCCTGTAAAGTGTATAATTCAACCGTTAATGACGTTTTGAAACGACGTTGCAAGCAGGCAAATATTCCTACAATTTCAATTCACGGATTAAGGCATACACATGCATCGCTTTTATTATTTGCAGGTGTTACCATTGCAAGTGTGGCAAGGCGATTAGGACATTCAAGTATGACAACGACTCAAAAGACTTATCTACATATTATTCACGAATTAGAGAATAAAGATATAGACTTAGTAATGAGGGCAATCTCAAGCTTGTAAAATAAAATAATTTTGATGAAGGGTGTGGTACACCATTAGGTGGCGGTCGTAGGAAACTACGACCGTTTTTAACTATTAAGCACTTCCACTAACACAAAAAAAGCCGAGATTGAGGTTTAACTTCAATCCCGGCTTAACTTTTTTATTCATTTACTATGGTTTTGCGCGATGGATATAGCCGAAGCATTGACGGAAAGTAAACATCCGCGATCCTATCGGAATGCGATGAAACGCCGAAAAAGCGAGTTGTCGACAATTTGTCGACAACTGAAATTGACGGCTTCCGACGGGAAACCTATATGACGGACGTTGTAGACGACGACGGTGTAAATACCATTATTGCCTTAATTCCAAATAAAAAATCGCTCGTTTTTGAAAAGTGGCTTCGCGGAATGGGTACGTCTATCGACGCTAAGAGC
Source organism: uncultured Lachnoclostridium sp. (assembly GCA_964580255.1). Taxonomy (GTDB): domain Bacteria; phylum Bacillota; class Clostridia; order Lachnospirales; family Lachnospiraceae; genus HGM12587. The sequence continues at coordinate 6,366 of CAZOJX010000090.1, read as the reverse complement.
AAGCAAAAGGCGCATCCCGGCTTATTTTTTGTTATTCATTTACTTTCGGTATATACGATTTACCGCCGACGGTCACTACTTTTTGCGGAACTCCGTTTACTATCTTTTCGCTGTATTGCGGTTTCCCGTTTGCGTTTGCTCGTAAAATCATTTCTTCGTCGTTCTCTTCGGCTCGCGTAATATTTATATCTCTGAACTGTTTGTCCGATGATATTTCCAAGACTTTTAAGCCTTTTTTGACGAGAAAAGAACTGAATTGCCATATTTGCTCAAACAAACCGTTTGAATCCATAATAAAGCAATAATCTTCTTCCGGGTGATAACCTGTAATTCTGAAATACTTTGTAGCCATTTTTACTCTCCTTTGCCGTTAAGCGGCTATTTGTTTTACTTTTCTGTTGGCATAGGGTAGCCATTTATTATTTACGAAATCAAGCACATCTTCGCTAGGTTTTGTGTCAGAATCCCCGTAGCATTGCAATACTTTCTTTTTACTTGGTGAATACTCTACCGTTACCATCGGAACAGACGGATTTTCTTTCATACGTATAAAGAAAATAAGCGATTCTTCGCGAATAAATTTTTGTTCATAACCCATGCGTCCAACACAATGATGCAAAACCTCGCCTTCTTTTACCAAATCGTGCGGATTTTGGGCGATAATCGCCACGTAGACGGACTTTTTATCGTATTGCAGCCCGAAATACTTCTTTGCGATTTCCGCGAATTTAGCGTACATTTCCTTGCGTTCTTCAGCATCTTTCAAAGCTTTTGCCGTGTGGTATTCGTCAATTCGTATATCGTGCCAACGCTTGAAGTCGTGAGGAAAGCGATTCTTGTTTTGCGACATATCCAAACCTAAAAAATTGCACGCATTCAGATAGTCTAAATACAAGCGATTAGATATCTGCTGCGTGCCGATATATTTGAAATATTCTTCATACTGTCCGTGCAGTATTTCACGGATTGGCTTAAAGTCTTTGTCCCTGCAAAGGCTCTTTTTTGCTTCTAAACAAGCCTGCATTTCTTTTAATGACTTATTTTTCTTAAAAGCTGTCAATAACGTAGAAACGTATAAATGCGAAGCATTGATTTCTTCACGGTTTTTCATTATCCACTTACAAAAACGCTTATTTTTGCCGACCATATTCAGTATCTGCTTAGAGAATACAAATTCGGAAAGACCTGCTTTCATAAGGTATTCCATTTGCGGATATTGTTCATAATAACGCAAGTATTTCAAAATATCCACGCCATTGAACAAATTGACAGCCGAATATCTGTATTCGGGGAATTTATCTAAATATTCACGGTTTACAATAGGAGCGTACGGATCGAACATTTTATCAATTTGCCAACCCCATTCGGTGCTTTCATACCATCGTTGTCCTTTTTGTAAGCCTTGTTCGTACCAACCGACAAGATAACCTGCGATATAGTAAAATGCCATGTCTTTTACGAAACACCTTTCCGAGTGTAATCCGTGAACGGCAACCTGTTTGCAATGCCATTGCGAATAGTAGTTTCTAACGGCAACGGTTACTTTTACAAGTTCGCCGTCGTTCTTGGTCAGATAAGCATAAAATCTTGTCCTTCCGGGAGCGGTTATATTGTCTTTTTTATCCATTGCTTTAATCCGCCCTATTATGTATTTCGGAATAGGTTTAATCTTTTCAACTTTCATTGTTTTTCTCCTTAAGCAATCGTCATTTTTTCATCAAGAAGCGCGTAGAGGGAGAGCATAAGCTCTTTATCGATGCTTTTTGCAACTTCAAGTAAATCATCATTATCATTATCGGTATCATCATCAAGAATAGGTTCTTTCGGTTCATAAACATCTCCGTCAAACTCACGCATTTCTTCTTCGGTAAGGTCGAAAATTTCACCTGTATCGGTATCAACGTTCAACGTCGATTTTGTCTGTTTTTTTACCGTAATTTGTTCATTCTCGATAATAACGATAGAGGTGGATTGCAGTATTTTCGCAAAATATACGTCGGCAACGTGATAGGGAAAACCAATCATCGGAATACGTTCTGCAAGACCGCAATCACGACCTGTTAAAGTCAACTCCAGCTCGTTTGCAATCCTCTTTGCGTTTTCACCGAATACTTCATAGAAATCTCCAAGTCGGTACACAACCGTATAACCGGGATATTGCTTTTCAAATTCGGTATATTTCAAGTAGAAAGGCGAAATTCGCTTTTGTTCATCTTCTGCGGCAATACGCATAGCTTCTTGCATATCTTCTTCCGTAGGTTCATCGTCTAAATCTTTTTCTTCATTACAGTCGTTTTTCGCGTCTTGACAATCGTTTTCTTCAAGCTTATCAAAGAGAGAAAACTGTAATTGCATTTGAGGTTTTTCTTTGATAACAGGCTTATTTACAGTCTTTTGCGTAGTTTTCTTTGCCACGGGAGCAGGCTTATATTCTGCGCCGTCCAATGTATAAAGCGTGCCTTTGATGCTTTCTTCTTCAAAGTAGTGGATAGACCAGCCGTAGACGGTTGGAGCATCAACGCAAGCGGAAATTGCTCCTTTTTCGGCAAGTTTTCTCGCTTCGTCGCAAGCATATTTCATAAATCCTGAAAGAGTCTTTTTGTTAATGAGCGGCTTTCCGTCCTTTTCAAACGGTGTGCCGTTGTTGATTTTTCCTGCGAGAACGTCGCTTGCATTTTCTTGTAAGTAAGCAAGAATGAGCTCTTCTTGCTTATTGGCTGCAGTTAGATTTAATTTAATCATTGTCTTGCTCCTTTTTCAGTATTTCAAGGATATCCCTTTCGGTATAATCCGTAGAGCATCTCCAGATGATTGTTGCTAACTTTTCAAGGGAAGCACTTTGTCTATTGCATTCAAATAGGCAGTCGTATTGACGACAATCGCCGCTTGTAAACCATTGATATTTGTTGCAAAGCGTATATAACTTTTCGTTAGAAATCTTCATTGTATTTTCTCCTTAAAAGGGCAATTCCTTTAACATTTCTGCGATTTTAACTTCCAAATTTGCAAGTGTCGTATAGTTGTTAAAGCCGCCGTGATAATCCGTTTCGTTTTGCGCCGTGCGTATTAAAATGTGCTTGTACCAGTCGTTTGAAAAATACCGTACGTCGCTGATAGACAAATACACATACTTATTTTCCGTTCCGCCTTTGATGAAAGCGGAAAAGCAATAATGGTTTTTACATACGTTTACAAGTCGCCAGTTATTTGTTTTGCAAATAGTTTTCAAGTAGTTGATATATTTTGTTTGAAAGCTTTTGTAATCTTCGCCGGTGTAGCAACCCGACGAAAATTCGTAGTTTAAGTATTTTTCCAAGTCTTTATTTTTTGCCATTTTATTTCTCCTTATAAAGCGAGTATTTTTATCTTTTTGTTCTGCAAGTTGTTGTCTTTTCTGAATTGTTTAACGGCTTTCTTTAGCGTATAAAAGACGTAAGCGTTATGCAGTTTTATTCCATCTGCATAGTAGTCAAAAATGAGCATACTGACGTCATTGTAATGATAAAAAAGTAAGCGTTCCATCATTTAACTCTCCCGTAAAGATCATCTGCGTAAAACGCACAAACGAACCAATTAAACAGGGCGTGACATTTCACGCCCTTGTAATCCACAATATAATCGTTATTGCCAACTTCTTCAAGAACTGTAATTTCATCCATTTTGCCGTCAAGCGAGTGGATATGTGCCATTGTTTTATAGGTTTTCATTTTATTGCACCTCCAAAATTCGTAATTCTAAAAAATCGTGTAAACACCAGTCAACTTTGCAAGTCAAATACCACCAAAGTTCGTGTTCTTCGTCATCTGTAAAACAGGAACGGTCAAGTTCGTAACCGTGTAATACCATGCCGTTTTCAAAGGCATTTGCTGCCCAACTCATTTCAGGCGTTTGTTCGTTTGCTATAATTTCGTTAAAGCGGTTGACGGCTTTTTCGTAAGTATCGAACGCTTGTGTATCAACCCCGTCGCTATCGTCTGTTGAATATTGAAATAAAACCAAGTAAATCTTTTTCATATCAAAACCACTCCATATAAGAAATTTGAGCGTCAGGATCATTTTCTAAAATATCCTTTGCTGTTGTGAAAAAGTCAACGGTGTCTAACCAGTCGCTTTCTTCATAAGCATCTGAAAAATCTTTTTCCGACACGACGTTTTGCGCGTAGGTAAGAATGTCTATGACTTGCTCATAGGTGATTTCTTTATCTTCAAGGTTAAAATCCCCGGCAACGTCAAGTACGTTTCTTAAATATTTCGAAACGGTGTATGCTTTACGCCAATAGCCGATTTCCGTTGTTTCGTTGTCTGACGGCGCTATAGGAAACAATCCGCCGCAAGCACCCGTTGCGCTTTTTTGTTCTACTGTTTTTGTTCTTGCTCTCAAATATTGATCTAATCCCATTGTAATAATCTCCTTTTAATTTAACAAAATCTTTTAATACCACCGCCGAAGGATTGCACCCCGATTGAGCCAAACTCCGAACAATCATCGTCTGTCTTATTCCATACGTAAGCACACACATAAAACTTATTTGAACCGATGGCTACGAGTGTATCTTCCCATTCTTCTTCATAATCGGACATGTAGATAAAATCGTAACACTCACCAAATGCAAGGTATTCGTGCGTAACCGCATACACAAGGCAGTTGTATTCTTCTTCAAATTCTTTAATCTTTTCCATCAAATCAGGCTCTTGGTATGCCCAAAAACCGCCGAAATTCTCAAAGAAGCAGACTTTATCGCTGTCCTTAAAACCTTTAATATACGGCTTGTAAATGCCTAATTTCTGCATAAGCTCGATTGCCTTTTGTTTCTTAAGTTCTCTTGTTGTATTCATAAATAAATCTCCTTTAATCGTTTAACTGGATTGTAAATTTTTATTTGTTCTTCTTTGAAAATCTTTGTTTTTCTCGAATTATTACGCATTTTTACCTCAAACAAATGATATATAGTCCATTAGGCTGTCCATATCTACCAACACTTTCGTTCCGGCGTTCAGTGACTTTATTGTGCCTTGTTTACACCAAGTTCTAATGGTATGAATGGTGATACTCGTATCTGGATCTTGTGCCTTAATAATGTCAAATGATTTTCTAATGCTTCTTAACATAAATATTTCTCCTTTAATTTATCTAATTTCAATAATTCCGTTTTCGTATTCGTGAAAACCATCAAATTGCAGTTCTTTTCCGTATGCTTCATAATCGATATAATTATCTAAATAATCGGGTACGTTGTAGCAATCGTGCAATAATTCATAGCCTAAATCGTACCAATCCCGATTCTTCCATAGAATGATATCCATATCCCATTGTTCGCCGTAGGAATTTACCAACGCTTCAAATTCTCTATAGCTTTCAATTTCCAAATAGGCGCAAAACACTTCGTATTTGTACTCATCGTCTAAAACGCCGCTTTCTTTTAGGGTGTTAAACAGTTCTTCGGGATTGACATAATCCCAATTTATTGAACTGTCGGGAATACCTTCAACGTCCTGTATAAACAATTCTTCGTCGATACCGTCCAGCTCAAAACCTTCTTTTTCAAGTTCTTCAACAACTTCGCCCCAATCGGAATAGTCCGAAAGGTCTAACCACTTTGAACCCAAAGCTCGGTCATTACATTCGTTATACGAACCCCAAGATCCAATTACAACTTTGATATTATCATTCATATTGATTACCTCCTTCAATGGCGATTTTTTCTTCAATCATATCTTGAACTTCTTCAAGCAATTCTTCTAAGTCGTAAATAGGCATTATTCGTCAACCTCCTCAAAGTCATTGATTTGTATTTTTTCGTAGCAAGGACCGTATTCAAAGTACCAACCGTTCTCGTCACGGAGTAGAGGATAGGTGACAACGCTTATTTTTCCTTGCCTTGTAATAGCAATGTAGATTTCTTGCTTATCTTCATTAAGATCTACGATGTTGAATCTGATGATGGACTCACCATCAAAAAACTGAAATTCGTGCATATAAAACTTGTTCATTTATGTATTCCTCCAATTTTTAATCTAAGATTTTGAACCAAATGTAGTAATTGATTTCGATTTCACGTTTTTCAAAACCTGTACTTTCACCGGTGCTTGTTTTCTTTTCAAATTCGATTTCTTTGATTTCGTAGTAAGCACCTTTGTATTCGTCGGTGGTATTCGAGATTTTGTGACAATCTTTAATACAATCTTCAAACACTCTGATGTACGGCTTTTGATTTTTGCTGATACAAGCGATAACCAGATCTTTATCGGTTATATAACCTAAACCTGTCATCTTCGTGTTCTCGGTTCTACCAACCTTTGTTACTGAATAAACTACTTTTTTCATTTTTGGAAAACCTCCGTTTTTTAATATTGCCTTTCGGCAAT
>CAZOJX010000089.1:0-7831 GCA_964580255.1 uncultured Lachnoclostridium sp. | reverse complement strand
GTACTACAGAGCACCACTGGTTATAAACCTTCGGAAGGTCTCTGTGAGACTGAATCTCTTTTGCATAGAAATCACAGAATAAAGTTTCAGAAGTCGGTCTGACACACATTCTTTCCTGCAATGGTTCCAAACCGCCATGAGTTACCCATGCAACTTCCGGTGCGAACCCTTCTACGTGATCTTTTTCTTTCTGAAGAAGACTTTCCGGAATGAACATCGGAAGATATACATTCTGTACACCGGTCTCCTTAAATCTTCTGTCTAATTCTTTCTGGATATTTTCCCAGATCGCATAACCTGCCGGTTTGATGACCATACAGCCTTTTACGCTGGTGTAATCACACAGTTCTGCTTTTTTTACTACGTCTGTGTACCACTGGGCAAAATCCACGTCCATAGAAGTAATGCCTTCTACAAGCTTTTTATCCTTTGCCATAATTCTCTCCTCTATCTCTATTCCCTGGCGGGATTTTTTCCGAATTATCACAATCCGATTGATTCTTTATTGTATACCAAACAGACGGACTCCGTCAAGGAAGAACCGCCTGATTCTTGTCATAAATCAGCCCCGGATGATCCGGTGTCACCGTATATTCCATAGGTTCCTTCGTCTTCGGGTGTTCAAATGCCAGGCGATAGGCACACAGCGCCGGAAAATCCCAGTCTCCGTCTGTGACCGGCTGAGGATTGTATTTCCGGTCGCCGTAAAGCGGCCAGCCTGCATTGGCCATCTGTACCCGGATCTGGTGATGGCGTCCGGTGATCAGCTCGATCTCCACCAGGGTGGTGTCCTCCCGTCGCTCCAGTACCTGATAATGAAGTTCCGCACGTTTCGCTTCCTTCGTATAGTTTTTTGTCACATAGGAGTGGTTGGTGCGGCCGTCCTTGACAAGGTAATCCACAAGGATACCGGAATCTTCAGTCGGTTTTCCACAAAGAAGGGCAAGATAATGTTTTTTCATGCGGCCGTCGGTTACCTGTTCACTTAACTGAGCAGCTCCAAACGGAGTTTTAGCAAATACCATCACGCCCTCCACCGGCTGATCCAGTCGGTGAATGAGTCCCAGATAAGGTTCTCCGCCCTTAGGATTTCGTTTGTACAGTTCCCGTTTGATCAGTCCCTGCAGATCCATGATCCGCAGCTTTCCTGCCTGTACCGGAATTCCCGCCTCTTTTTTCACCACCAAAACGTGTTCGTCTTCAAATAATATCTGTAATCCCATACTTTTTAACCTTTTACAATGTTCTTTTCTTCGCCCCGCAGAAATGCTTTGATGTTTTCTGCTACCACATCTACACAGCGCTGTCTCGCCTCGCTGGTGGCCCATGCCACATGAGGGGTAATGATCAGCCGGTTGCTGTCCTGAAAACGAAGCAGGGGACTGTCGATCGGCAGCGGTTCCTTACACAGAACGTCCAGTCCGGCACCCCGGATCTTTTCTTCCTCTAAGGCTCTTAAAAGATCTTCCTCCACCACGATCGGGCCTCGTCCCACGTTGATAAAATAAGCACTGTTCTTCATTTTGCAGAAAGCCTCATAATTCATCAGTCCCTGCGTATATTCATTTAACGGCGCATGAACGGATAAAATATCCGCTCTTTCCAGCAGAGAATCCCAGGACACCTGTTCATACGGCAGATCATAGGTTCTTCCCGATGCAGAATAGCAGATCACCTGACAGCCAAAGGCTTCCGCGATCCTGGCTACCTTCTGTCCGATTGCACCCATACCAATGATTCCCCATGTTTTTCCGGCAATTTCCGGATAGATCATTTCCAGACAGGAAAAACAGCTGCTGTTGCTGTAGGTTCCCTTCTTTACATAATCATCGAAAAACCGCATTTTCTCTACCAGATAAAGAAGCAGAGCAAAGGTATGCTGTGCCACGGAATCTGTAGAATAGCTCGGCACATTTGCCACGCCGATACCTTTGGCATTGGTATAGGAAAAATCCACATTGTTCGTTCCGGTGGCAGTCTGTGCGATAAATTTCAAATTTCCTGCATTCTTTAAAGTTTCCTCATTAAGAGGCAGTTTGTTGGCAATGATCAGATCCGCATCTGCGATATGCTCTGCCGCATTTTCCACTGTTGTGGAAGCATAAACGGTGACTTCTCCCAGATTTTCAATTTCTGACATATCTACATCAATGCCCAGACTGTCCCGTTCCAAAATCGCTATTTTCATGATGTCCTCATTTCTGCAAAAATGGGACGAGGTTTTCCCCGTCCCACCATAAAGCTTCGATTAGATATTTAATAATTCGCTGTATTCTTTTAATGCACCGTCAGTTTCATGTGCAAGTACTTTTTTCGCTAAAACCTTACCAAGCTGTACGCCTTCCTGGTCAAAGCTGTTTACGTTCCATACAAAGCCCTGATACATGACTTTATTTTCGAAATGCGCAAGCAGTGCACCCATTGCTGCAGGAGTCAGCTGATCGCCGATGATCATGCTGGACGGACGGCCGCCTGCAAATTTCTTATTGGCATCGGTATCGTCTTTTCCGCAGGCAAATGCAACGATCTGTGCAACTACATTGGCACAGAGCTTCTGCTGGCTTGTGCTTCCCTGGATCGTTACGTCCATACCGCACTGGTTGTTCTTAAATCCGATAAACTGCAGCGGAATGATGTCAGTTCCCTGATGAAGCAGCTGATAGAAAGAGTGCTGTCCATTCGTTCCCGGTTCGCCGAAGATGATCGGTCCTGTCACATAATTTACCGGTTCGCCGAATCTGTTTACGGATTTTCCGTTAGATTCCATATCCAGCTGCTGTAAATGTGCCGGGAAACGGCTCAGTGCCTGAGAATACGGAAGAACTGCAGTTGCCGGATAGCCGAGAATGTTGCGTTCGTAAACGCCGATCAGGGCATCTAACATTGCAGGGTTTTCTAATAAGTTTTCATTTTTTGCAAGGCTGTCTGCTTCTGCTGCGCCTGCCAGGAACTGTGCAAATACGTCCGGTCCGAATGCCAGAGATAATACTGCACCGCCGACTGCAGAGCTTGAGGAGAAACGTCCGCCGATATAATCGTCCATAAAGAATGCTGCAAGATAATCTGCACTCTTAGCTAACGGAGAAGTTTCGCTGGTTACTGCTGCCATATGTTTTGCAGGATCCAGTCCCGCATTCTTCAATGCGTCCTTTACAAAGGATTCATTGGTCAGTGTTTCCAGGGTTGTACCTGATTTAGATACCAGCACAAACAGAGAATGTGCCAGATCGATGGAATTTAATACGGCTGCTGCATCGTCCGGATCCACGTTGCTGATGAATTTTGCTTCCATCTTCAGGGTTCCGTTTTTCTTTGCCCAGTTTTCCAGTGCCAGATAGATCGCTCTTGGTCCAAGGTCCGAACCGCCGATACCGATCTGTACTACGGTAGTAAATTTTTCGCCTGCAGCGTTTGTGATCTCACCTGCGTGAACCTTGTTGGCAAATTCTTCTACTTTTTTCTGTTCTCCCAGATAGAATTCCCGCTTGTCCACACCATCTGCAACAACAGCTTCTCCCAGCTGACCGCGGCAAAGCTGATGAAGTACCAGACGTTTTTCTCCGGTATTGATCACTTCTCCTTCATAGAGAGCTTTGTATTTTTCTGTTAACTGTGCTTCCTTTGCAAGGGCTTCCAAAGCGCTTAATACTCCTTCGTCTACCTTTTTCGCAGCGTAGTTGTAATTTAAGCCTGCGCCCATCGGAACTGTATATTTTTTCACACGATCTGCGCCCTGTTCACCGCTCATCACTGCCGGAAGGTCTACCTTTGCAGTTTTCGCAAGTGCTTCATAAGACTCCAGTGTGTCCAGATTTTTCCAAGTAATCATCTCAGATTTCCTCCATTCCTATGTATCGTTTCCTTACTGTCTTCATAAGATCAATCAACGCAATTATACTATCAAATCAGATTTTATTCAAGCATCTCACAGTCTCTTTAAAGAATCAGCCGAAAAATTCTGCCATCATTTCCTGCAGGACTGCCATCTCGTCCGGATCATACCCGTTCTTTTTCTCCGGCTTCTTCATTTCCTCCCCGGATTTTTTCTGTTTTTCAAACTTTACAACCGGAATCTGGGACGGGCCGTTTTTGATTTCCTCCCGAAGCTGCTTAAGATTTTCCTGCTTTTTGACTACCCGTTTTTCCCTGCGTTTTAACAGGCTCCCCAAACGGATCTGCAGCAAAATGAGTACAAACACCTCCGCTGCCAGAAGATAAAAAATAAACTGATCGGATCTGATGATCTGCTGTAACATAAAAAAGCCTCCTTACCTTAAAATGATATCTGCATTATAAGGAAAAGAGGCTTAATTTTCTTAAAAAATCCGTCGTTTTTCTTTCGTCAAATTTTACAGGCGGCGAATCATTTCTTCCGTCAGACGCACGCTGTGTACAATGGCCTGACGTTCAAAGGTCGGGTAATCCATTTCTGCGCTGTCATCTGCCTTATCTGAGATTGCACGCAGGATCACGAACGGCACCTGATTTAACCAGGCTGCCTGTGCAATGGCTCCGCCTTCCATCTCTGTACAGAGTCCATCAAAGTTTTCCTTGATGCGTTCCTTTACTTCCTTGCTGGCCACAAACTGATCTCCGGTTACCACCCGTCCGGTAAATACATGAATGTTTGGATTCACCTTTTCACAGGATTCCTTTGCGATCAATGTCATTTCCGGATCTGCCGGGAAAGCCAGCGTTTCCATTCTTGGGATCTGCCCCAGCGGATAGCCAAACTGGGTTGCGTCCATATCGTGCTGTACCGCTTCTGTGGAGATCACGATATCTCCAATGTCGATCCTTGCGTCCAAAGATCCTGCAATTCCTGTATTGATCACATGAGTCACCCCAAAGACATCGATGAGGATCTGGGTGCAAAGTCCTGCGTTAACCTTGCCGATACCGCTTCGTACTACGACAACCTCTTTTCCCTGTAAGGTTCCTTTATAAAATTCCATGGAGGCTTTGTTTAAAACCTCACTAAGTTCCATTTTCTCTTTTAAAGCTGCGACTTCTTCTTCCATCGCGCCGATAATTCCAATCACTGACATAATGTTTCTCCTTTTATTTCATTGTTTCATTATAGTCCATACTGCTTCCTCCCGTCAAACAAAAGCAAAAAACGGGCGTACCTTTCGGTTCGCCCGCTGCACTCCATTACTTATCACATGATCGAGTTGGGAACAGTTTCATTTTTTAAGTTAGGATTCGTGTGCTGTTGTTAATAACTTGCAAATTGTTTTAATTTTTAATAATAGCTTTTGTGATTCAGTCTTTTGTATTCTTCGTTCTTTTCCCTTAATTTGTGTTATTTTCTTTCAATCTTTCCATATACAGTATCAGAGTAACCTCGTCACACTCAGCATCATGCAAAAAACGTTTTATAGCACTCTCCTTTCCCTCACATTTATAAGTACTTACACTATAAATACGATTCAGGAGAAAAAATCTTACAGAGTTTTAAAACAAATTTTTTCCTTTTTTTCTTTTCGTTGACTTTTACTTTTCTGCGTATCATAATATTTTAGAGAGGCATTTTCGCCCATATCACCTCAGGAGGTTTTTATGAAACGAATTGTATTAACCGGCGGCGGTACTGCCGGTCATGTGACCCCAAATATTGCATTGCTTCCAAGGCTTAAAGAGCTTGGTTATGATGTTCATTATATCGGCTCCTATCAGGGAATCGAAAAGACATTGATCGAAGCCTGCGAAATTCCCTATTATGGGATTTCTTCCGGCAAGCTTCGACGTTATTTTGATCTGAAAAATTTCTCAGATCCTTTAAAAGTTTTGAAAGGCTTTTCAGAAGCCTCTAAATTGTTAAAAAAATTACAGCCTGATGTTGTATTTTCCAAAGGTGGTTTTGTATCCGTTCCGGTGGTTCTTGCTGCGAAAAAGCATCACATTCCGGTGGTGATCCACGAATCCGATATGACACCGGGACTGGCAAATAAACTGTCCATTCCGGCCGCTTCTAAAGTCTGCTGCAATTTCCCGGAGACCTTAAAGCATCTTCCGGCAGAAAAAGCGGTACTGTCCGGTTCTCCGATCCGTCAGGAACTTTTAACCGGAAACCGTCAGAAGGCTCTTACCTTTACCGGATTATCCGGCACCAAACCGGTGCTTTTGATCATCGGCGGCTCTTTAGGTTCTGCCGTTGTCAATGAATCCGTCCGCAAGGTACTTCCGGAACTTTTGAAACGTTTCGAGATCATTCACCTTTGTGGAAAAGGAAAGCTGGATCAGACTTTAACTGCCATGAACGGCTATGTACAGTATGAATACATTTCCGAGGAATTAAAGGATCTTTTTGCCCTTTCCGACATCGTGATCTCCCGGGCAGGTGCCAATTCCATCTGTGAATTTCTGGCACTGCAAAAACCGGTGCTTTTGATCCCTCTTTCCGCTGCTGCAAGCCGCGGAGATCAGATCTTAAATGCCCGTTCTTTTGAAAAACAGGGATTTTCCGCTGTTTTAGAGGAAGAACAGTTAACCGGAGATACTCTTCTCCAGGCATTGGATCAGCTCTGGGAGCATCGGGATTCCTATGTGCAGGCCATGAAAAACAGCTCCATGGGTGATGCCATCGGAACGATTACCGGACTTTTAGAGGAACTGGTTGCTCAGAAAAATTCCTGATAGTCCTCTCCCAGCCGCTTCTTTAAGTAAGCACGAGCTCTGACCTTTTGTACATCAACATTACCCGGTGTGGTATGAAGTACTCCGGCGATCTCTTTGCTGCTCATTCCAAGGACATAGGAGTCCAGCATAATATAATACCAATTTGGATTTTTCTCATAAAGAAGACTTAAGGCAGTCCACAGCAGTTGTCGGGCTGCCTTTCGTTTTTCGCTTCTTTCGTAACTTTCTTCGGCAGATTCTCCCCTTTGCTCCATCTGGAAATCCAGGATTTCCATGGATTCGGCCTGGAATTTTCCGCCTTTCTTTAAATAATCTTTTGCTATATTTCCAGATACAACGATCAGCCACTGTTTGACCATATGGTCTTCCAAATAATCGATGTGCTGATACATTTTGATCAGCGTGTCCTGGGTAACATCCTCCACCAGGGATTCATCGACAAAATTCCCTGCATTCGCCATAATGAGCTTCTCATACATGTGCAGGTAGCTTTGAAATTTGTCCAGTTTTTGATTCATATAAATATCTCTTTATTTATGAAAGTTTAGCTAAAATTTCCTGACGAGCCTCATCGTCCAATGTACCCGGTGTCCAAAGATCTCCTACTGCATCATTGTCATAGCGTGGGATCAGGTGTAAATGATAGTGATATACAGTCTGTCCTGCAGCAAGTCCGTTGTTCTGCACCAGGTTTAAGCCGTCAGCATGAAGTGCTTTCACCAGTTTTTCTCCCCATACCTTTGCAAGGCAGATGGATTTTGCCAGTTTATCTTCCGGCATTTCATAAATATTTTCATAGTGATCCTTCGGAATGACCAATGCATGTCCGAATGCTGCCGGACCTACGTCCAGAATGATCACAAAATCGTCATCTTCATACAGTTTTGTAGATGGAATGTCTCCATTTAAGATTTTGCAAAATACACAATTTTCATTTCTCATAGCCGTCTTCTCCTTCATATTCAGATTTTAGGCAATCTTTCCCTTATTTTCATATTTTAACACGTTAAAGTGCCTTTGCCTACTTCACATTCAGTAAATTATGTACATTCTAATCCCTTTGTCAGAATTTGTCGAACTGTTTTTATTGTATTCCCTTCCAAACCCATGCTACCATCTTTTTGAGGTGATATGTATGACAAAAGAATGTAACCCTTCCATGGATTCTCTCACATTTTCAAAAATGCTT
>CAZOJX010000088.1:0-7929 GCA_964580255.1 uncultured Lachnoclostridium sp. | reverse complement strand
ATTATACATAATCTGTCACATTTTGCAATAGGTTCTGTGCTCCTTACGAAAAAAAGAGCCGGTGCTCCGACTCTTTTCTGCTTCTTTATATTATTCTGATAAAATTTGAAATCCTTCCAGCAGATATCCTTCCATGTTACAGGAAGCTCCGTTCATGGAAATGCTTCGCTTTCTTCCCTTTTCCGGAAAAATCTTTGTGGTGAACACATAGGAACCATCATTAAGAAAAATTTCCAGCGCACAGGTATCTGCAAAGATCTGCATCTTTTCAATCCGTTCTCCCGGAAGAAGCTTTAACTTTCTGCAGGTTCTTCCTCCGCCTAACACCGGATCCGTAAATGTAAAGCAGCATTCCCGATTTTCCTGTTTGTAGGTGATCGTAAATCCCTGATCTAATGTCAGGCAAAAATCTTCCTCTGCAAAATCCGTCAAAATAAGCTCATAAATTTCTTCTGTTTCCAGGGTATTTTGAACCTTAAAGCTTTCTTTCCGTAGTTTTTGCAGTTCCTCTGCCGGAGTCTGCAAAATCTTTCCGGTCAGTGAATCCGCCTTCAGTTCCCTTGGCATGGTCAGCATATGCTGCCAGCCGTCAAAGACTGTCGGATCCGGCGCATATTCTGCGTCCGGAACTCCCATCCAGCCAATGAGAAGTCTTCTGCCCTTTTCATCCTCATAGGTCTGAGGTGCGTAAAAGTCAAACCCGTAATCCCATTCTGTAAACTCAGACAGTCCGGTGTCTGTCTGTAAAAGCTTCTCTGACGTTTTAAAATATCCGGACTGATACACATTCTGAAAGCGATAGTCTTCTGCCAAAAGTCCCTGGGGCGAAACCGACAGATAGGTTCCTCCTTCCAGTGAAAAAATGTCCGGACATTCCCACATATAACCAAAATCTTCTTTTTGGATCAAATGGGAAAATGTCCATTTTCGAAGATCTTTTGAGGTATAAAGAAGTACACATCCCTGATCAGACCTGGTTCTTCCTCCCAAGACCATATAGTAGATTCCGTTTTCCTTAAAAACCTTGGGATCTCTTACATGATTCGACAGAATTTCCGGATAATCCTCATTTTTTAAGAGGCATTCCTTTTTAGAAGCACTTCTTCCGTCTTTGCTGGTCACCAGCAGCGTATTTCCTTCCCTGCCACTGTAAATATAATCAAAGTCTCCTTCTTTTTTTACATTTCCTGTATAGAAAAGGTACATCTGATTATTTTCCACATAAGCACTGCCGGAATAAACGCCGTCCCGGTCTTCTTCCCTGTCCGGCTTTAAAAATTCTCCCGTAAAACGGTAATGAATAAAATCTTCTGTTTCATAATGTCCCCAGCTTTTTAATCCGCCCAAAGGCTCTCCCGGCGAATACTGGAAGAAAATGTGATGCATATTGTTCAGCCGGCACAGACCATTCGGGTCGTTCAGCCACCCCTGCGGACCGGTCAAATGAAATTTTGGCATCTCATAGTTCATTGATTCTCACTGCGTCCTTTCTTCTATTTATCACGATACAGGAACCAGGAACAACCAAACGCAGTTACTGCTGCCACAAGGAAAGTAAGAAGATATCCAAGCAGACAGTTGGTTGTGATCAGGAAACCGAAAATTCCGGTAACTCCGTTAGCAGTTGCATAAACACCCATAATAGACGCTACGATCGATCCTAAAGCACCGCCGATCATACCCGCTGCAAATGGTTTTCCGTATCTGACATTCACACCGAAGATGGCCGGTTCTGTAATTCCCATAAAAGCGGAAAGAGAAGCCGGAAGCGCCATGGATTTGATCTTCTGGTCTTTTGTTTTGAAAGCTACCGCCAGTGCCGCTGCTCCCTGTGCCACATTGGCTGCAGTTGCGATCGGCATCCACAAGTTCATTCCGTTATCTGCGAGCATCATCATTTCAATCGCATTATACATATGATGAACACCAGCTACTACTGTCGGTGCGTAAATACCGCCCATGATGAATGCACCGATTCCCAACGGCAGTGCGATCAGCGCCTGCGCTCCGTTCAGTACCCATGTTTCAATCTGAGAAAATACCGGACCGATCACAGTCATGGCACAAAATCCGGCAACTAAGATCGAGCAGAGAGGTGTCACGAAAAGATCCAGTGTTTCCGGCACGATCTTATGAAGCTTCTTTTCCACGGTACTCATAAGCCATACAGAAAGGATGATCGGAATAACATGTCCCTGATATCCTGTATTGCTGATATTCCATACGCCAAACCAGGACCATAAAGTTTCTGTCTGGGCACCGCCTGCCACGCTCCATGCATTCACAAGATCCGGATGAATCATCAGCATTCCGATAACAGCTCCCAGGTAAATGTTTCCGCCAAAGATCTTCGCTGCTGAAATTGCGATCAGGATCGGAAGGAAAGTAAGTGCTGTATTAGAAAACAGATTTAACAGGTGATACAGATTGGAATCTGCCATCTGCGGCCATACCTGAACCAATCCACCCAGCAGTCCGCATAAAAGCCCTGTCGCAACAATGGCCGGAATGATCGGAACAAAAATATCACCTAATGTTTTGATTGCCTGCTTCCACCAGACGGTCTTGCTGGCAGCTGCCTGTTTTACTTCTTCCTTGGTTGCTGCGCTGATTCCGGTCAGCTTTACAAATTCTTCATATACTTTGTTTACGGTACCGGTACCGATGATGATCTGAAGCTGTCCTGCTGCACGAAAAACGCCTTTTGCTTCTTCCATTTCTTCTAATGCTTTCAGATTTACTTTTTCATCGTCTGCAATCACCAAACGAAGTCTGGTCGCACAATGGGCTGCTGATACCAGATTTTCTTTACCGCCGATTTCTTTGCAGATTTTTTCTGCACACTGTCTGTAATCCATATTCATTCCTCCACGTTTCATATTTTTATTATTTTTTGTGAAATCGTTTTCATCTTTACGAGCCTATTATATTGCTTGTGGCAAAAATTGTAAATAGTCTATTTGTGACAATGATTTCACATTTGTTTTGTCACTTTTCAACAATCCACTCTTTTTTCTTCTGAATCTATTGATTTTCCGCTCTATATTTTCTATAATTCATATGAAACCAATTTCATATTATCGTCATTTCCAAAGGAGTTTTCCTATGAATATCAGCGAAATTGCAAAACTGGCAGGCGTTTCTCCTTCCGCTGTATCCAGATATTTAAATAACGGATACTTAAGTGCGGAAAAGAAAGCTGCCATTGCCAGGGTCATTCAGGAAACCGGGTATATCCCATCTTCCCATGCACAGACCCTGAGAACCAAAAAAACAAAATTGATCGGTGTCATCATTCCGAAGATTGATTCTGACTCCATTTCTCAGGTAGTTGCCGGAATCAGTGAAGTGCTTTCCGAAGAAGGCTATCAGATGCTTCTGGCAAATACGGAAAATGATCCCGAAAAAGAACTGGAATACCTGAATACCTTCAGTCAGCACATGGTGGACGGCGTCATTTTACTGGGAACCGTTCTCTCTGCCAAGCTGCGTTCACGATTAAAATCTCTGGATTTTCCGATGGTGATCCTTGGACAGGCGGCGACGCTCACTTCAAGCATTTATCATGACGATTATCTGGCTGCTGTGAAAATGACCGAATACATGATTAACAAAGGATATCAGAAAATCTGCTATATCGGAGTCAGCGAAAAGGACGAAGCAGTAGGAAAGCTTCGAAAACAGGGATTTTTTGATACCATGGAAAAATATCGGTTACCGGTTTCTGAAGCAGCTGTAAAAACCGGTTCTTTCTATATGGAAAATGGATTTGAAAACATTGCCCGTTTATTAGAAGACGTGCCGGATCTTGATGCGGTTTTATGTGCTACAGATACCATTGCACTGGGTGCCATCAAATATCTGAATGAAAAAAAGATCCGGATTCCTCAGGAGGTTGCCGTTGCCGGATTTGGTGACAGCCGGGCTTCTTCTATCTTATCACCAAGCCTGACTACCGTTCATTTTTATTATCGGGAATGCGGTACGGAAGGCGCAAAAATCTTACTGGAAAAGATTGCAGACCCGAATACCCCGGACAAATCCTTAAAACTTGGATTTGAACTGATTGAACATGAATCCGTATAATCATGAACCCCTAAAATATTAGAAGAAAAGGAGAATCCCTATGAAAAATTATGATATGATCTGCGCCGGAGAAATGCTCATTGATTTTACTCCGGGAAAAGAGCCTTACACCTTTACTGCAAATCCGGGTGGAGCACCGGCAAATGTTGCGATCTCTGCTGCCAGAAATAAACTTTCCACTGCATTTTTAGGTGTTCTTGGCAATGATGACTTTGGAAAACGTCTGAAAAAGACTTTAGAAGACGACGGCGTTACCTTATTATGTCCGGAGCTGACCGATGAAGCAGTCACAACCCTGGCATTCGTTACTTTATATGAAAACGGAGAACGTTCCTTTACCTTTGCCAGAAAACCGGGTGCCGACCTGCTCTTAAGGAAAGAAGACGTAAAAGAAGAAGATATCCAGGCCTGTCGACTCTTTCATGCCGGTTCTTTCTCTCTTTCCGATGATCCAAGCCGGGAAGCCATCGGCTATGCCATGAAGCTTGCCCATGAATCAGGAAAACTGGTCAGCTTCGATGTCAATTACCGGGATATGATCTGGCACGATATGGAAAAATGCAAAAAAGAAGTCGATCAGCTTCTTCCTTATGTAGATCTTTTAAAAATATCTGATGAAGAACTCTACTTTGTGGGCGGTGAAGAAAACATTGAAGCCTTTATGGAACAGAACCAGATTCGTGTACTGATCCAGACTCTTGGAGCAGACGGCGCAAAATACTACTTCCAAGGCTCACAAAAAGTAATTCCTGGCAAAAAGGTCAAAGCCGTAGATGCCACCGGTGCCGGTGATGCTTTCTGGGGCGGTTTCCTTTCCAGACTGCTGATGTTCGGAATCCACACTGCAGACCAGATTACCGAAGAAATGGTAGAAACCGCACTGCGCTACGGAAATACCTCCGGCGGACTGTGTGTCCAGAAAATGGGCGGCATTCCGGCAATCCCGGATAAAGAATCCATCGAAAGCGCTCTCTAAATCGCAGCAAAAAACAGCCATACGTTCCAAACGTATGACTGTTTTTTTATACCTGTACGATATTTTCCATATTTGTAAATCCTTCCGGTATCTTCTGATCTGTCAGGATCACACTGCCCTTTTCCTGCAAACGTTTTAATATAATCTCATAACGTTGTTCCGTGAGCATTTTATTTCTCCAAGATCTTCGGCTGATAACGGATCTCATTGACTGAGTATACCGTCACAAATGCCTTCGGATCAGTTTTCTTTACAAAATCCATCAGTCTTCTGTATTCACTCTTATCTACAATGGTAATAATCTCTTTTTTCGGTGTCTGATCATAAGCACCGATTGCTTCATAGATTGAAGCACCGCTGTGGAGCTCGAAAAGAATAAATTTTCTAATTTCCTCAAGCTTTGGTGAAATTATGCATACCCGGCGTTTTATATTAAGACCAAAGATAAAATGATCCACCACCATACCGCCGAAATAGGTTCCCAAAACACTCAATACTACCGTTTTGGAATCATAACAAAGGATCGAGGTCAAAGCAACTGCAATTCCGGCAGCCGAAACCGCCCGTCCAAGATCCATTTTCAAATATTTGTTCATAATCTTTGCAACAATGTCCAATCCGCCGGAAGAAGCATCATGGGAAAACAAAATCGCCATGGCAATCCCTACCACCAAAACGTAGCAAAGAACATCGATCACCGGATCCTGCGTTAAAGATTGAAAATTAGGGAACAATATCTCAAAAACGCCCATCGCAGCTGGAACCATCACAGATACATAAACCGTCTTTACCCCAAAGGACGGACCGATCATCAAAAATCCCAGGATCAATAAGATCACATTGATACCCATTGTCAGCATTGATACCGGCAGCGGAATAAAATTATTGAGCACCATTGCCAGGGCAGAGGCACTTCCCACAGCCACATGACTCGGAAGCATAAAGAAATAGATTGCAGCACCCGCCAAAACGGCGCCAAAAGTAATGATAAGAAATTCTTTCAGTTTTTTCATTTTATGTACACCCTCAGATAAATTTAACTATCACAAATCATTATAGGCGAAATGCTTCTTCAATCTGTTCTCCCGCAAATCCCGCCAGGTTTCATTTCTTATTAAGGGAAACTCCTGTGATTCCGCCTACAATTCCGCCAAATATATGCGCCATATTGGAAATATTATCCTTTACGGCAATTCCTTCGTAAATCTGCTGTCCTAAGTAAATTGCAGCAACTAAAATGACCGTAAGCGGAATTTCTCCTTCACGAAAAGTTGTAAAAGACGATAATAAAATAAATGCAAAGCAAACACCGCTGGCTCCGCACAATGCTACATTTCTGAAAAGCACGTCATTGATCACTCCGGTCACGATTGCAGTAATAACAATGATCTGTAAAACCTTTCCTGATCCATACTTTTCTTCGAGCATTGGACCAAGCAGCAAAATATAGGACATATTTCCAATAAAATGCTCCCAGCCGGAATGCCCTAATACATGAGTAAACAGCCGAACATAAGTCATTGGAGATGTCAGTGGGGAATTATACGTCATAAAAGCAATGCGGTTACTTCTCCCACCTGTAATATAATTTAAAATCATCACCACAAAACAGATTGCAACAAAACTTAATATTACCGGTGAGTTAAATGTGATTTTGTATTTTCGTTTCATGATTTGTCCTCCTGTATAAATATTTTAAATTTATATCACAATCAGTTTTCCTTCTTCTTACTCTGAACTAATTATAGCTTTTTTCCTAACTATTCATCAATGTTTATTTTTCCCAAAATAAACTCTTTTAAATTTTTCCAATCGCTTACCAACTCCTTAAGCAATACACCATTCTTCTCATTTAATGCTTCTTCTACACTTCTCAAATAAAATGCCATCAATCGACCGACTTGCGTTTGCTCATCCAACTCATCAATAAGATTATGAAGTTCTTCTTTTAAACTCTCTAATTTCTTTTCCGAATGATCCTCAAATGACTGTAACTCCCAAAAAATTCTACCTGCTTTTATGTATATTCGAAAAATCTGACTTTCTCTTTTCTTGTCCCTAATCTTTTCTTCTTTCTTTTCTCTTTTTTCCGCATCGTTAAAATATTCTTCAAGGCAAGACTCTAATCTATCAAAGATTACATCTAATTCGCATTTTCCATCTACATACTCTTGAAACAATGCCTTCGCAAAGTTGCGCTCAAACATTAAGCATTTAACACTATGTTCTCTTTCTTCTGATGATGTATTTTCAATAAGATATTCATCAAAAATCTTCTCATTAGAATCGAAATATCTTGTTTTTATAACATCATATAATAGCATCATATATGTCTTTCTCCACCCTGCGGTAAACAAAAAATCAAAATTCGTCAAATCACCTGTAATTGCAGAAAGTGTCTTATAATCCAATGGCAAATGCATTGCTTTATTACTGAACATTTCTCTTGAATTACCCATAAGCAGTTCATCTATACTTACCTCAAGTATTTCAGAAAGCTTAACCAATTTGGCAATTGCCGGCTCACTTTCTCCTGATTCCCATTTTGTAACAGCCTGTCTTGACACGTCACATTTTTCAGCCAATTGTTCCTGTGTCATTCCTATATTTTTTCTTAGTTTTGCAATATTCTGTCCTAAACTCATAATAAATTCTCCATTTCTTTTTGATATGGATATGATATCAGTATTGGCCGTTGCCTTCTACCAACCAAACGGATCTTATTTTGGCAACTGTTAGTTGCCTAAATTACCCATGAGTTAAATCCGATTTTGTATTTTCGTTTCATGTAAAATACCTGCTCTCTTTGGTCTAAAATAGGAGAGAAAGTTTCCCCTCTCTCCTATTGCTTGACTGTTATCTTCTAC
>CAZOJX010000087.1:0-7934 GCA_964580255.1 uncultured Lachnoclostridium sp. | reverse complement strand
CTTCTGCAACAAACTGTTCGTGGACTTCTGTTGGCTGAGGACTCATGTTGTTTATTACCATAAAAAGAGCATTTCCTCTGGTGAACCAGTAATCGCCGTCGCCGCCGGATTCATGACCGATGGAACTCATATTTGGGAGAGAAAAATGATCTCCAAAATATCCGGTGCCGGAGTCATGATTTCCAACGACCGGAACCAGCGGTGTAGAGTAAAGGACAGAGTTGTCTAAAAAGTAATCGTAATGCTCTGAAGAAGCAGGATTAGCAACCTGATCTCCTACAGAGATCAAAAAGCTGGAATCCGGAATCTGGGATTTCATTCGGTTTAAGACAACACGCCACATACTGCGGTGTCCCGGAAGGACTTCCGGATCTCCCAGCCCGATTTCCGGATCTCCGGCGATGGTAAAGGTAAAGTCTGTAGAATAAAGGTCACCGGTCTCATAAGTATAGATTGGGGACTGACTGCTTCCGTTTGACAGTTGATAGGTATAGGTCGTATTGGAATTTAATCCGGTAATGAGTGCACTGTTGCGGTAATATCCCGGAACGGAAATACTTCCCTGGGTAGAGGCCTTTGCTTTAATGTCATTGAACAGCCCGTCGGAGTGGAAGGTTACCTTTCCGCGAGAGGAGCTTCTGGAAAACCAGGTAACGTAAAGCTCGTCCGGATTATTTCCCGGCTGCAGCGACAGGTTTTTGAATTCTCCGTCCTGTGCAAGGACTTCCTGGTCAAGATTATAGTCATGAAGATCCCACCAGTACGGGTATTCAGGTTCTTCTTCCTCGATATCTTCTTCGGGTTCTTCCTCCGCTTCCTCTGATGGAGGCGTGGTTTCTTCGATGGTTGGTTCTTCAGCCACGTCTTCTAGGATGGTATCCGGAACCGTCACCGATTCAATCTCTTCTTTGCCGCAGCCCCAAATCCCCAAGGAAAGGATCAGAAGGAGGGAAAAGAATGAAACAATATATTTTTTCATAAGCGTCTCCTTTTTGTATATGATAGCCTTACTTTACTGGAAAAAAACAGAAAAGTCAAAAGTTCTGAGGGGAATTAAGAAAAATATAAGAATTAAAAATGAAGAAATGCTGTAAGATAGTCCTTATGGAGCCTTTCTTGCAATCTATGCCGGGAAATGCTATAATGGGTCAATATTTATGAGGAATGTAAGATGAAGAAAAAAGTGTTCATGCTTTTAAGCATGCTTTTGTTTGCAGGCAGCTTTTTCCTGATCAGTCAGTTTCAGCAGAATAATTTTGCGGTGTTTAACCGGATAGATCATCAAATGACAAAATTTGTAAAGAAAAGCCACCGCCGGACGACAGAACTGGGATTTACGGCACTTTTGTGCAATGGTATCCGGGTTCCTTTTGACGAGGAAACGAATACTTTTTTTGTGCCTTTAGATATGGAAGAGGAAGCCTGGGAAAAGCTGGAGTTTACCAGCGGACAGCCGGAATATCAGGTTTTGTTTTCCGAGGATGTAACCAGCCGGGAAAAGCAGGAAGTGATCGCATCGGGAGTAGCTTTTTCTCTGATGGTTTTTGACGAACAGCACTGGGGGGCTTACAGTGTAGTCTTTACCGGACTTCCGATCATTGACCTCTCTACGAATGAAGGTTTTTATGCGGAGGAGGAGATTACCGGAAGTGCGGTGTTTTATGATACAGATTTTTCTTTGCATGGGACGCAACAGTCAGAGTATGCAGGACATATCAGAGGAAATACAAGCCGGATGTTTCCAAAAAAGGGTTATAAGATCAATCTGATCACGGCGGATAAAAATGGAGAAATCCAGAAAAATAAGCTTTCTCTTTTTGACCTGCGTAAGGATGATGACTGGATCTTATATGCCATGTATAACGATGAATCCAAGATTCGTGACCGTCTGTCCATGGCCGTATGGGATACCTTTGGTGCCGGAGCAGTTTCGGAGAAATCCTACTATGGACCGAAAATGACTTATGTAGAGGTTTTTGCGGATAACCGTTATTGCGGTCTGTACGGACTGCTGGAACCGGTAGATGCCAAACAGTTGGATTTAAATGCGGAGGATTATTCTTATAAACGAAAAAATCCGGGAAGCTTAAAGTATCATTATGAAGATTTTTACAATGCAGAGGATTCGGAAGCAGAAGTAGAAGGTTTTGAAATGAAATCGGGCTCTGTAGAGGAAGATGCAGATCTTTGGATGCCTTTAGCTGATCTGGCGGCACTGCTGACCTTATCTAATGAAGAATTTCTGGAACAGGAATCCCGTCTGATCAACGAGGAAAGTGCATTGAACCTATGGCTTTTTATCCAGATGATCACAGGATTTGATCAGATCACGAAAAATGTATTTTATGTTGCACAGTATCGTGAAGATTATAAATATGATTATGAATTCTATTTTGCACCATGGGATATGGATCTTACCTGGGGCAATGTTTCGGTAGGAGAGGTAAATCCCCTTTATACGGATTTTGAGTGGGAAACTTTTGACGAGATCGTTCCGTGGGATGTGGGAAGTAAGCTCCTGGAAGCAAATTATCATGATGCCAGAACGTATGTGAAGGATCTTTATAAAAAACTTCGGAAAACGGTGCTGACAGATGAAGCACTGGAAGAAATGATACAGACCTTTGATACAGAACTTCGGGCTTCCGGAGCCTTTGAAAGAGACCGGGAACGCTGGCCGGAAGGAGCCCATGCAGAGGATCAGCAGTTAATTTTAAATTATGCAAAAGAAAGAATGGCTTTTTTAGACAAAGCGTTGTATAATGATTCATATTATGAAGATTAATAAAGATAGAGGGAGAACGATTTTGAAGCTTGAAAAAGATAAGAATGATACCCCCAAATATCGTCATGAGTTAAAATATATCTGTACGGCTGCACAGCTTGCATTGATACAGGGACGAATCCGTCATCTGGTATCACTGGATTCCCATGCGGGAGCAGACGGCATGTATCATATCCGCAGCCTGTATTTTGACGATTATTATGATCGGTGTTATTATGAAAATGAAAATGGAACGGATCCGAGAGAAAAGTTTCGTATCCGTATTTATAACGGAAGTGCGGATAAGATCACTCTGGAACTGAAAAAGAAGGAGCGTGGAAAAACCTTAAAGCTTTCCTGTCCTTTGACGGAGGAACAGTGCCGCACGCTGATGCGTGGGGAGGTGCTTCCGGACAGCAAGGAGTATCCGGAGGTTCTGCAGAAGCTTTTGCTGCAGATGAAAACGGCTTTATTAAAACCGAAGATCATTGTAGAATATGATCGTGTACCTTATGTGTACAAGCTGGGAAATGTCCGTATTACGTTAGATAAGAACATTTCTTCTTCTGACCGGATTGAAAATTTCCTGGACAAAGAAATCTACAAACGTCCGATCATGCCGGCAGGACAGCATGTACTGGAAGTGAAATTTGATGAATTTCTTCCGGATTATATTTATCGGGTATTGCAGCTGGACAGCCTGCGTCAGACTGCATTTTCAAAATTTTATTTATGCAGAAAATTTAATCGATAAACAAATTAAATCTTATAGAAGTAAAGGAGAGTACATAGGAGATGGCAAATTTTTCTGATATTTTTAAAAAATCATTTTTAGAGGGATTCACAGGCGGTGACATCAGCACCGGCCGTATTGCAGCGACACTTTGTGTAACAGCGTTGATCGCACTTTATATTTTCGTGGTTTACAGAGTTGTGACCAGAAAAACATTTTATTCTAAAACATTTAATATTTCACTGGTAGCACTTGCAGTGATCACAGCAGCAATCATTTTGGCAATGCAGTCCAACCTGGTAATTTCCCTTGGTATGGTCGGTGCGTTATCTATCATTCGTTTCCGTACCGCGATCAAGGATCCAATGGACCTGGTATTTTTATTCTGGTCAATTTCCATCGGTATCATCTGTGGAGCCGGTCTTTATGAAATTGCTGTTCTGACTTCTCTTTTAGTAACTGTAGGAATCATTGCACTGGATCTGATTCCAACTTCCAAAGCACCGATGATGCTTGTTGTAAATGCAGAAGAATTAGAAGCAGAAGATGCAGTATTAAATGCAGTGAAAGAATCCGGCAAGGTATGTAAAGTAAAATCAAGAAACTTCAGTGCAGGACATCTGGATATGGTGATCGAGGTACGCACAGCAAAGGAAGCAGAGCTTGTGAAGGCTGTTTCTGAAATTTCAGCTGTGACAGCAGTTTCCCTGATTTCTCACGACGGAGAAGTAACTTTCTAGGAGTTTTTTCATGGCAAAAATATTTTCTTTGATGAACCGTCTGGTTGGGGAAATCAAAAAAAATGGAGTATCCAACACCTATTACAAGGTTAAAGAAAAACAAGCCAAAAATGAGGCGCAGAAAGGCTATGAAAAAGAACGGCTGGCAGAGCTTCCTGACTGGGAAGAATTGGAAGCCCAGCGAAGACGCCACTTTATGAAAGAAATCACTTTTAGTATTGTGGTGCCGACCTTTCACACGCCGGAACTATTTTTGAGACAAATGATAGAGTCTGTCCTTGGACAGACTTTTTGTCGTGTTGAACTGTGTATTGCAGACGGAAGCAGTGATGACAGTGTGGAGAAGATTGCTGCAGAATATCAGGCAAAGGACAGCAGGGTGAAATATCAAAGACTTTCCGAAAATAAAGGGATTTCTGAAAACACCAATGAAGGCTTGAAAATGGCATCGGGAGATTATATCGGTCTTCTGGATCATGATGATCTTTTGGAACTCCATGCGCTGTATGAGGTTCGCATGGCCATTGCCGAAAATCCTGATGCCGAAGTGATCTACACAGATGAGGATAAGGTAAGCTTTGATCTGGGGCATTATTTTGAACCTCACCGGAAACCGGATTTTAACCGGGATCTTCTGCGCAGCAATAACTATATCTGCCATTTTCTGGTGATGAAGCGGGAACTCCTGGAACGGATCGGAGGATTTCGTTCCGCTTATGACGGTGCCCAGGACTTTGATCTGGTTTTACGCTTGACAGAGCAGGCCAAAGCGGTGGTTCATATTCCGAAGGTTTTATATCACTGGCGGTGCCATGAGGCTTCGACGGCGGCCAATCCTATGAGCAAACTGTATGCCTATGAAGCAGGCAGACGGGCTGTGGAAGCTCATCTGGAAAGATGCGGGGAAGCAGGGGTGGTTTCTGATACCCGATTTTATGGATTTTACCAGACAACTTACGAAATTCCGAAAGAATTGTCTGTAAATTTGGTCTTTTTCGGCTGTAAAGACCGGAATCCTAAGAAAATCTTAAATAATTTTTCAAAGGATTTGCGTAGACAAAATATAGAAAATGTTATATATTATGAGAATGGATTTAACAAAAATGTAATATTTTCCAAAAAGGAAGATCTGTCAGGCAAAGTGGTGATTTTTGCAGAGGCAGGATTAGAGAAGGTCAGTGAGGAAGGGCTCCTTCAGCTGGCGGTAAACTGTATGCGTCCGGGCGTCGGTATGGCCGGAGGGAAGATATTATCAGACAAAGGGGTAACCCTTTGGGGCAGAATGGAATGCACGGCGGAAGGAGAACTTCAGTATGCGGATGCCGGACTGCCGAAAGGATTTACAGGATATTTCCACCGTTCGATCCTGCAGCAGGATACGGAAGGTGTTTCTTACAGGCTGTTTGCAGTCAGAGGGGAACTTTTGGAACAGTGGAATCCGAAAGAAACAGAGCTTACAGACGGGGAACAGATGGGTTCTTTTTGTGAGTTTGTAAAAGAAAAGGGCTGCCGCATTGTCTATGTGCCATGTGCAGCAGCAATCAGGAAAAGGGAAGGATAACATGAGAAACGTTTCGATTGTGATCCCCAACTATAACGGAAAACATTTTTTGGAAAACTGTCTTAGGTCAGTTTTCGCACAGGAAATAGATCAAATGGAGGTCATCGTGGTGGATAACGGTTCCACCGATGGCAGTCAGGAATATTTAGATGCCTATCCGGGAGTTCGCGTTTTGAAATTGGACAAGAACTACGGATTTTGTGGTGCAGTCAATGCAGGGATTAAGGCGGCAGAGAGCGAGTTTGTGATCCTGTTAAATAATGATACTGAGGTGGAGAAGGATTTTGCAGCAGAGCTTCTGCGGGCGATCCGGAAGGAAGAACGGATTTTTTCCTGTTCTTCGAAGATGGTTCAGTATCATGATCGTACACGAATGGACGATGCCGGAGACTATTATTGCGCCCTTGGCTGGGCATTCGGACGGGGAAAAGGCGGTGCTGTGGAGGATTACACAGAGCCGGCAGATCTTTTTGCGTCCTGCGCCGGTGCTGCGATCTATCGAAAAAGTGTGTTGGAGTTTTTGGGGTATTTTGATGAAAAGCATTTTGCATATTTAGAAGATATTGATATCGGCTATCGTGCCAGAATTTATGGATATCGTAATGTGTATGCCCCGAAAGCAGTGGTATATCACGTGGGAAGCGGATTTTCCGGTTCCGCACATAATGCGTTTAAAGTCAAGCTTTCTTCCAGAAATAGTGTATATCTTGCTTATAAAAATATGCCGTTTCTGCAAATACTAGTTAACAGCCCATTTCTTTTGGCAGGATTTTTCATTAAGTGGCTGTTCTTCTGTAAAAAAGGCCTGGGGAAAGAGTATGCCGCAGGACTTATGGAAGGGATCCGGCTTTGCAACGCAAAAAATAAGGTGAGATTTTCATGGAAAAATCTGCCGAATTATGCGAAGATTCAGCTGGAGCTTTGGCTGAATCTTGCAAGAAGGTTTAAGAGAAGCTAGGTGGATATTTATGATCAAAGATAATCAGAGACATTTTAACCGTCTGCATGTGGTGGTTGATGCCATTGCAACGGTATTGTCTTATCTTCTGGCATGGGCGATCCGATTCCCAATCTTAAAGGGTGATCCGGGTCTTCCTTTTACAGACTACTGTATGATGCTGATCCCGCTGGTTCCGTATACTTTATTCGTCTATTTTGCCTTTAATCTTTATACGGCGAAGAGAGTAAAGGGAAGAAGACTGGAAGCCAGCAATGTGGTGCAGGCCAATCTCGTGGTACTGGTAACGATTCTGGTATGTCTGCAGATTTTTAATAAGCAGTTTGAAATCTATACAAAAGACTTCTCCCGTATGGTGCTGATTATTTTCTGTGTTCTGAACACCTTTGCCGGGGTCGGAGTCAGAAATGTGATCCGATATATTTTATGGAAGCTGCGAAGAAGCGGTTTTAATCTCAAGCATATTTTGCTGGTGGGTTACAGTCGTGCGGCAGAGGAGTACATTGACCGCATCAAGGGCAATCCTCAGTGGGGATATGATGTCTGTGGGATTTTGGACGATAATGTAGAGCAGGGTGTGGAATATAAAGGAATCAAGGTAATCGGTGTATGTGATGATCTGACGCACATTCTGCCGGCAAACGAGCTGGACGAGATTGCCATTACTTTGGGACTGAGTGAATATTCCAAACTGGAACACATCGTTGCGGAGTGTGAAAAATCCGGGGTTCATACGAAATTTATTCCGGACTATAATAATATCATTCCGACGAAGCCATATACAGAGGATCTGATGGGACTTCCGGTCGTTAATATCCGGCATGTGCCGCTGTCCAATACATTTAATGCCATGATGAAGCGGATTGTGGACATCGGCGGTTCCCTCTTTGCGATCGTTTTGTTTTCTCCGGTCATGCTGCTGACAGCACTGGTGATCAAGATCAGTTCACCGGGACCGTTGATCTATAAGCAGGAGAGAGTCGGTCTTCATAACCAGACTTTTCAGATGTATAAGTTCCGTTCTATGGAGGTTCAGGATCCGGCGAAGGAAAAGAAGGGCTGGACCATTAAAAATGACCCACGCGTAACGCCGATCGGAAAACTGATCCGAAGAACGAGCATTGATGAACTGCCGCAGCTGTTCAATATCCTGAAGGGGGATATGAGCCTGGTAGGTC
>CAZOJX010000086.1:0-7999 GCA_964580255.1 uncultured Lachnoclostridium sp. | reverse complement strand
GTGGATTTTTTACAGTGAATTTTGGAATTTCTTCTATATAATTTACAATCTCTCTATAATCCAATTCTGTCACCTCTGTCATTTGAATGAATCTGCAAAACAATATTTTCTAAAAGTTATCTTACATGAATCCCTCTTTTTTGTAAAGATTTCTCCCAAACTACTTGTCATCTGGTTTTTTTGTGCTATAATGAGCATAATTTAATAATAAGCGAAGTAGGGATTCATGCGTCAAGTGTTCGGCGGCTGGGGAGTTGCCCCGAAACGAAAAGAATCAAAATTCTTACGATATGATCCCGCACCCGTTGCTGCAGATGAGTACATCTCATATTGTGGTGAAGCACAGGATTTTCTGTGTGGGCATTATTATTAGGTAATATTCTCTAATCACTGCATAAATATGGAGGTGTATTTTTTATGCAAAAAATCAACCAAATGTTTCAGGATTCCTTTCGGGAGTTCAAAAGCACCAAAACCTTATGTGTTCTTGGTATGCTGGGTGCCCTTTCCATCGTCTTTTACATGATCTCAAGCCAATTTGATTTTGGACTGCAGCTGACGCTGGATCCTTTATGTAACATTATGGCATCCTGTCTTTTTGGTCCTGCTGCCGGAGCCATCTTTGGCGGAGCCATGGATCTTTTAAATTTTGTGATCAACCCAAGAGGACCGCTCTGTATCGGTCTTACCTTCAATGCGGTACTTTCCGGTATCTTTATGGGAACTTTTCTGTACAAGAAAAAGATCACGATTCCGAGAGTCTTTCTCGTATGTCTGGTCAACGATGTGATCATCAATGCAGTTTTGGGAACCTTCTGGCTTGCATTGATGTATGGAAAAAATTCTCTCACCGCATGGATCATTACATGGTTTCCATCCAGATTGTCCAAAAATCTTGTTATGCCGGTCTTTGAGGCACTGGTGATCGTTGCAGTCTACAAAGCCCTCGAAAAAGGCGGACTTATTTCTTTACTCCGTCAGCCGCTTGGACACAAAAGAAAGTCATAAATACCAATTCAGGCATGTGAGCAAACGCCCACATGCCTTTTTATATTCTGCTTTTTGGAAACACATAGCTTTCTGCATGTTCCAGAGAATCAAAGGAAAACCCTTCCTTTTCAAAGGCTTCTATGATCTCCGGAAGTGCTTCTACCGTCTTTTTCGCTGCCCGGGAATCATGAAGCAATACGATGGCTCTGCGGCAGTCCAGTCCTTTGCTCAGGACATTTTCCCGGATTGAGGCTACTGTGGGATTTCCTACCGAATCCTCTCCGCTGACATTCCAGTCAAAACAGCAAAATCCTCGTTTCTCCATTTCCTGAATGTAAGTTTTTCCATTTCCACGAAGGCAGGAACAGACACTTCCGCCCGGCATGCGAAACAATGCGGTCTCCACACCATATTCCTGTTCCAATTTTTCGTGCAGAACTGCATAATCTTCCAAAAAGGCTTCCAGACCTGCATACAGTTTTTCATATTCGTGAACATTGGCATGCATTCCGATGGCGTGCCCTTCCGCAATGATCCGCTGTACCGTTTCTTTTCGTTCCTCCGTCATTTCTTCTCCAATGACAAAGAATGTCGCCTTGATTCCATGGACTTTAAGAATATCCAGGATTTCTTCAGTGTTTTCACTGGGACCGTCATCAAAGGTCAGATAACAGACCCTCTGTCCCTCTTTTAAAGGAAAGACCGTCCGATCCGGTGCGATCAGACTGGATACAGAGGCTTCTGTCTCTTTTTCTGAAAATACACCTAGATACGAACGGTCTTTTTTCTCGTCAAAAAATAATAAACAAAATAAGATCACGCACAATCCTGCGATCAACAGCTGACTTTTTTCCGGTTTCCCCATAAAAAACCTTTTTTTGTATTCTATGACGTCAGCTTACTTTTTATCCTTTTTCCCCACTGCTGCAAGTTTTTCTTCACGACGGTTCTTTACATAATCCGGCATTGGCGGAATTTCTCCGGCTTTCATCAAAGCATTTCTTGTCAAAAGCGGTCCAACCAATTCGTAAATCAATACAGCAAACAGTGTAATGTTACGGATCAGATTTCCCTGTTCTCCAATCTGCATTGCGGTTGTACACATTCCCAGTGCTACGCCAGCCTGTGGAAAAAGGGTGATTCCTAAATATTTACAAATCTGCGGTGCACAGTGGGTTGCCTTTGCACTGAATTCTGCACCAAAATATTTCCCGAGGCAACGGAAAACGATGTACACGATACCGATAAATACGATTGCTCCGTCTGTAAATACAGAAAGCTGAAGTTCTGCTCCACTGATAACGAAGAACAGTGCCAGCAACGGAGAAGACCATTTGTCTGAACCCTGCATAATGTCCTCAGAAAGCGGACAAAGATTACAGAATACAGTTCCCAGCATCATACATACTAATAAAGAAGAAAAGCTGATATGTAAGCTTCCTACATGGAAATCCATCATAGAAAGAGATGCTGCTAAAAATACCACTGCAATGGTCATGTTCAAACGGTTGGTGTTTGAGTTGAACATTTTTTCCAACTGTGTCAGCACCCAGCCAAGGAGGGCACCCAGAAGCAGAGACGCTACGATTTCGATCAATGGATTTACAATGATAGAAACAAGATCTACACTTCCGCTTACCAGTGATTTTGCAATTCCGAAGGAAACAGCAAATACGATCAGACCTACCGCATCGTCCAATGCTACGATTGGGAGAAGCAGTCTGGTCAGCGGACCATCTGCTTTATACTGGCGAACAACCATCAATGTTGCTGCCGGAGCAGTTGCGGTCGCAATGGCACCTAAAGTGATCAGCTGTGGTACGGAAAGTTTATCCGGCATCATCAGATGAACTGCAAAAAGTGCAAGGTCTACCATAACGGTTGCTACGAGAGCCTGGAAAATACCGATTACAAATGCCTGTTTTCCGGTCTTTTTCAGTTCTTCCAAACGGAATTCACTACCGATGGAAAATGCGATAAACGCCAGTGCAACATCTGACACCAGGGATAATTTTGATGCCGCTTCTTCTGAAACGATTCCCAATCCGTTGATGTGCAGTGCACCAAGAAAATATGGACCAATCAAAACGCCTGCGATCAGATATGCTGTTACAGACGGAAGTTTAAATGGTTTAAATACTCGAGTCATCAGCAGTCCTGCTAAAACTGCGATGGATACAGATAATAAAATTGTCATTTTTATTCATAATCCTCCTACTATTTCTTTGCCAAAAGCCATTATAGTCCTCTGATTTTTGAAATTCAATAGACATTTTTCATTTTTAACCGAATTTTAATTTGACATACAATTTTCCTAAAATTTCATCTCTTTTTTGTGCACTTTTTCATCAAATTGATCTTTTAGGAAACAGTACCGTAATCGTCGTTCCCACACCTTCTTCACTTTCCAGTGAAAGCTTTGCCTGATGCTCTGCTACGATATGTTTTACGATGGCAAGCCCCAGTCCGGTACCTCCCCGTTCTTTAGAACGGCTTTTATCAACCCGGTAAAAACGCTCGAAGATCCGATCCTGATGTTTTTTCGGGATCCCGATTCCCGTATCTGCGACGATCAGGCGAACACCTTCCTCATTTTCTTCTACCGAAACCTCCAGACTTCCCTGGGGCTTATTATAACGGATCCCGTTGGAACAGAGGTTATAAAGGAGCTCCTCGATCATACTGCGGTTTCCTTCAATCCAGGCTTCCTTCCCTTTTACAGAAAGTGTGATATGATTCGGTTCTGCATTGATCTTTAACATCTCCACACAGGTTGCTGCCATACCATACAGATTCAGCCGCTCCGTTTCCAGCGGAATCTCTCTCGTATCCAGCTCAGAAAGCTGCAGGATATCATTGATCAGGCTGATCAGCCGTTTGGCATTGCGATAGATTTCCTTCGCAAACCGGCGGGTATCTTTTTCATCAGTCATGCCGCTTTCGATCAGCTCCGCATAACCTGAAATCGAGGTTAGGGGAGTTTTCAGTTCGTGAGTTACATTGGCTGTAAAATCCTGACGCATCTTCGCACTTTTGATAATGTTCTGGTGCTGCTCCCGGATCGTTTCCAGAAACGGAGTCAGCTCCTTATAGCTTCCCACATCTCCCTGTCCGTCCAGATTTTTTGCCACCTTTTCAATCGGTTCAATAAAGCTTTTGGTCAAAAAATGAGCCAGTAGCGCACAGAATGCAAACAGGATCCCGGCGATTGCCGCAAAGGAAGGTACCGCATTAAAAAACATACTGTAAATGCTTCCGGTTTCCTTGGCAACTCGAAGAACCGTTCCCCGATCTGTCCTCATTGCATAGTAAAAAGTGCTCTTTTCCAGTGTTTCCGACTTACGCACGTCCTGTCCTTCCCCTTCCAAAAAGGCTTCCCTGATTTCCGGACGCTCTCCGTGATTGGACATTTCCCCAATATCCGCATTGGTGTCCAGAAGTACGGTTCCGTCTGCCGCGATCAACGTCACTCGCAGTTCTTCCTCAATGCTCGGAAGATTTTCTTCGGTATCCTCCGAGATGCTTTCTACTAAAACATGGGCACAGGTTTTTAAAGACCCAAAAACCTCTGCCCTGAAAATTCTATAATAAGTAAATGTTGCAAAAATACCGGTCAGCATGATTGCTACTGCTGCGATCAGCACAAGCTCCCGATAAATCTTTCTTCTCATTTTTTCTACTCCATACGATATCCGACATTTCGGATGGTTTTAATATGATATGCACTCTCTCCCAGCTTGGAACGAAGTGTTTTCAGGTGAACGTCCAACGTTCTGGACTCCACCTCCGTACTCATATCCCAGATCCGGTCCATGATCACATCTCTGGAAAGAACGATGCCCCGGTTCTGCATCAGCAGGCGCAGAAGCTCGTATTCTTTAAAAGTCAGCTCGCATGGCTGATCGGAAACAAACACCTGATGTCGTTCATCGTCCATCAGAATTTCTTCCACCCGGAGAATCTTTTCCTGAACCTCTCCCATGCTTCTGCGAAGCAGTGCTTTTACCCGGGAAATAAGTTCCATCACACCAAAGGGCTTGCTCATATAGTCATCGGCTCCCAGATCCAGACCCTTGACCCGGTCAAGCTCCGTCGTCTTTGCAGTGACCATAATGACAGGCAAACGCTTGGTTTCCTGATTTTTCCGAAGCTTTTGCAGAATTTCCATACCGTCCTCGTCCGGCAGCATGATATCCAAAAGCGCCAGATCCGGCTTTTTTTCTTTCAATGCCCGGTAAAAATCTCTGGCATTGGAAAAGTCTTTGATCTGATAGCCGCTGTTTTTCAGCGCAAAACTTTCAATCTCCCGAATATTCTGGTCATCTTCCACGATGTAAATGAGTGCCATAAAGCATTCCTCCTTAACGATAACTGATCACTGTTTCTGCTACATTGGAGCAATGATCCACGATACTTTCCATACTGGTTAACAGATCAGACTGTACGAAACCAAGCTCGATGGTACATTTTCCTTCTCTCAATCGTCTGATGTGGTTCTTTTTAGCAGCTGCACTCTGTTTCTCCGCATCATTCTCCATCGGGAAAATGCTCTCTGCAATCACGATATCATGATTATCATAGCAGCTGATCGCTGCATCCATGATCTTTCGTACCTGCTGCATATATTCTTCCAGTTCCTGTCTGGCATGCTCTGAAAAATGCATTTCTTTGCGATGCAGTTCTTCCGCTGCATTTCTGATCGTTACGGCATGATCGGAAAGTCTCTCAAAATCCCCAATGCTGTGGAGCATCATAGAAAGGATTCGGCTTTCATGTTCCGCAAGATCTTTTCGGCTTAATTGTACCATATAAGCACCCAGTTCGTCTTCATAAGAATCAACTTCTTCTTCCAAATCGATTACTTTTTGTGCCTCTGCTTCGTCATAGTGCTCCAAAAGCCTCATTGCTGTCAGCACAGATTTTACGCTGAGAAAAGCCATTTTTTCTGTGGCTTCCATGCAGACTTCTGTCGCATATGCCGGCATTTCCAAAAATCGCGGTTCCAGAGTCTTTACCACTCTGCCTGCATTGTCCGGAAGTGCTTCTCCGACTTTTTCTTCCCGGATCGTCATTGTCGCAAGTTTTACCAAAACCTTGGAGAACGGCAGTAAAATGATCGTTGCCGTTACGTTGAACACCGTATGGATCGTCGCGATCCCTGCAGCACTGATAGCGGAATCCATAAAGGAGAAATGGAAGATCGCATTTGCTGCATAAAATAAAGCCATGAAAATGATCGTTCCGATCAGGTTAAAATACAGGTGGATCAATGCTGTTCTTTTTGCATTTTTGCTGGCTCCGATACTGGAGATCATAGCAGTAACACAGGTACCGATATTCTGTCCCATAATGATCGGCAGTGCTGTTCCTGTGGTCACGATTCCGGACACACAAAGTGCCTGTAAAATACCGACAGATGCAGACGAACTCTGAATAATGGCTGTCAGGATTGCTCCTGCTGCCATACCTAACAGCGGATTGGAGAACATCAGCAGGATATTGGTAAATTCCGGCACATTTGCCAGTGGTTTTACCGCTGCGCTCATGGTATCCATACCTGTCATTAAAATTGCAAAGCCAACCATGATCATTCCCGCATGCTTCTTTTTATCACTCTTTAAAAACTGCATGAAAACGACACCGATCACTGCCAGAATCGGTGAAAAAGATGACGGTTTGAGCATCTGCATAAAAAAGTTTCCGCTTTCAATTCCTGTCAGACTCAGCAGCCAGGAAGTCATGGTCGTACCAATGTTTGCACCCATGATCACACCTACTGCCTGTGTCAGTTTCATGATTCCGGAGTTTACAAAACCGACCACGATAACAGTGGTTGCAGAAGAACTCTGGATCACAGCTGTAACTACTGCGCCCAAAGCAACCGCCTTCAGTGTATTGGAGGTCAGCGTTTCCAGCATTTTTTCCATTTTACCGCCGGAAGCCTTTGCAAGACCGTCTCCCATCAGATCCATACCATAGAGGAACAGAGCAAGTCCTCCTACCATTTTTAATATACCAAAAAAATCCATACTTTTTACCTCTTATCATTTTTTGTGTCATTGTCTGTACTACCAACCATACAGGACACAAGTAAAATCAAAGAGGTAGTCTATGTAAAATCTGTGTAAATTTTTTTACCTAATTTTTTCTCAATCTTCACTTTGGCAAAGATTTCCTTTGCCGGATTCACTCTCATGCTCTCCGGTAATGGAATAAACCACCCATTCCGCAATATTCGTAGCATGGTCGCCGATCCTTTCAAAGTATTTTGCAGCCATGAGAAGATCTGCCGCATATTCTCCCATATCCCTGTCTTTGTGGATTATTTCGATCACTTCGCCTTTTACCGTATCAAACAATCCGTCAACCACATCATCATGTTCAATGACTTCTCCTGCTTTTTGAAGATCCTTTTCTACGAAAGCATCGACACTGTCGATCACCATTTTCATGGTTTCCTGTCCCATCTGACTGATATGCTTTAATTCTTCCGTATAAGTTCTCTGAGACATCATAATCGCCAGTTCTGCAATATCTGCCGACTGATCCCCGATTCTTTCCATATCTGTGATCATTTTCAACGCGGAGGAAATCAGGCGAAGATCTCTTGCTACAGGCTGCTGCTGAAGGAGAAGCTTCATACACAGGCTTTCGATTTCCCGTTCCTGGCGATCGATTTCCACATCATAAGCAATCACTTCCTTTGCTTTATCCACATTTTGGGTAACCAGTGCCACCAGCGATTTTTCGATGGATTTTTCGATCATACTGCCCATTTCGATGAGCTCATCATTTAATTTTTTTAACTGTCTGTCAAATCGATTTCTCATATCAGCCAAACCTTCCTGTAATATAGTTTTCTGTACGCTTATCCGCAGGCATGGAGAACAGCTTCTCTGTTTTATCATATTCCACCACTTCTCCCAAAAGGAAAAATGCGGTATTATCAGAAACTCGCACTGCCTGCTGCATATTATGGGTCACCATAATAATGGTATAATCTTTTTTC
>CAZOJX010000085.1:0-8096 GCA_964580255.1 uncultured Lachnoclostridium sp. | reverse complement strand
ATAGAAAACCATAGATATAATAAGGGGAATGCTTGTAAAGTGATGAGGAAAAAAACGAAAAAACTTGGAAAAATCACGAGAGGGATCGTGCTGGTCTGCCTATGTCTGGGAACGCTGGAGATTGCAGATGTTGCTCAGCTTTGGCAGTCAGGTTATGAACTTTCGGGAGAAACTGCATATGAGATTCCGGAATATGAAGGAGAACCTTATGTGGAGATCAACGGAAACAAACCGATGTTTGAGCCGGAGGAAGCCATAACAGAGCCTTTTGAAGAATATTCGGAACTGGATTTTTTAGGAAGATGCGGAACCGCCTATGCCAATGTCTGCGAGGAACTGATGCCTACAGAGAAGCGGGGCGATATTGGAAGGATCCGGCCTTCCGGCTGGCATACCGTAAAATACCCGGAAGTCATTTCGGATCTGTATCTTTATAATCGTTGCCATTTGATCGGCTATCAGCTGGCAGGGGAAAATGCCAATGAAAAGAACCTGATCACCGGAACCCGCGCACTAAATGTGCAGGGAATGCTTCCATTTGAAAATGAGGTGGCAGACTATGTTCACGAGACGGGGAATCACGTGCTGTATCGTGTAACACCGGTCTTTGCCGGAAACAATCTGGTAGCAGACGGTGTTCTGATGGAAGCCTACTCCGTAGAAGATTTTGGAGAGGGCGTAAGCTTCTGCGTTTTTGTTTACAATGTACAGCCGGGCGTGGAAATCGACTATGCGACAGGGGAAAGCTGGCTGGAATAGGAAAGTGTGAAAAAGGGAGTTGCGGCACCGGTGCAGCAACTCCCTTAATAATTTAGGAATCAAAATCCACATGATAATTCTGGTCGCTATCCAGAATGTCTACATAATGAAGATCAAACTGTTCATCAATAATAGTCATACAGCCTTTGTACATCAATTCCTCTGTCTTTTTGATCAAAAAGATGTAATCACCATTCTCTTTTTCGTCTGCTTCATCACTGATATCGTCATAAAATTCACGTCCGTCAATTTCTTTTGGATAGCCGGCGGCTTTGATTTTTTCTTCTATGATTCTGTATAATTCTTCCATAAGTTAACCTCTCTTATTGGCCTGTTTTCAAAAATTATAATATAGATTTTTCCATAAAACAAGACCACCCTCTCAGAATAACAGTTGATAAAGATTGACATTCTTTTTGTGAAGTAGTAAACTGACGTTGACAAATAAAAGGGGCGCTGGTAAATCGGCCGGCTGAGACAAGGTGGTGTAGCCTTGGTACCCGAGAACCTGATCTGGATAATGCCAGCGTAGGAAGAATACATTTTCGCAAAGAATCATTGAAATTCTGACACCTGAGTATCCGGAAAGGATATTCAGGTGTTTTTTATATTTCAAATACATTTTCGGTGCACAGGGAATGGAAAATGTACTCTGCAGTCAGGTAGATATCTGAAAGGAGAATTGAAAAATGAATGCAAGTGTAGCAATCCAGGTGCTGCCGAAGGTGGAAACTGATGAAGAAGTGATCAGAATCGTGGACGAGGTGATCGATTATATTCGATCCACAGGAATGACATACTATGTAGGACCATGTGAGACCTCGGTAGAAGGAGATTATGACGAGTTAATGGACATGATCAAGGAATGTCAGAAAGTTGCAGTACGTGCCGGAGCAGAGTCAGTATCGGCTTATGTAAAGATCAATTACCGGCCGGAGGGAGAGGTATTAACGATTGAAAAGAAAGTTACAAAACATCACAGGTAAATTATGGTCAGCTTCAGCACTTCTGGTGCTTTTGCTCTTTTGGCAGCTTTGCTGTTCTTTGGGGTTCATCGACAGCTTTTTGCTCCCGTCACCGATACAGGTCGGGAAAGCATTGATCGAGGAATTTCCGGTTTTGATGGAGCATGCGGGAGTTACTTTGGCGGAAGCATTTTTGGGGCTGCTGATCGGGATCCTGCTGGGATTCGGCATGGCAGTTTTGATGGACTGGGTGGAGCCGTTTTATAAAGCGTGTTATCCGCTGATCGTTTTGACCCAGACAGTGCCGACGGTGGCCATTGCACCTTTGCTGGTGCTCTGGTTCGGTTATGAAATGACACCGAAGGTAATTCTGATCGTCATTACGACCTTTTTCCCGATCACAGTAGGTCTGCTGAACGGATTTCGCTCTGCGGATCCGGACGCCATGGATCTTTTGCGTGCGAT
Source organism: uncultured Lachnoclostridium sp. (assembly GCA_964580255.1). Lineage (GTDB taxonomy): Bacteria > Bacillota > Clostridia > Lachnospirales > Lachnospiraceae > HGM12587. The sequence continues at coordinate 5,907 of CAZOJX010000085.1, read as the reverse complement.
GGGTGCAAAACCATGGCAGATCTTCCGGATCGTAAAGCTGCCGGGTGCCATGTCCCAGTTTTTTTCGGGGCTTCGGATCTCCGCCTCTTATTCGGTGGTTGGAGCGGTGATCTCTGAATGGCTGGGAGGCTTTTCGGGGCTGGGTGTTTATATGACGAGAGTAAAAAAAGCATTTTCTTTTGACAAAATGTTTGCGGTCATTTTTTTGATCGCTCTGATCAGTTTGCTTTTGATGAAGGGTGTTGACTTTTTGCAGAAGAAATGCATGCCATGGGAAAAGGAGTAGTGAATAGAAATGAATAGAAAGATCAAAACATTGGCCGGAATCCTGCTGCTGTGTCTGTTAGCAGGCTGCGGTACAAAAGAAGGAACCAAAGAGGAAACAAACAAACCGTCAGAAACGGTGGGAACCGGAAAAACAGAAAAGATCACCTTTGTGCTGGACTGGACACCAAACACCAATCATACAGGCTTATATGTGGCTCAGGAAAAGGGCTATTTTAAAGAAGCCGGACTGGAAGTTGAGATCGTACAGCCGCCGGAGGACGGTGCAGTTTTACTGGTAGCTTCCGGAAAAGCACAGTTTGGAGTATCTTTTCAGGATTCTCTGGCACCGGCTTTTTTGGAGGGCGAATCCCTTCCGGTGACAGCGGTTGCTTCTGTGATCCAGCATAATACCTCAGGAATCATTTCCCGCAAAGGCGAGGGAATGGATACGCCAAAGGGAATGGAAGGACATTCCTATGCAACCTGGAATGGTGCCATAGAGCTTGCGACAATCCAGAAGGTTATGGAAGCGGACGGCGGAGATTACAAAAAACTGGAATTGATCCCAAGCACTGTGACAGACGAGGTGACAGCCTTAAAAACAAACAGTGTAGATTCTATCTGGATCTTCTACGGCTGGGCAGGTGTGAAAACGGAGCTGGAAGGACTGGAAACCGATTATTTTTCCTTTGCAGAGGTAGATCCGGTGTTTGATTATTACACTCCGGTGATCGTTGCGGGAAATGAATTTTTAGAGAAAAAGCCGGAGACAGCAAAAGCATTTCTGGCAGCATTGAGCAAAGGCTATGAATTTGCCATGGAAAATCCGGAGGAAGCGGCGAAGATCCTTTGTAAGGCAGCACCGGAGCTTGATGAAGAACTTGCAGTGGCAAGTCAGAAATATCTGGCAGATCAGTACCAGGCAGATGCACCTTACTGGGGCTTCATCGATGCGGATCGGTGGAACAATTTTTATCAGTGGGTAAATGAAAATGAACTGGCAGAGGGAACTGTAATGTTAAACAGCGGTTTCACGAACAAATATCTGCCGCAGTAGGAGAATACATGGCAATTTTAGAAGTAAAAAATATATCAAAATCTTTTGATGGAGAGGAGATCATTCGGGATATTTCCCTGGAACTTCGGGAGGGAGAGATTGTCTCCCTCTTAGGAGTCAGCGGCGGCGGAAAAACAACCCTGTTTCATGCCATTGCCGGGCTGAGTATGCCGGATACGGGCCACATTTATCTGGAAGGGGAAGAAATTACGGGAAAACCGGGAAAGATCAGCTATATGCTGCAAAAAGATCTGCTCCTTCCTTACCGGACGGTTTTGGATAATGTGGCACTGCCTCTGATCATTCGGGGTATGAAAAAGGCAGAGGCGAGGAAAGTGGCATCGGGCTATCTGAAGGAATTTGGTCTTGAGGGAGCAGAAAAAAAATACCCTGCGGAGGTTTCCGGAGGAATGAAGCAAAGAGCTGCTTTTTTGCGTACCTACCTGTTTTCGGAAAAGGTAGCTTTACTAGACGAGCCGTTTTCTGCATTGGATCAGCTGACCAAATCTGCCATGCATGAATGGTATTTAAAGGTTATGGAAAAAATCCGGCTTTCGACTCTTTTTGTCACCCACGACATTGAAGAAGCCATTCTTTTATCTGACCGGATCTATCTTCTGACAGGCAAACCGGGAACGATCACTAAAGAAATTGTCATAAAAGAGCCAAAACCGAGAAAAAAAGGTTTCAATTTGTCCGAAAATTTCTTACAATACAAAAGAGAGATCCTTTCTCATTTGGAAAACTAGAATTTAGGAGGACTTGCGGCATGGAAGCAATGGAAAATGAATTTCAGGAATATGTGACATTTTTTGTAACAGCAAAGGACGGAACAGAAGTAGAACTGGCAGTGGTGGACGAGTTTGATTATGAAGAATGCCATTATGTGGTAGGTGCCCTGGTAGAGGGAGATACGATTCATGACGAAGCGAGATATATCTATATAGGCCAGATGGACGGCGAAGATTTTCAGGTACAGAAGATTGAAGACGAAGCAGAATACGAAAAGATCGCAGAAGCCTATCTTCAGATGGAGGAATAAATGAAATACGATTTTGAAACGGTGATCGAACGTAGGGGCATGGACGCTCTGGCGGTAGATACGCCGGCAAAAGAGAGAGAATCCGGAAAGGGCTATTTTTCTGTTCCTCTAAAAGAAGGCTTCGATGCAATCCCGATGTGGGTTGCGGATATGAATTTTGCGGCGGCGCCGACTATTCCGGCAGCGATCCAAAAAAGACTGGAACATCCGGTGTTCGGCTATTTTGAACCGAGAAAAGAATATTATGACGCCATTATCCGGTGGCAGAAAAACAGAAACCGGGTAGAAGGGCTTACGGCAGAGTCCATCGGCTACGAAAACGGTGTGCTGGGTGGCGTGGTAAGTGCCGCAGGAATCCTCTGTTCGAAAGGGGATAAGATCCTGGTACATTCTCCGACTTATGTAGGATTTACCAATGCATTAGGAAATGCAGGCTATGAGCTGGTACATAGTCCTCTGGTGCGGGACAAAGAAAATGTGTGGCGTATGGATTATGAGGATATGGAGCAGAAGCTTCAGGAACAGAAGATCCATACAGCAATCCTTTGCAGCCCTCACAACCCGACCGGACGTGCCTGGGAGAAGTGGGAACTGGAAAAGGCAATGGAGCTGTTTGAAAAATACGATGTCTATGTGATCTCTGATGAGATCTGGTCAGATCTTTACCTGGCAGACCATCAGCACATTCCGACACAGTCTGTATCGGAAAATGCAAAGATGCGTACCATTGCATTTTATGCTCCGTCAAAGACCTTCAATTTGGCAGGTCTGATCGGAAGCTATCATATCGTGTACAATCCGAGACTTCGGGACAGACTCCGCAAGGAATCTTCCTTAAGCCATTATAATAGTATGAATGTACTTTCCATGTACGGGCTTTTGGGCGCCTATGAGCCGGAAGGCTATGAATGGCTGGACGAGCTGAAGACGGTACTGACCAAAAATGTGGATTTTGCCTGTGATTTCATCGAAAAGCGGTGGAAAGGTGTAAAGGTTTCCAAACCTCAGGCGACCTACATGCTGTTTTTGGACTGTGAAGAATGGTGCAAAGAGCATGGAAAGACCATTGACGAAGTACAGAAAGCGGGACTGGAAGTTGGTGTTCTCTGGCAGGACGGCAGAGCCTTCCGTGGAGCATACGGTATCCGCATGAATCTGGCACTTCCTTATGCCAGAGTGCAGGAAGCCTTTGAACGGCTGGACAGATATGTATTCTGTCAGTAAGGAAACGCTATGAAAAATTATCAGATTACAAATTGGATCCATCATTTTTTGGAAGAACATGTACAGCCGGGAGATCAGTGCATTGATGCGACCATGGGAAATGGAAATGATACGGCTCTGTTAAGCAGGCTGGCCGGAGAAAAGGGCAAAGTTCTTGCCTTTGATGTACAGCAGATGGCGCTGGATCATACCCTTGAGAAACTTCAGAAGGAAAAATGTCCGGAAAATTATGAGCTTTTGCTGACCTCCCATGAAAATATGGGAGCGTATGCAAAGGAAAATACAGTATCCTGCATTACCTTTAATCTGGGATATCTGCCGGGGGGCGATCATGAAAAAGCAACCTGCCGGGAAAGCAGTATCAAAGCGATAGAAGCCGGTCTGAGGCTGCTGAAGAAAAAAGGCCTGATGACTGTCTGTATTTACAGCGGCGGTGACAGCGGCTATGAAGAAAAGGAAGCAGTTCTTTCTTATATAAAAGGATTAGATGCAAAAAAGTATCTGGTCATTGTTTCAGAATATGCAAACAGACCAAATGATCCGCCCATTCCGGTGCTGATCATCAAAATCTAGGTTTTGGAGGAAAGAATATGGCAAAATATGTCATGGCGCTGGACGCAGGAACGACCAGCAACCGCTGCATTCTTTTTAATGAAAAAGGAGAAATGTGCAGTGTGACCCAAAGAGAGATCACACAGTACTATCCGCAGCCGGGCTGGGTAGAACATGATGCGGATGAGATCTGGGCAAGCATGCTGGGGGTTGCAGTAGAATCCATGAACAAGATCGGTGCGTCTGCGGAAGATATTGCAGCCATCGGAATTACAAACCAGCGGGAAACCGCCATTGTGTGGGACAAAAACACAGGAGAGCCGATCTATCACGCCATTGTATGGCAGTGCCGCAGAACTTCGGCATACTGTGATCTTTTAAAGGAAAAGGGACTGACCGAAAAATTCCGCCGGAAGACAGGACTGGTGATCGATGCTTATTTTTCGGGAACCAAGATCAAATGGATCCTGGATCATGTGCCGGGGGCAAGAGAAAAAGCAGAAGCCGGAGATCTTTTGTTTGGTACGGTTGAGACCTGGCTGATCTGGAAACTGACCAAAGGCGCAGTTCATGTGACCGATTATTCTAATGCGTCCAGAACGATGCTTTTTAATATCAATACCCTGGAATGGGATCGGGAAATTCTGGATGAACTGGAAATTCCGGAAAAAATGCTGCCCAAGGCGAAGCCTTCCAGCTGCATCTACGGAATGGCAGACCCGTCCTTCCTGGGAGGAAAGATTCCGATCGCAGGCGCAGCAGGAGATCAGCAGGCAGCACTGTTTGGTCAGACCTGTTTTCAGCCGGGAGAAGCGAAAAACACCTATGGAACAGGATGCTTTTTGCTGATGAATACCGGGGAAACACCGGTGTTTTCCGAAAACGGGCTGGTAACGACCATTGCCTGGGGACTGGACGGAAAAGTAAATTATGCCCTGGAAGGGTCGATTTTCGTAGCAGGAGCTTCGATCCAGTGGCTGAGAGACGAAATGCGGCTGATCGATTCGGCAGCTGATTCAGAATATATGGCAAAGAAGGTAAACGATACCAACGGCTGCTATGTCGTGCCGGCATTTACCGGTCTGGGAGCACCGCACTGGGATCAATATGCCAGAGGAACGATCGTGGGGATCACCCGCGGGGTAAATAAATACCATATCATTCGTGCGACCCTGGAATCCATTGCCTACCAGGTCAATGATGTGCTGGAAGCCATGAAGGCAGATTCCGGCATTGCACTTGCTTCCTTAAAGGTGGACGGCGGTGCCAGTGCCAATGATTTCCTGATGCAGACCCAGGCAGACATCATTCATGCGCCGGTAAACCGGCCGGTATGTGTGGAGACAACGGCAATGGGAGCAGCGTACCTTGCAGGCCTTGCGGTGGGATATTGGAAAGATAAGGAAGATGTGCTCAAAAACTGGGCGTCAGACAGTTCTTTCCAGCCGAATATCAGCGAAGAAGAACGGAAAAAACGTCTGAAGGGCTGGAACAAAGCCGTAAAATATGCTTATGGCTGGGCGAAGGACGAAGATACACCGTAAATGCTTAAAAACACGCTGAAAAACGTGAAAAAAAGAATGAATATTTAAGAAAAAAGCCTTGACGAATCTATTTGTATATGTTACGATATGCAAGCGAATGGAAGAAGCGAAGGCTTTTTTTTTATGCCTAAAATTGACAGTGTCGCGGCTGTCGCACAAAAAAAGAAAAAAGCGAGGTGGAAGTTGTGCGCGTTAAAATCACATTGGCATGTACAGAATGC
>CAZOJX010000084.1:5586-8225 GCA_964580255.1 uncultured Lachnoclostridium sp. | reverse complement strand
TGACTGCTGCACTCGTTGGTTCGAATCCAACTAGCCCAGTTAGGGCAGTTGAAAAGAACTGTTCAAGTAAATAAATTATGGAGCATTAGCTCAGTCGGTAGAGCACTTGACTTTTAATCAAGTTGTCCGGGGTTCGAATCCCCGATGCTTCACGAAAAAAAGGATGTTGAAATTCAACATCCTTTTTTGTTGCAGAAAAGTTATTTGCAGTTTTTGGAAGTGTTTGATTCGTTGCTTGCGTTCTTTCCTGATTTTTCAGCGTTTGAGCTGTTGCCCGCACGATAGCTGCTGCTTGCGTTATTTGCGTTGCTGCTATTGCCTGCGTTGCCGGATTTGTTTTTGTTACTATTGTTATTCATAATTTAACACCATCCTTTCGTTCATAGGATTTGCAGAAATCATTTTTTTATGCATCAGAGATTTTACAAAAAAATGAAGAAAATGTTACAAGTTTGCTTGAGGGGAAGGCCTGGAAGTGCTATATTATAATAAGACGTGGGTTTTGAGACAGAGAGGGAAGGATATGATCGCAAAGGTTTTGATAGATAATCTTACAAATAGTGAGCTGTTTTGTGAATGGGGATTATCTTTTTATATAGAACAGAATGAAAAAAAGATTCTACTGGATACAGGAAGCAGTGAAAAATTTTCGGAGAATGCAAAAAAAATGGGTGTGGATCTTAGAGAAGTGCAGTGGGGAGTTCTCTCCCATGCCCATTATGATCATTCAGACGGTATGCCGGCATTTTTCACGGAAAATGAAAATGCAAAGTTTTATCTGCGTAAAGGTGCTTCGGAAAACTGTTATGGAAAAAAGAAATTTTTCTTATATGAATATAATGGCATTCAGCAGGGAATTCTGGGAAATTACAAGGACCGGATCGAATATGTAGAAGGAGATTATCAGCTGACAGAAGGTGTTTACCTGATCCCGCATAAGACCATTGGGTTGGAAAAGATTGCAAAGAGGGTAAATCTGTTTATTAAGGACAACGGAAAGATGTTTCCGGACGATTTTGCCCATGAGCAGAGTCTTGTGATCGATACGCCGAAAGGCCTGGTGATCTTTAACAGCTGTTCTCATGGCGGAGCTGATAATATCATTACGGAAGTTGCAGCAACCTTTCCGGATAAGGAAATTTGCGGATATGTAGGAGGACTTCACCTTTACAAATCCTCGGAAGCAGAGATCCGGGCACTGGCAAAAAGAATCAAGGCAACCGGAATTCAAAGGGTTGTAACGGGGCATTGTACCGGAGAGGAAGCATTCCGGATTCTCAAGGAAGAATTGGGAAATACAGTTGAACAGATGCATACGGGAATGGAAATAGAGTTCTAAGAGGTAGGTAAGACGCATATTCGGATAGAGTATGCGTCTTAAGTTATTCTTAAGAATTTTTTTGGGAAAATCAGCTATACTTAAAACTTTTTTCGGGGTATGATTATCAGTAATAGGAGAACAGATATGAGGAGGTTGAAAAGTTGGCAGAGAGTAGGAAACCTGTGATTCAGGTTCGGAATCTTCATAAGGTGTATTCCATTGGAAAGAATAAAGTACATGCGCTAAATGGAGTCAGCCTGGAGATTTATGAAGGAGAATTTTGTGCGATCGTGGGTACGTCCGGTTCAGGAAAATCAACTATGCTGAACATGTTGGCGGGGCTGGAAAAGCCTACTAAAGGTGAGGTCGTGATCAATGGAGAGCACATCGAAAAAATGAATGAAAATCAGCTGGTCAAATTCAGACGAGATCATGTCGGGTTCATTTTTCAGTCCTTTAATCTTCTGCAGACAATGACAGCCCAGGAAAATGTGGCATTGCCCCTGGTATTTCGAGGAGAAGACAAAAAGGAACGAATGAAAAAAGCAAGTGATCTTCTGGATCTGGTAGGGCTTCCGGGGCATAAAAAGCATAAGCCAAACGAGATGTCCGGAGGACAGCAGCAGCGAGTGGGTGTTGCCAGAGCACTGGTGGTAGATCCGGAAATCATTTTTGCGGACGAACCGACCGGAAACCTGGATTCCAATACATCAAGAGACATTATGAACATGATGCAGAAGGTAGTGCAGGAACAGAAAAAAACGCTGGTCATGGTTACCCATGATGATCATCTGGCAAGTTTTGCCGACCGCATTTTTCATATTATCGATGGAAAGATCGTAAAGATAGAAGACAATAGAGAACGTGAAGGAGAAAATAAAGAATGAAGAAATTATTAGTGCTGATGTTATGTGCAATGCTTGCAGTGCCGAGCGTGGGAATGAATGCGCATGCGACAACGGTGCCAGAAACGGCAGACGAGCTTGCAATGAAACAGATTGGTGTATTGAATGATTACATCAAAAACAAAAATTTCAATGCAGAGGAATTGAAGTTGGTTGATGAAATCATGAAAAAAGCGGCACCAGAATTAGGATTATTTTACGAGGAGGATCAGCATAAACTGATTGATGATACGACAAAAGCAACCTCGTATGCAACGACAGACGGAGTTACAGAATTCGTCAAAAACCTGAAAGGGCAGATTGATGACTGTAAAACAAAGGTTGTTGTTGAAGAAAAGAAGGAGCCGGAAAAGATTACAAACAACAGCAACGTTATCATCGGCGGAAAAGAATATGAAACCGCCACTGCCAAC
>CAZOJX010000084.1:0-5486 GCA_964580255.1 uncultured Lachnoclostridium sp. | reverse complement strand
GAACGAAAGGAAGCGTAACACTGGATTACTATGTTCAGGTTAATGGTGTGGAACCAACAGAAGAAAACGGAAAGATTTCTACCCCTCGTGTGATCGTAACGGGCTTTACGACAACACCGGAGGAGGTTTATGCAGGAGATACCTTTAAACTGACATTGAACCTGAAAAACACCTCCAAAACCACTGCGGTTTCCAATATGCTTTTTGATATTCAGGGAACACAGGAAGGAACCGATGCAAACAATACTTATGCGGCATTTTTACCGACAGCAGGTTCCAGCACAGTCTTTGTGGACAGCATTGGACCAAACGGAACCAAAAGCATCAGCATTGAAATGAAATCCAAAGCGGATCTTGCACAGAAACCTTATGTGGTAACCGTAAACATGGAATATGAGGACAGCAATGCAAATCCGTTTTCTGAGACAGCCAGCGTTTCTGTGCCGATCAAGCAGGAAGCAAAAGTGGATATCAGCAGCATCAGCTTGATGCCGGAATCCATTGAGGTGGGAAATGAAGCCAATGTGATGTTCAGCATCTATAATGTAGGAAAAACCAAGCTTTATAATGTAAATGTAAAATTTGAAGCAGAGTCCGTTAGCGGCGGCGATACCTTCCTTGGAAATCTGGAACCGGGTGCAACGGGAAATATCGATGCTTATCTGACGGGACAGATGGCGACTGTGGATGACGGTACAGTGAAGATTTTGATCACCTATGAAGACGAAGAAGGAAAACAATCTGTGATCGAAAAGACCATGACACTTTATGTTAATGAACCGTATTATGAAGAATTTGATGATTCAATGATGGGCGATCCAATGGAAATGGAAGAACAGAAGGGTATGCCTTGGTGGGGCATTGCTCTGATCGTGATCGTAATAGCAGCAGGAGCAGTGACTGCATTCCTTGTAATCCGCAAAAAGAAAAAAGCCAAAAAGCTTGCACAGGAAGAAATGGAGCTGATCGAGGCGCTGGAAGATTCAGATTCTGAAGAATAGAGGAGAAAAACGATGAGATGGATTGACTTGCTCAGAATGAGTATTTCAAATCTCTGGCGCAGAAAGCTGAGAACTTTTTTGACCGTTTTGGGCGTAATCATTGGTACGGCTTCCATTGTAGTCATGGTTTCCCTGGGTTTGGGACTTAGTAAGTCCACCATGGAACAGTATGAACAGAGCGGAGGCCTGACAAAGATTACCGTTTATCAGGGATACAACGGTAACAGTGATGGTGAATATGCGGGGCGGATCTCAGATGCTACAGCAGAGGAGATTATGAAGATTCCGCATGTAGAGGTGGCATCTCCGATCCTGGGATTGAGCGTGATCGTAAAATCCGGTGTCTACGAAGGACAGATTTATATCAGAGCCATGACCTCACAGGCCTTTGAAAAACTGGATATTCCGCTGAGTGAAGGGGCACATTTGCCGACGGATACGGAAAATCTGGAATTTCTCTATGGGAATCAGGTGATCACAGACTTTTATAATGCCAGAACCAACCAGTATTACTGGGATACGGGAGAATTGCCGGACGTAGATCTTACCAGTGATTCCATGTTCTATATCCTGGATACCAATGCTTACTGGAATTCAAAATATGGCGGTACGGACGAAGACGGAAATCCGGTTGCACAGCCAAAAAAATATATGTTTTCTTCCGCAGGGCTTGTCGCCGGCGGCGAGGAAGATTATAATGAATTCTGCTATAATACTTACTGTAACATCGAAGCGCTGAAAACACAGCTGAAGAAAATCTATAAAAATCGTGCGATTCCGGGACAGCCGACCAATTCTAATGGAAAACCGTATAAGGAATGGTACTATGATGAGTTATATGTCAGCGTGGATGAGCTGGATAATGTACTGGAAGTGCAGAAACAGATCACCGATATGGGCTATGAAGCTTACAGTAATGCAGAGTGGATACAGCAGTCTCAGGAACAGCTGGGGATGATCCAGGCGGTGCTTGGCGGAATCGGTGCAGTTTCGCTGTTTGTAGCAGCCATTGGAATCGCCAATACCATGATGATGTCGATCTATGAGCGTACCAAGGAAATCGGTATCATGAAGGTGCTGGGTTGCAGCTTGGGAAGAATCCGGGATCTGTTTTTGATGGAAGCAGGATTTATCGGTCTTAGCGGCGGTGCTGTGGGCTTGCTTTTAAGCTACGGGATTTCTGCCCTGATCAATACCTTACTGGGAGAAAGCTACGGAGGAAGCATTTCTTATATTCCGTTGTGGTTATCAGGCATGTCACTGGTTTTTGCTGTGATCATCGGTATGCTGGCCGGGCTGATGCCTGCCCTTCGTGCCATGAGACTTTCCGCTTTGTCAGCACTTAGAAATGAATAAACTGAAGGAGAGAACGTTTGGCAAAGCTTTACTATTATTACGGTGCCATGGGCAGCTCCAAAACTGCCAATGCACTGATGACAAGATTTAACTACTGGGAAGTAGGAAAAAAAGCACTTTTGTGCAAGCCTGCAATGGATACGAGAGACGGAGAACTGACGGTGTATTCCAGGATCGGGCTGGAGGAAAAGTGTGTCCTGTTGGAAGATTTTGTGAATTATACAGAAGAACAGGTCAAAGAATATGATTGTATCATTATCGACGAGGTGCAGTTTGCAACACCAGAGCAGATTGATTTCCTTTCAGATGTGGTGGACTTTATGAATGTTCCGGTTATCTGTTACGGTCTGCGTGCGGATTTTCAAAACAGACTGTTTCCGGGAAGTGAGCGGCTCATTGCCATTGCCGATCACATTCAGGAACTGAAAACGGTCTGCTGGTGCGGACGCAAAGCGACCTGCAATGCCCGTTATAATGAAAACGGCATTGTAAGAGAAGGAGCACAGGTGATGCTGGGGGCAAATGACAGCTATAAAGCCCTTTGCAGAAAACATTTTAAGATGGGAAAACTGACAGGAGAGAATGATGTTAGATAGAAATACCTTTATGGAGACACTGCGTGCAGTGGCTGAAGTGAACAGAGCTTCTCAGGGAGGACTTTCTAAAGAAGAAATCCTACAGTATTTTGAAGGAATGGAACTTACTGAGGAACATGTGGAAATGATCTACCAGTATCTGCAGCTTCCGCCGGAGGCACAGACGGAAGAACCGGAAACCGAGGAAGAAGAACCGGTGATCGTGGAAGAATCGGAAGAAGAAAATGTGTATTTTCAGATGTATCTGGACGATCTGGAGCAGATTGAGGAAATGTCGGAAGGGGAAATGCAGGCAGCTTATGAGAAGCTTTTGGCAGGAGATGCTTCCGTCATCGGAACGATCTGTGAAAGCTGGCTGGGAAGTATTGCACAGATGGCAATCCCTTACGCAGAACAGGGAGCAAACCTGGAAGATGTGATCCAGGAAGGAAACATGGGGCTTTTATTAAAGCTTTCTGAACTGGCAGGAGCCGGGGAAGTACCTGGATTAGATGCGATCTTGGAAGGCGCTGTTGCAGCGGCGATGATCGCTTATACAGAAGAAAACATGGAGTCCTCTGTGGCAGACATGATCGTAAAGGAGCAAGAGAAGAAAAATGATCAGATTTAACTGCGATTATCTGGAAGGAGCACACCCAAAGATTTTGGAAAAACTCGCAGAGACAAATTTTGTGCAGACTCCGGGATACGGCGAAGACGAGTACTGTGAGCGTGCGAGAGCATTGATCCGGGAGAAATGTCAGGCGCCGGAAGCCGATGTACAGTTTCTTGTCGGCGGCACCCAGACCAATACGACTGTGATTGCTTCAATTTTACGGCCGTATCAGGGTGTTCTTTCGGCGGTTACCGGACATATCAATGTCCACGAGACCGGCGCAATCGAAGCGACAGGACATAAAGTACTTGCGTTGCCGTCCGAGGATGGAAAGATTACTGCAGCACAGGTACAGGAAGCGTATGATGCACACTGGGCAGACGAATCTCGAGAGCACATTGTGCAGCCGGGAATGGTTTATATTTCCCACCCGACAGAAAATGGGACGTTGTATACCAAAGAGGAGCTGAAGGCTTTGTATGAGACCTGCAGCAGGCTTGGATTACCGTTATTTTTAGATGGTGCAAGACTTGGTTATGGTCTGATGTCAGAAAAATCAGATCTGAGCTTTCCGGAGATTGCTGCTTACACCGATGTGTTCTACATCGGCGGAACCAAAGTGGGTGCATTGTTTGGGGAAGCAGTGGTTATTACGAATCAGGCGTTGATGAAGGATTTCAGATATATGATCAAGCAGCATGGAGGAATGTTGGCCAAGGGTCGTCTTTTGGGCATTCAGTTTCTGACATTGCTGGAAGATGGTCTTTATGAGGAAATCGCAGGCAAGGCAGTCAGACAGGCAATGCGTTTGAAAGAAGCATTTCTGGAAAAGGGCTATCCGTTGTTTTATGATTCCTACACCAATCAGCAGTTCCCAATCCTGCCAAAGGAACATTTGGAACAGCTGAAGGAAAAGTATTCTTTTGAACTGTGGGAGAATCTGGACGAGGAATACAGTGCCGTGCGTTTCTGTACAAGCTGGGCGACAAAAGACGAACAGATCGATGCACTGATCGCAGATTTGGATGAACTGTAGAGTTGATTGAAAAATAGAGTATGAGAAAAGGGTGTCTGCGGACACCCTTTTCTCATGTGGCTTGTTAGTGGAAGAAGCTTGTGGTATCTGTGTAGAAAACCTGAAATGCCAGATCAGACCGTTCATCACTGTTCAGACCGGTCATAAAACCATCACTGTAAATATCATATTGATGAGTGTTGTAATAACCAAACATCAGGTGAGCATTTTCGTCAGCAGATAAGGCTGTCAGACGGATCTGATAGGTTTCCCGACCATTCGGCACAATGGTATCAAAGTCTAAGCAATAGTATCCGCCGTTTTCAGCATCAGCACCGGAGAAGTCGAAGCCTGCACGAACGATTCCGTCAGAAGAAAGCAGTTCCATGCGGTAGAGAGAACTGTTTTCAGAACCAAAATCGTTATAAACCTTGCAGCCAAGGCGGTTGAATGGAAGATCGCTTTGGAAAGTCTGGGTAATGACTTCTCCTTCCATCAGCGGTTCACAGTCACCAAGGGACATATCCTGTGAAACTGCATAATCCAGATGCTTATAGGAACTCTGTTTCATTTCTGTGATGATCGGTGTCATAAGAATGACCAGTCCGGTCAGGGAAACAAGGCCAAGGACAGCAGCGATCAAAGGTGTGCGCCGTTTTTGTGAAATACGGCAAATGCTCTCGGATGCCGGGATTACCAGCAGCATGGAGAATCCAAAGCTGTAAACATAGAAGGATTCCCAAAGAATATGGAAGACCATACCTCCCAGGAGGGTCAAAAAGATCAGATAATAGGAATCACAGCGTCTGCCAAGAGCAAAAATAACTGCCAGGCAGAACATAGCCATGATTGCTGTGTGGTACATGTGAGCATAGAGTGCGAAAAAGTCCTTATGTGCCCCGGCAATGTAGGAATGGAGTGTA
>CAZOJX010000083.1:0-8331 GCA_964580255.1 uncultured Lachnoclostridium sp. | reverse complement strand
AGGTGTTTGATTCCCTGCCTTTGAAAGAGGCAATCCGACGGCTTCCAAAGGAATTAAAGGAAGTGGTCATTTTAAGATATTTTGCAGGGTATACCTTGGCGGAAACAGCCCTGACGCTGGAAATTCCACAGGGAACTGCCGCTACCAGACAGAGAAAAGCCTTGAAACTGTTAAAGCTGGAATTGGGAGAGGAGGCAGCAGAATGAATCGTTTAGAAGAATATGAAGCATTGCAGCGGGAACTGGAACAGCCGGCAGAGAAGCTGGAAGGAACAATGCAGCGTGCAAAGAGACGAAGAAATCGTGAAAATCATCTGATTCGCCCTTTCGTAAGTGCGGCAGCGCTAGTTTTCCTGTTTGTATTTTTGGTAAATGTTTCCTCGACGGTTGCCTATGCCTGTGCACAGGTTCCGGTTTTGCGGGAGCTTGCCAGGGCGGTGAGATTTTTCAATTCACTGACAACAGCCGTAGAAAATGAATATGTACAGCCGATCAATCTGGTGCAGAAACAGGGAGAGATTACCGGGAAGGTGGAATATCTGATCGTCGATCAGAAGCAGGTCAATGTGTTTTACCGGCTGTATTCTGACAAATATGAGGAACTGACGGCAGACCCCCGCATTTATGATGCGGACGGAAAGGCTCCACAGCCTTGCAGCTACCATTCCGATGCGTTGGATAATAAAAATGGGGAACTTCGGAGTGTGACCATTGATTTTTGGAATTCTGATGTGCCGGAAGCGTTAAAATTGCAGCTGATGGTGCGGGATACTGCGGTAAATCTGGGCGGGGAATCCTGGGTTCCGGTAGAGGACGCCTATTTCATGGAACAGGAACCGGAGACAGATTACCTTGCAAAACTGGAGTTTTTGCTGGAATTTGATCCGACTTATACGGCCGAGGGCAGAAAGATTTCCGTCAATGAAACGGTGGAATTGGATGGACAGAAGATTACTGTCACGGAGGTGGAGATTTACCCGACCCAGCTTCGCATCAATGTGGTCGAAGATGAAGGGAATACTGCAGAACTTCAAGACCTTTATTTCTACCTTTTGACGGAGAACGGAAGAATGTTTGATCCTGTGGCGGAGGGTGTCACCGCAGCACAATATGAAGAGGTCATTAGTTATATCGCAGACAGTACCTGGTTTTATGAGGAAAAAAGTATTCAGCTGGTGATCACAGGAGCGGAATGGTTAGATCACGACAAGAAAAAGGTTTATGTGAATTTGGAAACCTGCGAAGCAGAAGGTCTTCCGGAGGGAGTAAAGCTTTATTCGGCGGAGGAAAAGGAAGGCGGCTGGATCGTGAAGATTCAGGCCAAGAAACGGGAGACGGATCATTTTCATCAGATCATGGATCAGACGTATTATGATATGGAAGGAAAGGAACATTTCATTGACAGTTGGAGTTCGATGATTCTTGAGGAAGAAACGGAAAATGATTCATTTGCTGAAGGATTTGCCCTGAAAGGTTATCACGAGAAGGAAGTCTATTTATGCCCGCATTATTCCCATCAGTGGATGGCACCGGAGCCGATCACTCTGGTCATTCGATAGGAATGGTTCCCATGAGTTGTATTTTCGACAGAAATCAGCTATAATAGGCTTTAATATGTCAAAAAGAGAGGTACAATAAAATGAGAATTGCAGCAACTTATGATAATGGAAATATTTTCCAGCATTTCGGAAAAACAGAAAATTTTAAAATATACGAAGTGGAAAATAAGGAAATCGTTTCCGGAGAAGTGATCAGCTCCAACGGAAGCGGACACGGTGCCCTGGCCGGCGTACTTGCAGAGCAGGGTGTTGATGTGCTTGTTTGCGGCGGTATTGGCGGCGGTGCTTTAAATGCCCTTGCAGAGGCCGGAATCGAAGTATGTGCCGGAGCAAGCGGAAATGCAGATCAGGCAGTACAGGATTATTTGGAAGGAAAACTGGTTCATGCAGGCGCAACCTGCAGCCATCACGATCACGAGGAAGGCCATAGCTGCGGCGGTCATGATGAAGGACATTCCTGCGGTGGCGGATGCCATGGCTGCGGCGGACACAGTACCATGGAAGGCAAGAATGTAGGAAAAACTGTGAAGGTACATTATACAGGAACCTTTAATGACGGAACCAAATTTGATTCTTCTTATGACCGCGGACAGACTTTAGACTTTGTATGCGGTGCCGGAATGATGATCAAAGGTTTTGATCAGGCAGTGGCGAATATGGAAGCCGGCCAGATTGTAGACATTCATTTAATGCCGGAAGAAGCTTATGGTATGCCGGATCCGAATGCGATCTTTGATATTCAGATCAGTGAACTTCCGGGATCTGAAGAACTGGAAGTGGGACAGCAGGTTTACCTTCAGAACTCTATGGGACAGCCATTTCCGGTGAAAGTAGTTGCGAAACAGGACGGAATGATCCGCTTTGATGCAAACCACGAAATGGCAGGAAAAGAATTGAACTTCAAGATCGAACTTGTAGAAATCTGCTAGAAAACCTTTTCGAAACATTGACGAAGAATAGAAAATTGAAGTAGAATAACAATGCAAGCCCTGAGCAGCTGCGTGAGGCGGCTGTTTCCCGGCTTAGCAGGGAAAAGGAAGAAAGATATGTTAAAACCACTCATTTTACAAACAGACTTTGGTACAGCTGATGGTGCAGTCAGTGCAATGTACGGTGTTGCCTATAGTGTATGTCCGGAGCTTCGTATTTCGGATCTGACACATGACATTCCGCAGTACAATATCTGGGAAGCTTCTTATCGTCTGATCCAGACGGTAGAATACTGGCCAGAAGGAAGTGTGTTTGTCAGTGTAGTAGACCCGGGCGTTGGTTCTACGAGAAGAAGCATTGCAGTAAAGACCGTCAAGGGACAGTACATCATTACACCGGATAACGGAACCTTGACACATGTTAAGAGAATGTGCGGAATCGCCGAAGCAAGAGAGATTGATGAAACCATCAACAGACTGCCGAATTCCGGCGAAAGCTATACCTTCCATGGAAGGGACATTTATGCCTATACGGGTGCAAGACTTGCTGCAGGAATCATTGATTTTGAACAGATCGGACCGGAAGTTGCTGTTGACAGCGTGATCGAACTACCGGTTGTTGATGCTGTGATGGAAGAAGAAAGAGTATCCGGAACCATTGACGTACTGGATGTTCGTTTCGGAAGTCTCTGGACCAATATTCCTCGTGAGCTTTTCTTAAAGACAGGGGTAAAACATGGCGGCAGAGTGGAAATTACCATAGAAAACGGTACAAGAACACTTTACAAAAACATTCTCGTATATGCAAAGAGCTTTGCAGATGTTTATGTCGGAGAGCCGTTGGTATATGCAAACTCTCTGGATAATATGGCGGTTGCGATCAATCAGGGTAGTTTCGCAAAGGCTTATAACATCGGCACAGGTACTAACTGGAAGATTACCATGCGTAAAGCACCTCGTGTAATTTATGAATAAGGTGAAGGAGTAACCATGATAGGCGAACCAATCATACAATTTAAAGATTTTGGTTTTCAGTACTACAGTCAGGCAGAACCGACTCTTTACGACATCAATCTGACGATCCGAAAAGGGGAAAAGGTGCTGATCGTTGGCCCGAGTGGCAGCGGAAAAAGTACTTTGGGACATTGTCTGAACGGTTTGATTCCGTTTGCATATAGCGGAACCATGACGGGAAGCCTGACCATTGACGGTGTTGAAACAAAAACAAGTAATATCTTCGAACTTTCTAAGACGGTAGGAACTGTACTGCAGGACTCTGACGGACAGTTTGTGGGTCTGACGGTTGGTGAGGATATTGCATTTGCATTGGAAAATGACTGTACAGAGCAAGGCAAAATGAAAGAAACCGTACAGAAAGTGGCGGATATGGTAGATATGGGAAAACTTCTCAATTCTTCCCCGTTTGAACTTTCCGGCGGTCAGAAACAGCGTGTTGCCTTTGCGGGAGTCATGGTCAATGAAGCAGAGGTACTTCTGTTTGATGAACCTTTGGCGAATCTTGACCCGGCAACGGGAAAAACAGCCATTGATCTGATCGATCGGATTCAGAAAGAATATGACAAAACGGTAGTTATCATTGAACATCGTCTGGAAGATGTGCTTTATCGTCACGTGGATCGTATCATTGTAGTCAGTGAAGGACGGATTGTGGCAGATCAGACACCGGACGAACTGATGGCTTCTGATATTTTGAAAAATCTGGGGATTCGTGAACCACTGTATGTGACAGCACTGAAATACGCAGGCGTTCAGATTACACCGGAAATGAAAACCGGCCGTTTGGATACACTGGACATTGATATGGTAAAAGATGCATTGATCCAGTGGCATCATTCCAGAAAACCGGCGGTTGTGGAGCGTTCCAAAGAGACGATCCTGGAGGCGAAAAATCTCCATTTTCAGTATACGAAAAAACGAAAGATTCTGCAGGATATCAATTTTGAAATTAAAAAAGGGGAGATGGTCAGCATTGTCGGAACCAACGGTGCGGGTAAAAGTACCCTTGCAAAGGTTATCTGCGGTTTCGTGAAGGAAGATCAAGGTGCCCTTTATTATGAAGGCGAGCCGATGAAAGACTGGACCATTAAAGAACGTTCCAATAAAATCGGCTACTGTATGCAGAATCCAAACCAAATGATCTGCAAATCCATGATCTACGATGAAGTGGCATTAGGACTTCGCATTCGGGGCGTTTCTGAAGAAGAAATCCAGCCAAAAGTTGAGAGGGCTTTGGAAATCTGCGGTCTGACACCATTTAGAAAATGGCCGATTTCCGCATTGAGCTTTGGTCAGAAAAAACGAGTGACCATTGCATCGATCCTGGCACTGGATCCGAAGCTGCTGATCTTAGATGAGCCGACGGCGGGACAGGATTACAGACATTATACAGAGATCATGGAGTTCTTAAAGAGCTTAAATGATCACGGGGTGACGATCATCATGATCACTCATGATATGCATCTGATGCTGGAATATACACCTCATGCCATCGTTATTTCTGACGGAAAGAAGATCGGTGATGCGACAGCGGTTGATATTTTGACAAATGAAGCCATTGCAGAAGCGGCGAATTTAAAAATCACTTCTCTCTACGAACTTGCACTGAAGGCGGGAATTGAAGACGCCAGAGGATTTGTAAGAAACTTCATTGAATATGAACGAGAGGGGGAAAGATCATGAAAGCAAAATTATTCGATTATGTAGAACGTGACAATTTCGTTTTTAATCTTTCCGGCCTTACAAAGATCATTAGCTTTTTCTGTCTGACCTTTGCGGTAATGTTCAGCTATGATATCCGTATGATCCTGGCAATCATGGTATTTTCTTTTGTGATCCTGCGGATTTCTGAGATTAAATTTTCTCAGATCAAGCTGATGCTTTATTATACGCTGGTCTTTCTGGCGATGAACTTTATTTTAACCTTTGTGTTCAATCCGCAGTACGGCGTAGAAATCTACGGTACAAAACATGTACTTTTTGCCTTCAGTGAACGTTATGTGGTGACAACGGAACAGCTTTTGTACCAGATTACAAAGTTTTTGAAATACGCTTCGGTAATTCCATTGGGAATGCTCTTTTTGCTGACAACTAATCCGAGTGAATTTGCGGCCAGCTTAAACAGCATTGGTGTCAGCTATAAAGCAACCTATGCATTGGCACTGACGCTGAGATATTTCCCGGATATGATCCGTGATTACAATGACATTGCTCTTGCACAGCAGTCCAGAGGTTTAGATCTGTCTAAAAAAGAAAAGCTTGGCACCCGTTTGAAAAACATCATGAACATTTGTGTGCCGCTGATCTTTTCTACCATGGATCGAATTGAACTGATCAGTAATGCGATGGATCTTCGAGGCTTTGGAAAAATGAAAAAACGTACCTGGTATTCCAGAAAGCCATTACAGAAAAAGGATTATCTTTCTATGGGCTTTTGTATCCTGGTATTTGCAGGAACAATCTGTGTTTCAGTATTTATCAATCACGGACGTTTTTGGAATCCGTTTATTTAGGAGGAAAAGAAAATGAGTATGTTTGACAAACCGATTTTAGTGTTTCAGACGGATTTTACTTATGCAGAAGGAGCAGTCAGCTCCATGTATGGCGTTGTGAAAACCGTAGACAGAGAACTGGAGATTTTTGACGGAACACATATGATTCCGCAGTATGATACATGGAGCGCAAGCTACCGTCTGTATCAGAGCTTACAGTTCTGGCCGAAGGGAACGATTTATGTTTCTGTTGTAGACCCGGGGGTTGGTACTGCAAGAAAAGCATGTGTTGCAAAAACAGTGGACGGTTACTACATCGTAACACCGGATAATGGAGCGTTGACACATGTGAAGAGATATATTGGTATTGAAGCGGTTCGTGAAATCGATGAAACCGTTAATCGCCTTCAGAGCACCAGAGGAACAGCGATTTTCCATGGCCGGGATCTGTTCGGTTACACTGCAGCAAGACTTGCCAGCGGCATCATTGATTTTGAAGGAGTAGGACCGGAATATTCCGTGGACGAAATCGTGGAGCATGAGATTTTAGAGCCTGAGGTAGCACCAAAATGTGTAAAAGGGATCTTTGAGATTAATGACCCGAACTTCGGAAATCTTTGGACAAATATTCCGCTGGAAAAATTCCAGGAAGCAGGCTTCCAGTATGGAGACATGGTACATGTGAAGATCACAAACGAGGGGCAGACAGCATTTGAAGACACTGTTTTGTTCCACAAATCTTTCGGTTATGCGAAAAAAGGTGATCCGATGATCTATAACAACGAATTGATGAAGGTTGCCATGGCGGTCAGCCAGGGAAGCTTCTGTGAAAAATTTGGACTTTCCTACGGACCGGAATGGGAAGTAGAGTTTACGATCTAAAGGTGGTTCGGCAGCGGGTCGGATAAAAAAATGTGTCGGATAATTGACAGATTTTCCCAATCAGCGTATATTTATAAAGGAAGAAACGCTGGAGAACAGCGGAGATCTAAGGAGAGAAAAAGATGGATAAGAAGTTATTTGAATTCAAAACCAAAACAATCGTAGCCACAGGACTTGGCGCAGCGCTCTTTATGCTGCTTTTCATGTATGTAAAAGTGCCGACCGGAATTCCTGAAACACAGATTCAGACAGCATATGGTGTAGGCGGATTTTTCGCAGCACTGTTTGGACCGATCGCAGGAGGGCTGATCGCATTTATCGGACATTTCCTTTCTGACTCTGTTCAGTATGGTTCTGCATGGATGAGCTGGGTAATTGCTTCCGGTACAACCTGTTTTGTGATTGGTCTTGTTTATCCAAAACTGAGCGTTGAAGAAGGTAAATTCGATGCAAAAGATATGGTTCTTTACAATGTATACCAGATCGTTGGAAACATCATTGG
This sequence comes from uncultured Lachnoclostridium sp., assembly GCA_964580255.1. Lineage (GTDB taxonomy): Bacteria > Bacillota > Clostridia > Lachnospirales > Lachnospiraceae > HGM12587. The sequence goes on along the minus strand of CAZOJX010000083.1, from coordinate 951 downwards.
CTGGGTTCTGATCGCTCCGATCCTTGACATTGTGATTTATGCAGAACCTGCAAACCTTGTATTTACTCAGGGTGTTGTAGCTGCAATCTCCAATGCAGTATCTGCCGGCGTGATCGGTACGGTTTTATTAAAGCTTTACAGCAAAGCACATGCTTCCAAGGGAAGTCTTACAAAAGAATAATGAATTTCAAACAGAAAGGCTGTCAAAAATGGCAGCCTTTTTTGTGATTTTAAGAGAAAATTTCACCGGAAACAGAAACGTACAGCGGAAATATTTCGGAAAAAAGTATCGATAATAGAGAAAAATAGATTGCGAAATATCCCCTCATGGGGTATAATGTAGAAAATGTGAAAATATTAACAAGAAATGATCGCAGCACTGGGGAAACTGGGCTGTATTTCTGCATGTTAAATTTTTTTCATTTAATGAGAAGGAGGTAGAAGAATGCACGGAACACATGACGAACATTGTACATGCGGTTGTGGCGGACATACTCATGAACATGAGCATGAACATACTTACACACATACCCATGCACACGATCATGCACACGGACACGATCATGAGCATAGCCATGAAGAATGCGGCTGCGGACATGACCATGGACACGAACATCATCACGACCATGAGTGCGGTTGTGGACATGATCACGGACACGAACACCATCATCATGAAGGCTGCGACTGTGGTTGCGGCGGACATGAACAGCAGGATGAAAATGTAGCTGTACTGGCATATATGCTGGATCATAACAAACATCATGCATTAGAACTGAAAGAAATCGCAAAACACTTAAGAGAGGCTGGAAAAGATGATGCAGCTGCTCAGATTGAAAAAGGTGTTGAAGATTTTGAAAAGGGAAACATGAGATTAAGCATTGCTCTGTCTCTTGTGAAATAAATTTTGAAAATATACGGAGGTGATATCCATGTGCTTAGCAACCGTATATG
>CAZOJX010000082.1:0-8333 GCA_964580255.1 uncultured Lachnoclostridium sp. | reverse complement strand
TTAAATTTCTGCCCAGAATCTTCAGTTCTTCTTCATGCTCTTTTGACAGCTTCCGAATCACCATATTTTTCCCTGTTTCTTCCAGGATCATACGGTTTCCTTCGCCCACTTCCTCCAATACATGAAATGCCAGACGCTGAAAGCTGACTACATCAATGTTGGAAATTCCCTTTCTCGGGTGCATCAAAACAAAGTCCTTCTGGGTCTGCAGCGTAAACTGTTCCGGAACAATGCAGTAATACTGCTGTTTCGGATTCTCCATGGATTCCTTGATGATCTTTTCATAAATGTAGGTCGTCTTTCCGAAACCGGAATTGCCAAAAATAAATTGTAAAGACATGCTTTGCTCCTTCGCTTCTTTCTCAAATCCTATCAGATTGTTTTCATTTTATCATGCCTGTCCCATCAGTTCAACTTGCGATCAGACAATGCGTCTGTTCATAATTTGTTCATTTTCTTTTTACGAAAGCTTCATTTTAGAAACATGATTTCTTCATTTCTGCTTCCTATAATAAAACCATAGAAAACAACAAAGACATTTACTTAAAAGAAACTTTTTCATAAATAAATGCCAGGTAAACCAGTTACCTGGCATCCTCCCTTTTTAGAGTCTGATTTTTCAGATTCTTTTTTCTTTCTAAAAAAAGTGCGGATCACTCCGCACTTTTTCCAAGTTCCATTTTATACTTCAAAAATCATATCTCCGTAGGACGGCATTGGCCATATATCCTTTTCCACGATCATTTCCAGCTGATCGATCGGTTTTCTAAGTGCCTCCATCGCCGGAACCACTTCCTGATTAAAGAATTTCGCCTGTTTCTCGCCGCGCTCCAGTTTTGCCCCTTTCGCATCAAGCTCAACCAGTTTCACCAATGCATTTCTCGCCTCTGTGAGAAGCTTTGAGGTTTCTCTTAAGATTTCTTCCTGTACCGATGCGTCCACGCCGCAGTTTTTGACTGCAAGCACCGTATCTGCCAATTCTTTAGTATATTTGATCACTGCCGGAATCAGCTGTTTGCTGGCAATATCGATCATTGATTTTGCTTCAATGTTGATAACCTTTGCATAGGTTTCATACTGGATCTCTGCACGTGATTCCAGCTCTGCTCTCGTAAATACGCCAAATTTTTCAAACAGCGCTACCGATTTTTCTGTAGTCAGTGCCGGGATCGCATCTACCATGGTTTTCAGGTTCGGAAGTCCACGACGTTCAGCCTCTGCTACCCATTCCTCGGAATAACCGTTTCCATCAAAGACGATCCGTTCATGTTCCATAAAATACCGTTCTGTCAGGTCATGGATTGCAATTTCCTTATTTTCCGCTGCTTCAATGTAGTCGCAGGCTTCACAGAAGGCTTCCGCAACGATGGTATTTAATACCGTATTCGGTTCACCGCCGGAATCCTTTGCTCCAACCATACGGAATTCAAATTTATTTCCCGTAAAGGCAAACGGGGAAGTTCTGTTTCGATCTGTTGCGTCCTTTGCAAAATCCGGCAGAGTCTTTACACCGGTTGCCAGACGTTCTCCTCTTATGGAATGATTTGCAGAACCGGTACTGATCAGCTGATCCATAACATCATGAAGCTGTTCTCCCAAATATACGGAAATGATGGCCGGCGGTGCTTCATCAGCTCCCAGACGATGATCATTTCCCACATCCGCTGCAGATTCTCTTAAAAGATCTGCATGCGTATCTACCGCTTTTAAGATGCAGGCCAGCACCAGCAGGAACATTTCATTGTCATGAGGTGTTTTTCCCGGATTTAAAAGGTTAATGCCGTCATCAGTGGTCAAAGACCAGTTATTATGCTTTCCGGAACCATTAACACCTGCAAACGGTTTTTCATGAAGCAGACATACCAGTCCGTGATGATTTGCAATGCGCTTCAGAGTCTCCATAATGATCTGATTGTGGTCAACTGCCACATTTACCTCTGCATAGATCGGCGCAAGCTCATGCTGTGCAGGTGCTGCTTCGTTATGCTGAGTTTTTGCACTGACTCCCAGCTTCCACAGTTCCTCATTCACATCTTTCATGAAAGCACCAATTCTTTCACGAATAACACCAAAATAGTGATCGTCCATTTCCTGACCCTTTGGCGGCATTGCCCCAAACAGGGTACGGCTTGTAAAGACAAGGTCCTTTCTCTGCAGATATTTTTCTTTATCAATGAGGAAATATTCCTGTTCCAGACCCACTGACGGTGTTACCTTTTTCGAGGTAGTATTGCCAAACAGTCTTAAAAGTCTCAGAGACTGGGTATTGATTGCCTCCATGGAACGCAAAAGCGGTGTTTTCTGATCCAATGCTTCCCCTGTATAAGAGCAGAACGCAGTCGGAATACAAAGGGTCGCACCGGTAGCATCTTTTCGGACAAATGCCGGAGAAGTGCAGTCCCAGGTTGTATAGCCTCTTGCTTCGAAAGTCGCACGCAAACCGCCGGAAGGGAAGGAAGACGCATCCGGTTCTCCCTTGATCAGCTCTTTTCCAGAGAAATTCATCAAAACCTTTCCGTCCTTCATCGGAGCAGAAAGGAAAGAATCATGCTTCTCCGCAGTCGCACCGGTCAATGGCTGAAACCAGTGAGTATAATGGGTTGCCCCTTTTTCAATCGCCCATTCCTTCATTTCATGAGCGACTACATCTGCTGTTACCAGATCTAATTCCTTGCCTTCTTCCATGGTTTTTTTCAGTTCCTGATAAACCTTTTTCGGAAGCCGGGCTCTCATTGCAGAATCATTAAATACGTTTTCACCAAATATTTCTTTTACATCGATAAATTCACTCATACATTATCCTCTTGTACTCTGCCTCGTATACCAAAAGACGTTCCACAAAATTGTGGAACGTCTCTATGCTTATATTTTTTGGTTTCCTATGGATATCCCAAGGATTAAGCTTTATTAACAGAACCGAAAATTTCCATTTTTTCTTTCACAGTAGCTTTGATTGCAGCTGCACCCGGAGCTAAAAGCTTACGAGGGTCATATCCTTTACCTTCTAAGTCTTTTCCAGCTTCGATGTATTCACGAGTTGCTTTTGCAAATGCTAACTGGCATTCTGTATTTACGTTGATCTTAGCAACACCAAGGTTGATTGCTTTCTGGATCATTTCTGTAGGGATACCTGTACCACCATGAAGAACCAGTGGAAGATCTCCTGTTAACTGCTGGATTGCATCCAGTGTTTCAAAGGAAAGACCAGCCCAGTTTGCCGGATATTTTCCGTGAATGTTACCGATACCTGCTGCGAGGAAATCTACGCCAAGGTCTGCAACCATTTTACATTCCTTAGGATCAGCACATTCGCCCATTCCAACAACGCCGTCTTCTTCTCCACCAATAGAACCAACTTCTGCTTCGATAGATAATCCTTTTTCTTTACATACTGCAACTAATTCTTTTGTCTTTGCAATGTTTTCTTCGATTGGGTAGTGAGAACCATCAAACATTACTGAAGAAAATCCTGCTTCGATACATTTGTAGCAGTGTTCATAGCTGCCGTGATCTAAGTGCAGAGCAACTGGAACTGTGATGTTCATTTCTTCTAACAGACCATTTACCATACCTACAACTGCTTTGTAGCCGCCCATATATTTACCAGCGCCTTCAGATACACCTAAGATAACCGGTGAATTGCATTCCTGAGCTGTTGCTAAGATTGATTTTGTCCATTCTAAGTTGTTAATGTTAAACTGTCCTACTGCATAGTGGCCAGCTTTTGCTTTTTTGAGCATTTCTGCTGCTGAAACTAACATGGCATTACCTCCAAATATAAATTAAGCCCTGGGACAAATGCCCCATTTGAAAGTCATTATACCTCAACTTTAAATAATTGGAAACATTTTTTTCAAAAAAAACGATGTTTCACAACTTTTTATACTTCTTCTGTCACTTTTTCGTTATCTTTCACAATAATGTCTACTGCCCGCTGATTATTCTCAATGATTACCCGGTCATGTTCTCCGCCAAATTCTCCGTCCAGCGTCCATGGAACCATTCCTTCAGATTCCACCGTCAGCCGCTTGGTACGGAAGGAATACATATAGTCAGAGTTCAATTCTGCCCGCAGCAGTGCTGCCAGTATTTCCTGAAGCTCCAGTGGATTTTTCGGACGTCGGATAAATGTAACCTCGTAAACTCCATCATCAAACTGTACATCTCCTTTTACCAGACCCTTAAATCCGGCAACTGATTTAGAATTTGTGATCATTCCAAACAGAAAATCTCCTTCAAATTCCATTTCTTCACAGGAAACCTTCATCTGATAAGATTTGATATTATAAAGGCTTTTCATTCCTTCCAGAATGTAAGCCATATGTCCTAAAACGTTTTTGATCTCCTGCTTGGTGCTGTAGGAAACCTCTGTAAAAATTCCGAAAGACGCAATGTACACAAAGGAATCCTCATTAAAGGATCCAATGTCACAGGCAAAGCCTTTTCCGTTCATGGCATTTCGTGCTGCATCCGGCATATTTCTCGGAATTTCCAGACTTCTGGCAAAATCATTGGTCGTTCCTGCCGGAATATAGCCGATGGGGATCCTTCTCTCCTTCGGGCGCTTCATCATACCGGTAACTACTTCGTCCAGAGTTCCGTCCCCGCCGCTGCAGACCACCATATCGTAGTGATCCGGAAGATTGGTGATCCTTTCCATGGCATCTAAGTATCCAATGGTCGGCACCACTGTCAGCTCATTGTCTTTTTCTGCCAGAATCTGAATGATCTCATTTAACTTGGAACCGATCTGTTCTTTTCCCGCATGAGGGTTATAAATAAAATAAATTTTTTTCATCAACGTGCTCCTGCCTTCCTTGTTACAGTTCCTTTTTCCACCATAAACACCGGCCGGTAAGACAATTTTGCCTTCCGAAGCCCTTCATCCCCCGTATCTTCTTCTCGATTCACATAAGTTACCTTTTTGCATTCCTGCTCTACAAACTGCTGATTGATCATGGTATAGGCACCCTCATATTCTGTCAATGCCTTCTCGATATGCACTACCATCGTATCTTCGCAGACCATTTCGCCGATACAAAAAGCAACCGCCTGACCATCTACCCGAAGCAGTCCTCCGCAGACGTCCAGTTCTTCAAACAGGCGAAGATAATTTGATGCAACACAGCTTTCTGCATTCTTTTCATGATCTTCCATGCACCCATTCAGATTTTTCCATTGCAGCAGCAGCTGAAATGCTTCCTCCACATGTTCTTTCCCCATGGAAACGTATTCCCAATTTTCATAGGTCTTTTTAAATTTGTTCACATGGTTTTTCTTTCCATGATACTTTTTCCCGGAAAGCGTCCGAAGTTTTTCTGCTTCGTAAACATAGTCTGCAATGTCCCGATCATAAGTGATCTCAAATTTCCCCGGAAAAAGAGCTTCCAGCTCCTCAAATTCTTCCGGTGTCACACAATGCATGCGAAATTCCTGTCCCAGTTCTTCAGCATATTCCATCAGCTTTTCAATACAGGCCTTTGCATTTCCTTTTCCGTATGGATAATGAAAGCTGACCTTTTCACCAATGGTCGCCGATACCAGCATTCCTTCCACTTCTGCAATCTGAATATTATAAAATCTCGCCCAAAGGAGCAGATTTCCAAAAGTATCCTCACAGCTTCTTGATTTTTTCTGTTTGATATAGCCGGTAACCAGGGCTTTATCCTCGATTACCGGCTTTCTGAATTCTATTGTCATAAATCCCCTTCTATCTTAGGAAAACAGCTTTTCTTTGTAAACACCTGCTTCTACCAGGGCTTTGAAGGAATCGATCACAATCTGTTTGTCTTCTTTGTAGGTAACGCCGAACCATTTGTCCTTTGTTTCCAGTACGGTGACATCTGCTTTTCCATCCTGGATCAGATTGTCAACGATAGTTGGAAGCAGATATTCTTTTTTGATATCTCCTTCCGGAATATTTTCCAGGAAATCCACAAAATTTTCTTCCAAAATTTCGATCATTTCTTCAGAAAATCCCCACATGTTCATAGATACATGTACACCGGCATCGATTGCTTCCACAGAACCGTCTTCTTTCTGGATTCCTGCACCGGAAGCTGTTTTTACCAGTCCGCCTGTTTCTACGACTTTTTTCAAATGTCCGGCTTCGCTGACCTGACAAACACCTCTTGTAACAGATCCGTTATCACTCAAAGTATTTCCCAGAATGAAGCCTGCCATACAAAACTGTAATTTTTCTGATGCATCATGTTCTTCTACCAGGAAATCGTGTACTTTCACAAATGCTTCTTTTCCATAGTAGTCATCAGCATTGATTACTGCAAACGGTCCGTCTACCAGACCTTTGGTGCAAAGAACTGCATGACCGGTTCCAAACGGTTTGGTTCTGTCTGCCGGACGTGTAAATCCTTCCGGTAATTTGTCCAGTTCCTGATATGCATAAGCAACTTCTGCGATCTTTTCAATTCGGTTTCCGATCACTTCTTTAAACTCAGCTTCAATATCTTTTCTGATAATGAACACGATCTTATCAAATCCTGCTTCCAGGGCATCATGGATCGAATAATCCATAATGATCTCGCCTCCCGGACCTACTTTTGCCAGCTGTTTTAAGCCTTCTCCAAAGCGGCTGCCCAGTCCGGCTGCCATGATCACTAATGTTGTTTTTCTCATTTGTCTTCTCCTTATTTTCCTTCCATCACTGATTTCATCGCATCAATGACTTCTTTTACATATTTTTCACAAAGTTCGTGAGTTTCTGCTTCTACCATTACACGCAGCAAAGGTTCTGTACCACTGGCACGTACCAGAATACGGCCGTCATTTCCCAATGCTTCTTCTACTGCTTTTTCTGCAGCTTTTACCTTCGGATCATTTAACACCAGATCTTTGTCCGTCACTCTCAAATTCTCCAGAAGCTGCGGATATATTTTTACCTCTGAAGCCATGGCACCAAGGGTTGTTTTCTTTTCCATCATCACTTCCATCAATTTTAAAGAGGTTAAGATTCCGTCCCCTGTTGTGGCATGTTTGCTGAAGATCACATGACCGGACTGTTCCCCACCCAGAGAATGTCCGTTCTTTACCATGTTTTCATAGACATATTTGTCTCCTACATTAGTCTTTTCATACTTCAGACCTTCCCTGTCACATGCTTTGTAAAGCCCGATATTAGACATTACCGTCGTTACGATCGTATCGTTTTGAAGCTGTCCGCATTCCTTCATATATTTTCCGCAGATATATAAGATCAGATCTCCGTCGATCAGATTTCCGTTTTCATCTACGGCAAGACATCTGTCTGCATCACCATCATAGGCGAAACCTACGTCTAACTGGTTTTCCTTTACAAACTGCTGTAAGGATTCAATGTGGGTAGAACCGCAATTTGTATTGATATTGGTTCCGTCCGGCTGATTATGGATCACATAGGTTTTTGCCCCCAATGCATCAAATACACTTTTGGCAATCGCAGACGCGCTTCCGTTAGAGCAGTCCAGTCCGACTCTCTTATTTTTAAATGCACGTGTCGGCAGGGAGATCAGGTAGCCGATATAACGGTTTCTTCCCACAGAAAAATCAGTCGCACAGCCGATTTCTTCTCTCTGTGCAAACGGAAGTTCTGCAACTTTTCCATCTATGTATTCTTCAATTTTTGCTTCTAATTCTGCATCCATTTTCTGACCATTGCGATTGATCAGCTTGATTCCGTTATCATAAAACGGATTATGGCTTGCAGAAATCATGATTCCGCAGTCAAAGCCTTCAGTTCTGACCACATAAGAAACACTCGGTGTCGTAGTCACGTGAAGTAAGGAAACGTCCGCACCGGAGGCTGTCAATCCGGCAACCAGAGAGTACTCCAGCATGTAGCTGCTCCTTCTGGTGTCCTTACCGATCACGATCTGCGGTCTGTAACCATCTTTTTTAAAATACCAGCCAAGATAACGGCCTACTTTATATGCGTGTTCAACTGTCAATTTTACGTTGGCTTCTCCTCGGAAGCCATCAGTGCCAAAATATTTTCCCATTGCATAGCACTCCTATTCTTCATATTATCATTAAAATTATATGCGAAAGAGAGGGAAGTGTCAATGTCGGCAAAGAGCTGTCTATAGAATAAGAGTCCGACAAAGGGATTTTCCTCCTCTTTATCGAACTCTTTCGCTCCATAAGGTTTCTTAAATCTTATTTTATTTTTTCCATCAGTTCCCTATTTCGTCCCGCATTGATATTTAGAAGTCTTGCTTCGCATTCGATACAGCCGCCTTCCTTGATAAAGGCATCTGATAATCTTAAGATTCTCTCGTCCGGTTCATTTTCTGAAATGTAGTCCTCCAAAAGCTTTGCAAAGTATAAGTAACCTCTAA
>CAZOJX010000081.1:0-8369 GCA_964580255.1 uncultured Lachnoclostridium sp. | reverse complement strand
TGGGCAGTGATAAATGCTTTGATCGTGCACAGTAGCGGTCTTAACACCACCAGAGAGAACGGGTCATCGGCTGGAAGCCTGTTCTGGTCAAGAAAGATTTGCGAAATTCACACGGGAGCAGCTTTTCTGAACAGGATTCTTCAGTAGGAAAAGACGGGTCGTGTACGTTATGACACAGGATAAGAGTTCACATGGACTCCATGTGAAAATCAGGGTGGTACCGCGGATTAGTAAATTCGTCCCTCGTAGTTCGACTACGGGGGATTTTTTATTTTCCGTTTCGAATGATCGGTAAACCAATGGTAAAAACACTGATAAAGGAGATAGAAAAATGAACATGGAAGCAATCAAAGCTGAGATCCAGGAAGCACTTGCACAGGTAGAAGATGCCAAAGCACTGGCTGATTTCTGGGCAAAATATTTCGGCAAAGGCGGAGAAATTCAGAAATTGATGGGCGGCATCAAACAGGTGCCGAACGAAGAAAAGAAAGCATACGGACAGGCTGTCAATGAAGTAAAGGTCTTTGCACAGGATCTTTACGATGCGAAAAAGACAGAAATTGAAAAGAAAGCAATGCTTGCCCGCTATGAAGCAGAAACATTGGATGTAACACTCCCGGCAGAAGGAACCGGTGCAGGAAACCTTCATCCACTGACCTGTATTAAAAATGAGATCATTGATGTATTTGCAGGAATGGGCTTTGAAGTATTTGACGGTCCGGAAATCGAAGACGACGATCACAACTTTACAAGACTGAATGTGTTAAAGGATCATCCTTCCCGCGATATGCAGGATACTTTCTGGTTAACTGAGGAACTCCTTTTAAGAACCCATACTTCACCGGGACAGATTCGTATGATGGATATGAAAAAGCCGCCGATCAAGGTGCTGATGCCGGGAAAAGTATTCCGTTCTGACTCAGACGCAACTCATTCCCCAATGTTCAGCCAGATGGAAGGACTTGTGGTGGATAAACACATTACCCTTTGTGATTTACAGGGAATGCTTGACCAGTTCGTAAAAGCATTATTCTCAGGGGAAGTAAAGACAAGACTTCGTCCGTCCTATTTCCCGTTTACAGAGCCTTCTGTAGAAGTTGATGTCAGTTGCTTTAAATGTGGCGGAAAAGGCTGCTCTTTATGTAAAGGAACCGGCTGGATCGAAGTTCTTGGCGGCGGTATCGTCAACAACAAAGTTCTGGAAAACTGTAATGTGGATCCTGAAGAATATTCCGGACTGGCATTTGGTATCGGTATCGAACGTATTGCCATGTTAAAATACGGTATCAACCACATGGGTAAATTGTTTGAAAATGACATTGAATTCTTAAAACAGTTCAAGGCATAAGTCGGAGGGAAATATGAAAGTTTTATATAGTTGGTTAAAAGAATATGTAGACATTGATATCACACCGAAGGAACTGGAAAGCAAGCTGTTTTCCGTAGGCTTCGAAGTGGAAGGCGTGGAATATCTGGGAGAAAACCTCGAGAAGGTTGTAGTAGGCCAGATCACTTCTATGGAAAAATATGAAGGAACCCATTTACAGATCTGTCACGTAAACTGCGGTGCCATGGGCGAAGATCATCTGATCTTAACAGGTGCAGACAATGTATTCGTAGGTGCAAAGGTTCCGACAGCGCTGATAGGCGCAAAGCTTCCATGCGGACTTGACATTCAGCCGAGAAAAATGGTAGACATGATTTCCTATGGTATGCTCTGCTCCGGCGAAGAAATGAACTTAAATAAAGACTGGTACCCGGGCGCAGACGTAAACGGCATTATGATCCTTGCGGAAGATGCACCGCTTGGTATGGAAATGCGTGATTATCTGGAATTAGATGATTATTTATTTGATATTTCCATTACAGCAAACAGACCGGACTGCCATTCTGTGATCGGTATTGCTAAGGAAGTTGCAGCTGCATTGAAAAAACCTTTCAAAGCACCGGATCTTAGTTATACAGAAGACGGCACCGTAAATGATGCTATCAGCGTGGAAGTGCTTGATAAAGAAACCTGTCCAAGATATTTAGGACATTACATTTATGATGTAAAATATACAGAATCACCGTTATGGATGAAACGTCGTCTGATCGCAGTAGGACATAATGCCATCAATGCAATGGTAGACATCACAAACTATGTACTTGTTGAAATCGGTCAGCCAATGCATGCCTTCGACCTGAATGATCTGGAAGGATCTTCCATCGTTGTCAGAAGAGCAGAAGACGGAGAAAAACTGACAACTTTAGACGAAAAAGAACGTGTACTTTCTAAAAATAACCTTCTGATCTGCGACAAAGTAAAAGCAGTCGGCCTTGCAGGTGTGATGGGCGGTCTGAACAGTGAGATCAAAGAAACAACAACAGAAGTACTTTTTGAATCAGCGAAGTTCTTAAGAGACAGTGTTCGTAAGACTGCAAGAGGTCTTGGAATCCAGTCAGATGCAGCTTCCAGATTTGAAAAGGGAATTGATGAATATACTGTAGAATGCGGTATGGCTCGTGCATTGAATCTTGTGCAGAAGCTGGGTATCGCAAAAGTAAGCTCCAGCCATTTTGATGTTTCCGGCGGTGCTTCCACAGAAAAACGTGTGATCAATGTGGAAACTGCAAAGGTAAATCAGGTATTGGGAATTGAAGTACCTGAAAAAGATATGGTAGAAATTTTGGAAGCCCTTCAGTTTGAAGTGGAATTAAAGGACGGTGTGCTTACACTTGCCATTCCAAGATATCGTGATGATGTGGAAAGCTATCAGGATATTGCGGAAGAAGTGATCCGTGAATACGGCTACGACAAGGTTGTTCCGACATTCCTGGACGCAGCAAAGGTTACAAGCGGCGGATTGAATGCATATCAGGCAAAAGAACTGGCAGTGAAAAATTATCTGTGCAGCCAGGGCTACTATGAAATCCAGACCATTGCCATGACAGCAAAGAGTGAATTTGATCAGTTCCTGATTCCGGAAGATGCGAAGGAACGTCAGGTGGTAGAACTCTTAAATCCAATTACAGAAAATTTAAGCATTATGAGAACCCTCATGGCACCTTCTATGGTTCGTGTCATCGAAAATAACATTAAAAACGGCCACGAAGAAATGAGATTTTTCGAAATCGCCAATGTTTATCTTCCAAAGGCACTTCCATTGACAGAAGCACCGGTAGAAAAGAAAATGCTCTGCCTGGGAAGCTGCGGTGCAGCAGAAGATTTCTTTGCAATGAAAGGAACTCTGGAAGCCTTTGCAGGTGCAAATGACTTAAGCTTCACTTATAAACGAGGCAATGTTCCATATTTACATCCGGGCAGAACTGCTGAAGTTTACTGCCAGGGTGAAAAGATCGGGCATTTCGGACAGCTTCGCTATGAAATCGTTGACAATATGAATATTGCAGGCGGTAAAAAAGCTGATACCAAAATCTTCCTTGCTGAGATTGATTACAGTCTCCTGGCTGACCTGTTCAAAAAAGGAATCAAATACATTCCGGAATCAGGTTTTGCAGGAAGCAGCCGTGATATTTCCGTACTGATCGGAAAAGAAGTAGAATGCGGAACGATCGTAGAAACCATCAAGGCATGTGATCCGCTGATCAGCAAAGTTACCTTATTTGACCTTTTTGAAAGCGAAAAATTAGGTGCAGACAAAAAGAGTATGGCATTTAACATCAGACTGGCTTCCAATGAAATGGACGTAACAGATGCAATGACTGATGAAGTGATCGCAAAAGTATTAAATGCCTTAGAAACACAGTTTGGTGCTCAGATGAGAGCATAATGGAGAATTCAGATTTATGAATATAAAAGAGTTTTATTATGATCTGCCGGAGGAATTGATTGCACAGGATCCGTTGGAGGATCGGTCTTCCTCAAGACTGTTAACTCTCGATAAAAACAGTGGTGCGTTTTCGCACCACGTTTTTCGTGATATTGTAGATTATTTAAATCCGGGAGATTGTCTGGTATTAAATAACACAAAGGTGATTCCAGCCCGTCTCATGGGTGAAAAGGAAGGAACCGGCGCAGGTATTGAAGTGCTTCTTTTAAAAAGAAAAGAGGATAATGTGTGGGAAACCCTTGTAAAGCCGGGGAAAAAAGCACGTCCGGGTGCAAGAATCAGCTTTGGAAACGGACTTCTGGTGGGAGAAGTCATTGATGTGGTGGAAGAAGGAAACCGCCTCATTAAATTTGAGTACGAAGGAATCTTTGAGGAAATCTTAGACCAGTTAGGTCAGATGCCTCTGCCGCCGTATATTACCCATCGTCTGGAGGATAAAAACCGTTACCAGACCGTTTATGCCAAATATGACGGAAGTGCGGCAGCCCCGACGGCAGGACTTCATTTTACACCGGAGCTTTTGGAAAAGATCAAAGAAAAAGGTGTCCGGATTGCCCAGGTGACACTTCATGTAGGACTTGGAACCTTCCGTCCGGTAAAGGTAGATAATATTTTAGATCATCATATGCATTCGGAATTTTATATGGTGGAAGAAGATCAGGCGGCCATCATCAATGAGACGAAGAAAAACGGCGGCAGAGTGATCTGTGTGGGAACCACCAGCTGCCGTACCATTGAATCAGCTACAGGAGAGGACGGAATCTTACGTGCCGGCAGCGGCTGGACAGAGATTTTTATCTATCCGGGCTACAAATTCAAAATTTTAGATGCACTGATCACCAATTTCCATCTGCCGGAGTCTACACTTCTGATGCTGGTATCTGCACTAGCAGGAAGGGAACATGTGATGGCAGCTTATGAGGAAGCTGTTAAGGAAAAATACAGATTTTTCTCTTTTGGCGATGCTATGTTTATTTCTTAAGAGGTGCAGTTCTTAAGAAACGTTAAAATTTTGCAGAGTTATTGACTTTTTCCTTAGAAACGGGTATCCTATCCATCGATACGTCATAAAATCAAGTTAAGATTTGAAGGAGAAAGAAATGTTAACAAAATATCTGATCATATTTTTTATATCTATGGTACCGTTGATCGAGCTTCGTGGTGCGATTCCAGCATCACAGCTGATGGGACTTCCGCTGCTGCAGTCTTACATTGTCTGCATTATTGGAAATATGCTTCCGGTTCCGATCATTTTCTTTTTTGCAAGAAAAGTGTTGGAATGGGGCTGCGATAAGCCGGTAATCGGAAAGTTTTTCACATTCTGCCTGGAAAAAGGACATAAGGGCGGAGAAAAGCTGAAGGAGAAAGCAGGACGAGGACTTCCATGGGCACTGTTGCTCTTTGTAGGAATTCCGCTGCCGGGAACCGGTGCGTGGACAGGAACACTTGCAGCAAGTATTCTGGATATGGATTTTAAATCCAGCGTACTGGCATGTATGGGCGGTGTGCTTTTGGCCGGAATCATCATGGGTGCGGCAAGTACTGGTGTGCTCGGTGCATTGGGAGCAATTTTTTAAGATTTCATGAATATTTGTAAAATTTTAGGAAAGGGTGGTCAAAAGACTGCCCTTTTGTGTTATACTCATACACGAAAAAAGAACATGATTTTAGGAGGGACCTTATGAACGAAGAAAAATTGATCATCAGACAGGCAGGTCCTGATGATGTGGCAAAAGTGGCAGACATAGAAGAAAAGTGTTTTCCGGTTGCGGAGGCAGCAACATTAAAAAGCTTTTTTGAGCGTTTTATGGCATTTCCGGAATGCTTTTTGGTTGCAGAAATAGATGGGAAACTGGTAGGGCACATCAATGGTTGTGTAACAAGCAGTGAAAGACTGATCGATGCGCTGTATTACAATACTTCACTTCACGAACCGGACGGTCCGTGGCAGACAGTGTTCGGACTTGCGGTATTACCGGAGTATCAGCATCAGGGAATCGGAAGAAGTCTGATGGAACATTTCAAAGAACAGGCAAGAAAAAGAGGAAAAAAGGGAATCCTCTTAACATGTAAGGCAGAAAAAATAGCATTTTACGAAAGTCTCGGTTTTGAATACGATGGTGCATCTTCTTCCACTCATGGGGGAGCGCATTGGAACAATATGATCTTGAGATTTTCCGAAGAAGGTGAAAAAGCATGAAAAAGATCTTAAAAATCGCGGCTTTGGCGGCAGCACTCATTGCAGCAGGTGCATATTATTATGTGACGCTTCCTGCATTGAATATTCATTCCTCCGGTTTTTGGTTTTTCCTGATCGGTGCGTTGGCAGCTGTTACAGCAGTGGCGGTATTTTATAAGCTCATAAAAGGAAAGGAAGAATTAACCGATCTTGGAGAGAGCAAGCTGATCCGACTGCTGCTGGGGACTGTAATCGCAGCCACAGCAGTGTTTCTGGTGGGAAGCTTACTGTCCTCAGAGATCATCAATGCAAAGAAATACCAGCAGCTGATGACTGTAGAGGAAGGCGATTTTGCAAGTGAGATCGAACCGACGGATTTTACAAGTGTTCCTCTGCTGGATAAGGATTCCGCCAGTCTTTTGGGCAATCGAAAGATGGGTACGATGGTAGATATGGTTTCTCAGTTTGAGGTGAGTCCTCTTTATACCCAGATCAACTACCAGGATAAACCAGTCAGAGTTTCCCCGTTGGTGTATGCAAGTCCGATCAAATGGATCACTAATCAGGCGGAGGGAATTCCGGCATATATTATGATCGATATGGCAACCCAGGAAACGGAATGCGTTCGTCTTCCGGAAGGGCAGTATATCAAATATTCTCCTGCGGAATATTTTAACCGGAATATTTACCGGCATCTCAGATTTCATTATCCAACCTATATTTTTGATCAGCTGAGCTTTGAAATCGATGAGGAAGGAACCCCGTACTGGATCTGTCCGGTAAAACAGTTTAATGTAGGGCTTTTCGGCGGTCAGACCATTGGAAAGGTTGTGCTTTGTAATGCGGTGACCGGAGAAACGGTCTGCTATGACATTGATGATGTGCCGCAGTGGATCGACCATGTGTATTCCGCAGAGCTTTTGATTCAGCTGTATGATTACTATGGTGTGCTGAAAAATGGTTATATAAACAGTCTGTTAAGTCAGAAAGGCTGTCTGATGACCACAGAAGGCTACAATTATATTGTAAAAGATGATGATGTGTGGGTATATACCGGAGTGACTTCCGTATCCGGTGATGAATCCAATGTGGGCTTTGTTCTGATGAATCAAAGAACCATGGAAAGCCGTTATTATGCATGTCCGGGTGCAGAGGAATATTCCGCAATGGATTCTGCTCAGGGACAGGTACAGCATTTGGGATATACGGCAACCTTCCCGCTGCTTTTGAATGTAACCGGGGAACCGACTTATTTTATGGCGTTAAAGGATGGTGCAGGTCTGGTAAAAATGTATGCCATGGTCAACATTTCCAAATATCAGAATGTAGCTATCGGAGATACGGTGGCAGAGTGTGTGAAGGATTATCAGACATTGTTAAAACAGAATGGAATCTTTGCTTCTGATGGAAGTACAGAGCAGGAAGTAAAAGCAGTGATCGAGAAGATCGCTCCGGTGGTCATTGACGGAAATTCTCATTATTATGTGACATTCAGCGGAAAAGAGGGCATCTATGATGTGGATGTCAATGTATTCCCGGAGATCATTACCTATGATGTAAATGATGTTCTGTCGATCACCTATTTAGAAGGAACAAAATTATGTGAGGTAACCGGTATCCAATGACCGGAAAATGAATATGAATCGAAGATGCAGTCTTTGTCCGCGGCAGTGCCTGACGGATCGTGAACAGACAACGGGATATTGCGGTGTGAAAAACACCTTGCGGGTGGCAAGGGCTGCACTTCATTTTTGGGAGGAGCCCTGTATTTCCGGTGAAGAAGGAAGCGGGGCTGTTTTCTTTACCGGCTGCAATCTGCGGTGTGTGTTCTGCCAGAATTATCGCATTGCAAGAGCAGAACAGGGGAAGGAAATCTCCGGGGGACGGCTTGCGGAGATCTTTTTAGAACTTCAGGAACAGAAAGCCAATAATATCAACTTGGTGACAGCGACCCATTATGTGCCTCAGGTAATCGAGGCATTAGAAGAAGCAAAGAAGCAGGGGCTGAAGATCCCGGTGGTTTATAACTGCGGAGGTTATGAATCGGTGGAAACTCTGCAGCTTTTGGAAGGGCTTGTGGATATCTATCTTCCGGATTTTAAATATATGGATCCGGTTCGTGCAAAGAAATATTCCCATGCGGAAGATTATCCAACGGTTGCTCGGGCTGCACTGGCAGAAATGGTTCGTCAGCAGCCAAAGGCAGAGTTTGACCATAGGGGAATCATGAAAAAAGGGATCATTGTGCGGCATTTGATGCTGCCGGGGGGGATCAAAGACTCGAAAGCAGTGGTTCAGTACCTTTACGAAACCTATGGGGATCAGATTTATTTAAGTTTGATGAATCAGTACACACC
>CAZOJX010000080.1:0-8571 GCA_964580255.1 uncultured Lachnoclostridium sp. | reverse complement strand
GTAATCAGAATCTCAAATCAGAATTTATTAAATTTATTTGTTCTGATTTGTTCTGTCAACTATGTAACATAATCTCCTATCAATAAGAGAATAATTATTATAAGCATATAAACCCAAAATAATTACATTTATGAAAAGGAGATTTTTTATTATGAATACTTATTTAATACCAACAACAGCACCATATACGCATAAAACATATGATTATATTTATGCCGTAAATGCCAACACACCACAAGAAGCTTATAATATTGCAAAGACTAAAATATCAGGATATTGCATTCCAAAATGGTTGCCAGAATATGAATGTTATCCAACTAAATTATATGATCTGCCAGATGGTATCTTTCATCAATCTGAAAAACATGATATACTTATGCCTATATTATTAAATACGGAAGGACTAAGACATATGGCATACTTTCAAGTAAACTGGAAAAATTACACTGAACAACTATCTCAGATTGCAGATACAGAAAATTGGTCAAATAACACATATCCTAATAATGGGATACTCGCTAATTATCTTGTTAAAACTTATGACAAGCTTACTACTGAAAAGAAAATTTCAATTGGACAAGATTATGCTTTATTTAATACTGGTTTGTTTACAAAATATTATGAGCCAATTTATGCTTATCAGTCAGGTAAGGACATATCTTTCCCTACAGCATATGAATTAAGTGCAATTGGTATAATGGAAAGACCTGAAAGAGCAAATTATTTTGCGAAACCAGAATTATTACTTTTTGATTGGCACTATTCGATTGATGTTCAATATAAACATATTCTTGATGATGAAAGAAATAAAAACAGACTCCCAAAAGAATTTTTAAGTAGTAATAATATGGTTAACATACTTAATGGTGCAATTGATACAATGAAGAAACGTGTATCTTCTAATTACAAATTAGCGATTCCTCAATATTATGATGGGAAAATACAATTATTATTGCCATTATGTTTGATGTCTGATAATAAACCAGATATAGCAATTGCTGTTACAAAAAAAGATACTTGCTATCAAGGTCATACATGTTTGACACTTGATATGGCATATAATAACGCAAGACTCATAGCAAAACCAGAAAGTAATTGGTTGTCACAATAATTATAATTACATAAACATATAATCATAAGACAGGTAAAAACTATCTGTCTTATTTTTATGTCTATAAGCAGCCACCTACTCTCCCACACCGTCTCCCATAAATTCTTTATATGGCAAATAAGGACTAAATCAACGAAAATCGACTCAAATTTCAATCTTAAACATTTCTATGAGAAAAGTATCGTCTAAAAATAAAAGTCGCTAATTTTTCTCTCAGATGCAATTTAATCCAATATTTAACTTTTTTAACTTTAAAAGACCTTTTTACACCTTTTCATACTTATGAAGACCTATAACAATATAAAAAGAGAAATAACAGCATAGGGGTACTTTTAAACCATATGGAATAAGTGTCTAATAATACCACCACTCTTCTATTAAATAGAGAAGAAAAATTTTGAAGTAAATATTTCTGAATAAATGCAAATCAAAAAGAGAAATAAGTATTAGGAACAATTAGCATTCAGAATTTAGCCACTTCAAAATTGAATTCACCAATTTTTAACACAAATCAAATTATCAACAGAGAATAATACATCAACAAAAAACTTTTAGGAGAATTTACATATGAATAATTCAAACACAGCTTTACAAGTAATAAATTTCAATTTTTATGGAGATGAACTTATTGCATTGAAAGATAATGCAACTGGTGAAATCTACACTT
Source organism: uncultured Lachnoclostridium sp. (assembly GCA_964580255.1). Classification (GTDB taxonomy): domain Bacteria; phylum Bacillota; class Clostridia; order Lachnospirales; family Lachnospiraceae; genus HGM12587. The sequence goes on along the minus strand of CAZOJX010000080.1, from coordinate 6,793 downwards.
CTATCAATTCAATTCTTAGAGGAATTGGATTTACAGATAAAGACCAAATAAAAAGAAGACGTGACAAATGGATTAATGACATTGTTATTTCTAAGGGCGTACAAAATTTTGTCATACCTACACAAAGGGTAGGTGCGAAAAATGACACCACCCTATTTGATGAAAAAGAAACATATTGTATTTCACAAAGAAAATTACCATTGGCTTTAGCCAAATTATCTATTACACCAAAAATGAAACAAACTCAACCTGAATTAGCATCAAAACTTGAATTATACCAAGACAAATGTGCAGATGTATTAGCTTCTGTATTCGTAGACAAAACAAATATCAATGATATAAACACAGAGTTATTAGCAGAATCCATTACAAATGCAATGAATTTAGCATTAACACCAATATATGAAAAGATAAATAAATTAGAAGAAACACAAAATCAAACGCTACAAGAACTACCAGACAATAAATATAAGAAACCATATAATCCTTGGTTTGCTAAAATGCAGCCTAAATACAAATTATTAGAAGATTACTTCGACATCACAAGAGGTCAATTATATAAGAACATTCTTTGGGAAATAGAGAATATATACAATGTGGACACTCAACAGATACAAGCTGATTATTGTTACGAAAATAATCTTAATTCTTGTTATCCATTAGAACCATATGAATTTGTACCTAAATACAGAGATATGATTGAAGGAATTGTAAATAGTAACTTGATTAAATACAAAATTGCATCAGAATCAGATCCTATTACATCAACTAAGCATATGACTATATTTGATACACCAGTGAATTCATTGAGAGAAAAATTAAATATGTAAAATTCAAATGCAAATGTCTAATAGATAAATAAGAATTATTTTTAACGAAGCAATTTTTAATTGCGAGTAATATGTCTGTCTTATTAAATAGGTGTATATCTTAATTCAGTTCGGCAAACAAGGTCTGAACCTTGTCAAAATTTCAATTTTAGAAAAACAAACAAGGTCTGAACCTTGTTTACCGAACGCTCGTACAATAAAAGGAGGGATGAATTATTATCAATTCGAAAATGAAAACAGAATATTTTACTAGATTTCCAAATGAATACATCCAAGGAAATATAAAAACTAAGTTTGGAGTTAGTAGAAAATTCTACATCACTTATATTCTCATTGACAAATATAGATCATATGAGGATTACAGTTGGATAACAATTCGTAAAGTTTTAAATTTTTATGGTTATAAAACAAATAAAAACAAACCAAAAGCTGTCTATGAGATTTTAGACGTTTTGGAGTACATGATTAATAACAAAATGATTGAAGTCAAGCAAGATTTAGATTCTTTATCTTATGATACAGGGATTGAAATTAAAATCATTCCTGAAAACTTTGATTATTCTGACAAGTTCACAAAAATCACAACTTCTCAATTTGATACAATTATGATGGCAGATAGCTCATTAAACAAAGAGAATATATTAATGGCATTTCTTTATATCAATTCATACATAGGTTGTCGTAGAAAGCAAGACAATGATTCTGAATGCAGCAATCCAAAAGATATTCCAGAAGCTTTTTTTAAAAGTATTGAAAGTATGGCAAAAGAATTAGCCATGTCGAAAGATACTATCAATCAATCTATTGAATACTTAACTAATTCATCAGAAACACATGATGCTTTACTTATAAAAAAAGAAGTGGGCAGCATACAACCAGACAAATCAAAACCACCAAAGAATGTTCCAAATATATATGTATTAAATAAAGAGGGATATAAACAAGAAATTGAATGGGCTTTAGATAAAATGTTAAAAATTTACGAAGTCAACGAATTCTATCCAACTAAAAATGGGAATTACAGATTCAATTAAACATATCAAAAATCTCATCAACTTTATCTCACAACATTTCATATAAATTTCTCAGTAAACAGAGAATATTAGTATATAGCTATTAAACAATCTATTTTGAAGAAAAACTTAAAAATTTTTATAAACTGAAAGGAGATTTTTTTTATTTATGACAGAAACAGGAAATAACAAGACTAAAAGCTATATTGACCACAATACATTTGGAGGGATTATTAATTTTTCAGATTTTGATACTAATTATTGTGGGAAAGTACAGAAAGAATCGTCTATTGCAAGAAGAATAGCATCTGATTGGCGTTTTGATAGACAATGCGAGACGAATATAAAGTCAAGAAATATTGAGGTTTAAAACAGGAGGATAAAAATATGAATTATAAAAAATTAGTATATGAAACATATAAAGGGTGCAGAGATATTTTAACCATTGATTTACATAATGGATATACAGTCATTGCAATTAAGATTTGGAATAGTGAAGCAAACAATTACAATGTTGAATTTCGTTTAAAAGAAAATACCGTTGAAAAGTGGGATTTAATTGAAAAAGCAGAATCTGTGCAGTTTGAGGCGGATTATAAAACAATTAATAAAGAAATTTTAAAATACGTTTCCAATCTTCTATCTGAAGGATTTTTTGATTATTACATTCAAAGATTTGATTACTATTTGAAATGTTTTGATACTGCTAACGAAATTTTTGAAAGGGAAAGTTTAGGTAAAAAATAATGCCTTGCGAATATTGTTATTGGACAATTGGGCATCCCAGTTCATGTCCTAACGCATCTGAACCAAAATTTACTCATTACTGCTCTATTTGCGGCGAAGGAATTTATGATGGCGATGAATATGTTGAGAATGATGATGGCGAGTTTATACATTTGGATTGCCCGACCATAAAAGATATGGTTGCGTTTTTGGGATATGAGGTGAAGCTTATGGAATGTGAGGATGACCAATATTCGGTGGATGGATAAAGATTGGCATATAACGGAATAAACACAAAATAGAAAATTTTCAAGGGCTTAGAGAGGAGAATGTATTTGATTATTAAAGAAATAATTACAAGAGAATATTTTAATGAAATTATGGAAAACGTTAAAAAAACTTATAAGTATCAAGAAGGTTTAAATAATTATTTTTCTAAAAATGGAGCTGACGGATATATATATCAACCAGATTGTATTGATACTACTATTAAGCTTTTACATAAGATTTTTGGAGAAAAGGATATTAATGAATGGATTAGCTACTTCTGTTTTGAATTAGATTTTGGAAAAAAATATAAAGAAGGATTTGTTAAAGATGAATATGGGAAAAATATACCACTATCCACTTTTGACGACTTATATAATTTACTAACTGAATAGGTGGTGACAGATATCAGCGAATACGGTTTAAAAATAAAAAACATAGAGGCTAGTACCCTATTCGAATATAATAATGGAGTACGTGATCATTATGAATATAAGGACGCTATGTTTACAAATAGTTTGTTTTGTGATTTTTTAAAAGAGAATGGGATGAAGGTTTGGAAAGATGAATCGACTAGAGACATTATATGTTTGGAATTTAATTTTGGATCACGTTCTTATGAAAAAGAACTCACTCATCTTCGTAAAGTTGCTAGTAATGCAAAAAAAGAGTATAGAGTTGCAAATATACGGAATGACAAACATTTGATAGACAAGACAAAGAACAAACGAGAAAAAATTTCTGCTTTATTGGATGAAGCACATAATAACAGAAAAAAATATCAAGAATTATCAAATGAAGAAATCAGAAAGTTATATTACAACAATGGTGTTGATGTTGAATATATTACTCGTGACAGAAATGGTAACATAAAGAAAAAAGAGACAATTCATTATAAAATGTTGTTTAGAAGTACAGGCAAAGCAAAAAAAGGTTCATGCATGTTCATTAGAGATAAATTATACAAAAAGGCTCGTAAGTTTTTATATATGGGTATTGAACCGAATGAAGAAAATCCAATGATTGTCGAATTGAGTGCCTATGCTCCGCTTGTTGCCAGTGGAATAGTCGGAAGAATTAAAATTAATCCCAAAAACATTTTAATACTAAAAGACGTAGATAGATTCTTTAAGACAAATGTGATAAGTGTTGAAACGGATGAAAATAAGCACTGTTTTGCAAAACGTATAAATGATTACGAATTAAAAAATACTTTATTTGATGGACAGGCTTTAATAGACAGTAGTATTTTCCCGGATTGGGGAAGCGGGTATATTTTGTTAAGACATCATTTTTGCAAGATGGCTGCTTTCAACACAAATATCCAGAAATTTTTCAAAGATTATTTTGGCGACAACTACTACTCTGCCACCGTTAAAGATATGTTTGGAAATGAACATTATGTAAAAGACATTGAATTAATTACAACAGATAACGCTGTAAAATGGTTGAAATTTGGAGTTTCATACGATTATTGGTGCGAAAAGGTATATGAAAATAACTGTATGTTTGGAATTGTAAAAACTGCTCATCCAAGTAAATTGGGTTCAGTACAAAAAATGAGTTATCAAATGGTTAATTCACTTGATGTGGATATTATGAAAAATGTCGTCAAGAAAAGTTACGATTATGTTGTAGATTTAAAAACAAACGATGAAGTTTTTTTAGAATATCTTCGTAAGAATAGTAACTTTTCAAATGATTATGATGTATTAGTTGCATTATGCGAACATAATCCAGATTTTGTTAGAAGCAAGTATTTTAGAGATAGAAAGAAAACTATCATAAAAACATATATTTTAAATATGAAATGTGGAAAAATTATACAAAACGCAGATAATTTAACAATTGTAGGTTCCCCTTATGCAATGCTGTTATATGGTGCAACAGGCAATCAAGATATTGTTGATAGTGATAATACATTTTGTTTTGAAAAAAATACTATTCAGTGTTATACAGAGAGATTTGATGACGGAGAATATTTAGCAGGTTTTAGAAGCCCGTTCAATGGTAAATATAACCTTTCTTATATGCATAATATTTATGACGAACGTTTCAAGAAATATTTTAATTTTGGAAAACAAATACTTGCAGTTAATATGATTGGAACAGATTTTCAAGATAGAAATAATGGGGCAGATCAAGATTCAGACTTCCAATATGTTACCAATCAGGAAGATATAGTAGAACATGCAAGAAAATGTTATCTTAATTGTCAAACTATTGTGAATAATATTCCAAAAGAGACAAATAAGTATCACAACACAATGGATGACTATGCATTAATTGATAATAATCTTGCGAAATCTCAAACAGATATTGGAGAATCTAGCAATTTAGCTCAAATTGCCCAAACATACGAATGTAATTTTGAAGATGAGAAATTTAGTAATTATGTTTGTATTTTAAGTGTTTTGGCTCAATGTGCAATCGATAACGCAAAACGCAGATTTGATATTGATTTAACAGAGGAAATAAAACGTATTAAAAAAGATATGAACATAAAAACTTATAAATATCCTTTATTTTGGCAGATAATAAAAAGCGGGTTTAATAAAAGCAATATTAATAAAGATTTAATTTGTCCTATGAATTATTTGTACAGCTTAAATTTTAGAGAGTATAAACCTTCTACTTCTACATTACAAATGTCAAGTTTTTTTATTAAAAATGAATTAACCGTAAATAGAAGAACTTGTAAAAAGGTTGAAGAACTGATAGGTAAATATTCTTTGCAACTGTATGAGCAGAATGCAAAAAAAGATTCTTACGGTCATGATAGCGAAAATGACTATTTATTATTGAGAAGCGATTTTGAAGAATTGGTAAGCAATATACGCAGTATAACCATTTCAAGTAATTACATTGGATTAATGTCATGGTTGATTGATAGGGCTTTTATGATAACGCCTGATGTAACTCGCAATAAAATGCTAAAAACCAACCTTAACTCTAATAAATCATTGCTTTTAAAAGTTCTTTTTGAAGTCAATCCGAAGTGTTTTTTGCAATGTTTTCACGAAAAACTATGAGTTTTTTGATACATTCAGCGATTTTTACCTTGAAAAAACCTTGAAAAATAAGGCTTTTTTCAAGGTCTGAAAAGAGAACTAATGAAGGAGAAAGCTGAGATGTCGCAAGTACCTTCACCGTTATGATTCCAATACGGGATATAAATATGGACAACGTTGATACATTACAATGCCTTGCCACAGGCTTTATATGTGGCAAAAATATATGGAGAGGTACTACCTTAGTGTACAACTAAAAATATTAAAACACAGAACAGAGATTTATCGCTTCTATCCTACTTAGCGAGAATATAAATTGTAGGTGGTGCACGCAGCCATAAATGCGAACTTTAATGCTCATGTTGGTAAACATATGACTATTTAAGTCTCGGAATGGAGCTAAATAGCCAATAGATTCCATCGCTACTAATCTTAGCGGTTCTGTGTATTTTTGCAATTGCTGTGGATGTCTTAGGACTACACGTTAGAGAGTTGGATGTCTCCGACTCTCTTATATACCAACAAAAACAAAATGGAACAAAAGGAGAAATAATCGTCAACTACCACGCATCTAAAGGTACGTGGCTTGCAAAAGCCACTAGTTGACTAGACTAAGTTCTTTAAGAACTACGTTATATAAGAATATATAGTTACCAGTGGATATTTAGCCTAGTCCACTGCTCTAAGGTAAGTGATTAAACAGTTCTGAGTGGTAGGAACGGTGTTGCTTATACAAAACCTTATATAACATTGTCTAAGGCTACATTACTCTAACATATAGGAGGTCTTAAAGACATGGTATATGTATTAAATATTGAAGGAAAACCTTTAATGCCTTGCAAAGAAGCAAAGGCAAGGAAGTTATTAAAACAAAATAAAGCAAAAATTTATAAAAGAGAACCATTCACTATTCAATTATTATTTGAATGTGAAAATCAGATACAAG
>CAZOJX010000079.1:0-8659 GCA_964580255.1 uncultured Lachnoclostridium sp. | reverse complement strand
GTATCTCCGGTAAACACAAGGTTCTCCGAAGCAACATAGTAACAGCAGCCGCCCGGTGTATGACCCGGAGTTTCCAGCACCCGGATATGGCAGCCTGCCAGATAAAATTCATCACCTTCCCGACAGTAAACATCAGCGTCCATCGTATGATTGGAACCGATAAATCCTTGGGCAAGATTCCAGGACGCATCATTTAGCAGCGGTCTTTCCTTCGCGCAGGCATATACTGCCACCTGATATTCTCTGCGTAGTTCTTCGGCCGCCATCATATGGTCAAAGTGACCATGGGTCAAAAGGATCGCTGTCGGCTTTACGCCTTCTTTTAAGATTCTCTCTTTGATCCGATCCGCCTGATCTCCCGGATCCACGATGACTGCCTCTTTTTGTTGATCATTGATCAAAATATAACAGTTGGTTGAAACAGGTCCTACCACCAGAAATTCTACTCGAATCAATGTGTTCTCTCCTTTTCTTACGTTGCAGCACGCTCAATATCAATGATGCTGTCAATCTGTCGGATCTTTTCGATGATCCGGTTCAGTTCTTCTGTTCCTGAAATTTCAAAGCTTACAGAAATGGTCGCTGTTCCCTGCTTGCTTACCCGGGAATTGATGCTTGAAAGGTCAATTCCCCGCTCTGTAAAGATCTTGGAAAGATCAACCAGAAGTCCTGTACGGTTATTTGCATAAATAGTGATCTCGGTAATATATTTTTCACCGTTTCCTGCCGCAAATCCCTGCCATTCTGCATCGATCATACGCATTCTTTCGGTTTCATTCATATTCACCACATTGACACAGTCCGTACGATGAATGGAGATTCCTCGTCCGCGGGTCACAAAGCCGACGATCTCGTCTCCCGGCACCGGATTACAGCAGCGGGAAAAACGCACGGCAACGTCATCAATGCCCTTAACAACGATCCCGCTTTTGGACTTGGTCAGCTTCATTTTCTGATCCTTGCCTGTTTCAATGATATTTTCCAATACCTTTTCATCGGTAATGTTCTTTCGATTTACTTTTTCGTATTCCTCCAGAAGGCGGTTAACCACCTGACCTTCCTTCAGTCCACCGTGTCCGATGGCTGCAAGCACCGACTCCCAATCACGAAAACCGTATTTTCTCATGACCTTTTCCTGGTATTCCGGTTTCATAATGTCTGTCGGGGTAATACTTTTCATCTTGCAGTACTGGGAAACCATATCTTTTCCCTTAACGATATTTCCCTCTTTAAATTCCGATTTAAACCACTGGTTGATCTTGTTTCTTGCCTGAGTAGATTTTACAATGGCAAGCCAGTCACGGCTTGGTCCCTTGGAATTCTGAGAGGTCAGTACCTCGATCCGGTCGCCGTTCTGGATCCGGTAATCGATGGGAACCAGTTTTCCGTTTACCCGGGCACCAATCATTTTATTTCCCACAGCGCTGTGAATGCTGTAGGCGAAGTCGATCGGTGTGGAACCGTTTGGAAGATTCTTTACATCACCGGACGGTGTAAAGCAGTAAACGCTCTCTGAAAACAGATCCAGGTCACTCTTTAAAAGACTCATAAATTCCCGGTTGTCAGATTCGTCCTTCTGCCATTCCAGAATCTGACGAAGCCAGGTCAGCTTCGCTTCTGCCCGGTTTTCCACATTCTTTTCCTTGCTTCCGCCGGATTCCTTATATTTCCAATGCGCTGCAATACCGTACTCTGCTGTTTTATGCATTTCGTAGGTACGGATCTGGATCTCAAACGGCGTACCGTTCGGTCCAATCAGCGTTGTATGCAAAGACTGGTACATATTCGGCTTCGGCATGGCAATATAATCCTTAAAACGCCCCGGAATCGGCTTATACATTTCGTGGATCGCACCAAGAGCCGCATAGCAGTCCTGCACATTGTCCACCAGGATCCGGACCGCAAACAGATCGTAGATCTGATCCAGTGTTTTATCCTGATTGACCATTTTTTTATAAATACTGAAAAAATGCTTTACACGGCCATCAACTCTTGCCTTGATGCCTGCATTTTCAATATGCTCTTTTACCTCTGCGACGATCTGCTGTATAAATTTTTCTCTCGTACTCTTTTTATCAGAAATCTGCTCTACCAGAGAATAGTAAACGTCCGGCTGCAGATATTTTAAGGAAAGGTCATCCAACTCGATCTTCACTTTGGAAATACCAAGACGCTGTGCCAGCGGCGCATAAATGTCCATGGTCTCTCTTGCCTTTTCCTTCTGCTTTTCCGGCCGCATATACTGCAGCGTACGCATATTGTGGAGTCTGTCGGCAAGCTTGATCATGATCACACGGATATCCTTTGCCATGGCAAGGAACATTTTACGCAGATTCTCCGCCTGCTCGTCTACTTTATCGTGAGAATAGGACAGCTGTCCCAGCTTGGTAACGCCATCGACCAGAAGCTCCACTTCCGAACCAAACTCTTTGCGGATCTCCTCATTGGTCATGACCGTATCTTCTACAACATCATGAAGGATTCCCGCAACAATGGTTTCCTTATCCAGCTCCAGATCTGCCAGAATGATCGCTACGCATAACGGGTGAATGATATAAGGCTCGCCGGATTTGCGCACTTGTCCCTCATGAGCCTCTTTCGCAATGTGATAGGCCTTCTCGATCATGGAGTTATCTGCTGACGGGTGATACTTAGATACTGCCTTGATCAGCGCATCATACAGAACCTCCGGACTGGTAAAGTCCTCCATTCTCTTTATTTCCTTTTCCTGTTCATTCACTTTCGTTACTTCTTCCATAAAGTACTCCCCTAAAGATTCTCCTTATTTGCCTTCGTAGCAAATTACGCTTCCTACATCGTAGTTTGCCAGTTTTTTTCTTCCTTCCAGACCGGCAAGCTCCATGAGGAAAATAATCTTTACAACTTCACCGCCAAGCTGTTCTACCAGCTTTGCAGCTGCTTCGATGGTGCCGCCGGTTGCGATCAGGTCGTCTACTAAAACAACCTTCTGTCCCGGTTTAATGGCATCTTTATGCATTTCAATGGTAGCGCTTCCGTATTCCAGATCATATGACATTTCTACGGTCTCTCTCGGAAGCTTTCCTTTTTTACGGACAAGCACGAAAGGCTTTTTCAGATTGTAGGCGATCGGCATACCGAAAATAAATCCTCTGGATTCCGTTCCTGCGATCACATCAAAATCCACTCCTTCAAGAAGCTTCTGCATTTCATTTACTGCAAGCTGTAACCCTTCTGCGTCCTGAAGTACGCTGGTTACATCTCTGAAAATAATCCCCGGTTCCGGGAAATCCGGAATGCTTACTACATAATCTTCTACCTTTTTCATGGCTCGTCTCCTTCTTCTGCCCAAAATTATCTAAGTATTATATCACTTCTTTTACTACACTGCAACTTCTCATTTCTGCGGGGTTTCCTTCAAAAATCCCCCAGGATTACTGAAAATCCTGGATCATCAGCTGGAGTGTTTTTCTTCCACGGAATTCATTGACCGCCGGATAATAGGTAATGGAAATCGGATTCTTTTTTTCCAGCAACGCAAGAAGCTCCTCCGGATTTCCAAAATACAGCCCTTCCATATGACAGCCCGCATCATTGGCTCCATAAAGCTTTACGGTATTTCTATTTTTACCAAGAATCTGGCTTTGTAACACATGGAAGCTGCGTTCTGCAAACAGCGGCTTTCCGTTCCCATTTCCAAAAGGCTCTAAAATCTTTAATTCTTCAATAAATTCCTCGCTGACGTACTGGATCGGCATGGCAATGTCAATGCTCAGCCGTTCCACCAGATCATCGTCTGTCAGCGTACAGTTTTCGTTCAGCTGTCGGCGGAGCTTTTCCAGATTTTCCTTTGGCAGAGACATTCCTGCTGCCATCGGATGACCTCCAAATTTTGTAAACAGGTCTGCGACCTTACTTAATTCTTCAAACATATTGTAGCCCGGAATAGATCTGGCAGAGCCTTTGATGCCTTCTTCCGCATCTGTCAGCACAATGACCGGACGGTAAAACCGCTCCTTTACCTTCCCGGCAATGATTCCGGCAATGCTTTCGTGACAATCCGGCAGATAAATGACCAGTACCCGCTCTTTGCGTCGGCCTGTTTCCTGCACCTGACGAATGGCTTCCTCTACTCCATCCTTCGTCAGCTCCTTCCGGCTGTCATTAAGTGCTTTTAAATCTCCTGCCAACCGGTCAGCAGTTTCCTTATCAGACGCATCAAAAAGCTCCAGCGCACGTTTTGCCGTATCCAGTCTTCCCCCGGCATTGATGCATGGTCCCAGCACAAAGCCGATATGATATGCGCCGATGGTTTCTTTTTCCAGTCCGTTGACCTCGATCAGCGAACGAAGTCCCTGATTTTTTGTACAATGAATCCGCTTCAGACCTTCTTTTACAATAATGCGGTTTTCCTCCTGAAGCTCCATGATATCGCCTACGGTTGCGATTGCCGCAAATTCCAGCAAACGGTACGCTTCCTCCATGGGAATCCCGTAAGTCTCGTACAATGCTGCTACCAGCTTCCACGCTACCGCACCACCGCACAAACCTTTCCATGGATAAGTGCATTCCGCCTGTTTTGGATTGATGATCACATCTGCCGGAGGCAGCTTTTCCTTTCTCCCATAATCAGTTTCCTCAAAAGGTACTTCATGATGATCAGTCACCAGCACTTTCATCCCCAGTTCCTTCGCATATGCGATCTGAGATGATGCAGCAATTCCATTATCACAGGTAACGATCAGCTGGATCCCGTCTCTTTTTGCACCGTCAATGAGCTGTTCATTGATCCCGTAGCCGTCTTTGATCCGATCCGGAATGACCGTATCCACATGAGCACCAATTTTTTTGAACCCTGTCAACAAAATGTAGGTAGCACACACACCATCTATGTCGTAATCTCCGATCACACGAATCTTCTCCCCATTGTCAACGGCCTGTCTCAGAAGGGAAATTCCTTCTTTCATCCCTAAAAGTTCCCAAGGCGAATAAAGATCTTCGATCCCGCCCTGCAGATATCTGCGGATCTGTTCCTCACCGATCACATCACGATTTCGAATGATCCTTGCCGTCATCGGTGTAATATGAAATTTTTGTCCAATTTCCGTAAAATCTGCCTTTTTTGCAGCTACAAACCATTTTTTCACGAGAATCCTCCATTTTCCTATATCTATGAAAAAACGGGCATCGGCAAAGGCGCCTCATGCCCGTCGTTTTTTATTGTTTTTCTTCCACCTTTGCGGCTGTATGGTTTTTGATGTATTTGGTCCATTTGATATATCCGTAGGTGGTGTTTGTAAAGTAACCTGCCTTTAAGATCAAAAGAACCCACTGTCCTGCCAGGATATTGATGATCGTTTCCAGAAAGGCACAGATATACCAGGCAATCCACTGTTCTCTGTAGCGCAGCAGAATGAATAAACCATTGGCGATACCGACTGCCGAAGCACAGGCATCTAAGTAACATACCACATTTTCAAGTGTCTGATTTCCGCCGAAAAGATCTGTGGTAATGTCAAGTCCTGAAAGGAAGTATCCCACGACCACGGTCCAAACTACGATTCCGGTAATCACAAGAAATGCAGCAACGCCGCTAAGTTTCTTAACAACCGTCAGTTCATCTTCTTCAGAATCCGGGTGTTTATTCCATACGATAAAACTGATGATATCGATCGGCAGCCAGAAGAACAGGGTCACTGCCATAGTTGCAAATCTTGCTGCAAGAACTACCAATGTTGCAATCTCCGCCAATTCTACAAAGACTGAAACGATAAAATTCCATTTGCTTTGTTTGGAAATCAAAAGTTCGCATAAAACATTTAAGAAAATATCCAAAAGATACAATGCCATGATCAGTTTTCCGTTGACACCGTTCATGTCTTCTTCTGGAAATACAAATGCAAAGATCACTGACAAAATTAAAATGCTGAAAAACCATACTTTTTCATAGGTTGTAAAAAAGTTCCAAATCTGTTTGAGTTTTTTCATTCGTTTTCCCTCTTTTCCTTAGTATTCCTCGGTTTTTTATCCTAACATCTCTCTTTTTTCCCGTCAATATTTTTCTTATTTATAGTGTTAATTTTTTCAGGAAATCATTCCACCGATCATACCTCCGCCGACACAGAAGATCAGCGTTCTGACAAAGGTCTGGGTGCTTGCTGAAAATCCTTTTTTAACAAAAAAAGTAATGAGGAGCATCAATACCACGTACATAAGTCCCAGTAAGATCCCCCACAGAAACTTTTTTGTTCCCTGTATCTTCCCTGCCAAAAATCCTCCGATTCCGCAGGCAATCACCTCAGTAACCGTAATCCCGATACCGATTACCGGTTCGCTCCATTCCAGCTGCTTTGTCAGAAATGCCAGCACAAAGAGCAGGAGCGCCGTTATCAGATACATGGTCAGCAGGAGCTTTCCGATCCAGGAAACACTGTTCCATTCATATTTCATTGCATTCCTTTCTCCTATTTTATAAATTTTTTATCATTTAAACATATTCTTCATCATTTAAACCTATGCTCTCACTTGAAATATCAGGAAAAATATTGTATATTTGAGTCTGAATATATTTTTAACATACAAAAGGAGTGAATTTATTTTGGGTCCCAGTGATGCCATACAACTAGCAATTTTAGTAATCTTATTAATGTTATCAGCATTTTTTTCTTCTGCTGAAACAGCACTTACCACCGTTAACCGGCTTCGTGTCCGTGCATGGGTGGACGAAGGCGATAAACGCGCCATCATTCTTTCCAAGGTCATCGATGATCCCGGAAAACTGCTCAGTGCGATCCTGATCGGAAATAACATCGTAAACATTTCCGCATCTTCTATCGCCACCCTGTTAGCCACAAAATTCTGGGGAAGTGCCGGTGCCGGAATCGCAACCGGTGCAATCACACTGTTGGTTCTTATCTTTGGTGAGATCACACCGAAGACCATGGCTTCCTTAAAAGCAGAGCAGATTGCTTTAAACTATGCAAAGATCATCTATCTTCTGATGACTGTGTTGACGCCGCTGATCTTTGTTTTGGATATCCTTTCCGGAGGAATCTTAAGGCTTTTCGGTATTGACCCGAATCATCGTGATGATTCCGTAACTGAAGAAGATCTTCGAACCATTGTAGAAGCTGGACATGAAGATGGAGTGCTTGAACCAGAAGAACATAAAATGATCAACAACGTGTTTGATTTCAGTGAACATCAGGCAAAGGATATCATGATTCCACGTATCGATATGTGTTTCTTAAGTCTTGATGCCACCTATGAGGAATTTATCAAGATTTATCGGGAAGATAAATTTACGAGAATCCCTGTTTACGAAGAAACCAGAGACAATGTGATCGGTATTTTAAATGTAAAGGACCTGATCCTTTATGATAAAACCCAGGAATTTCATGTCAGAGATTTCCTGAGAGAAGCTTATTATACTTATGAATTTAAAAACACATCTGAATTGATGGTGGAAATGCGTAAAAACTCCATCAGCCTTGCCATTGTTTTAGACGAATACGGTGCAACTGCCGGTCTTGTTACTCTGGAAGACCTTTTGGAGGAAATCGTCGGTGATATCCGTGATGAATTTGATGAATCGGAAGCCGAAGAAGTTCAGCAGCTGGGAGAACGGGAATATCTCGTAGAAGGCTACTGCAAATTGGAAGATCTCAACGATATGATCGGTCTTGGCATTGAGTCCGAAGATTATGATTCTATCGGCGGAATCGTCATCGAAGCTCTGCAGCATCTTCCGATGGAAGGCGAGGAAGTCACTTTAGAAAACGGTACCCGCCTGATCGTGGAAAAGATCGATAAAAACAGAATTGAGAAAGTCCACATCTACCTACCGGAACCAAATTCAGAAGCCTCTGAATCCGGTTCAGAAATCGAAGAATAAAATTCATTTACTCCCGTCCTTTTGACGGGAGTTTTTTTGGGGCTTCTGTCCCGTCTGTCGATTTTTGTCGAAATCTTTTGCTTCCCAAAGAATTTACAAAACTATTAAAAAAACGTATAATAAGAGCGTCTTAAGATTCTCGGAAATATCTTCCAAATTTTCCAGACAACGAATGTTAGGAATTTTTTATGAACAGAAAAATTGCAATTGTTTGTGCAAATCCCTGGGAAACTTTTCTGCCGCCCGTCTCTCAGGGGAATGCAAAAAAATATTATCAATGGCTGCATGAGCAGGCAGATTCTCACAAGTTTGCTCACTGCTGTCAGGAAAAAACAGCACCTTACGGTGATATTCTTTCTCCTGCTTCGGAGCTTTCATTTCTGGAGGACATCACAGGCACTCAATTTCTGTATGTACAGTTAAAACAGAAGGATCTGTTAAAAAAGGTTCTTCAGGAAGCTGATGATGTTTTGATCGGTATGCCTGCCAATCGTACAGAATGCGATAAAATCTACCTTTCCCTTCTTCCCTGGATTGAAAAATGCATCTTTCTCTGGGACGGACGAAGCGGTATGGGCGATGAATTCTATCGTCGGCTCCAAAGTGAATATAAACTGGAATCCAGACAGATCCTGGAAATCAAAAATCTCCCGCCGGACTGACCGGGAGTTTCTTCTGAGGGCATCACTGCCCTCTTTTCTGCACATTCTCCTCTGACATACATACAATAGAAAAAAGAACCTATGAGGTAAGCATGGCTGATAAAATCATCATTGATGCCGGACA
>CAZOJX010000078.1:0-8766 GCA_964580255.1 uncultured Lachnoclostridium sp. | reverse complement strand
CGTTTGCGAATCGCGCCTTTTTGCCCGTCGGGTGGGGGATCATTTTGCCTTTTATCATTCTTAGTTTGCTTTTCGCATTTGACTTATGGTTTCCGGGCTGACTTGCCCCATATAACAGCCTTCGTCCCAGCAAGAGAAATCGTCGAATAGGAGTAGCTTTTTATCTTCTTGACCGATTGTGCATACAACATCGTCGTCCATAATATCGGATATGAAATATTGCGGCAAACCCTTGGAATATACGATTTTCTCGCCTGTTTTCTCCATATACTTCATAAGATAGGTCAACGCACTGCCAATGTGTCTATTATCTTCAATTTCTTCAAAGTCCGTTCTTCCAAATTTCCGTTCAAAGTAGTCAAAGGTATAGGTCGTTACCATATCGTGCTTGGAAAAGCTGTAATCTCGGCGCTCTAATTTCTGCCCTAAAATATCGATATTTGGAATATAGAAAATCCCGTGGAAATGTAAACGTTTCTTTTTCGGGGATCTTTCCCATACGCCCATATACTTCCAACCGCGACGTGAAGAATAGTGGCTAAGCGTTTCTTTCAATCGCTGCTTAAAGCTTTCTTCAGTATGCTTGTTGCTATCATAGGTAAAAGTAACAAAGTAATTGAACTGCTGTAAATTCGCCTTTCGTGTCATACGAACGCGCCTGCAAATCATATTACGTGTTTTGCGTTCAAGATTAGCCGCAACATACTCCGCCGCTTTTTCGGCACTGTCAAAATACTTTTTCATTCTCTTTAGAATATGGTTTTTACGCTGTTTTTTAGGCAGATTCAAACTCTCCCTGTAAAGTTCTTCAAACAGTTCTTTTCGCGTCACTGTGCGCGTTTTAGCCGCCTTATTTTCAGTCGGCTGTTCGTTCTGTGTTTCGTCGTTTGTTTCTTGAATATTCGAATCTTCCAAAGAAGGCACGTCCTCAAAATCAGAAGGCGTGCTTTCTTCTTCGGTATTTTCCGCTTCGTCCGTGACCGTAATCAGCTCTTCAGCCTTTTTCGGGCGTTTTTTTACGAGTCTGGTCGTGTGCGGAATTGCTATGTAATGACTTCCGTCAAAATAAACTTTTGTTTCACCATACGCCATAAATACCTCCTTATAGCGCAGGCTTTTGGATTTAACCGTTATTAGTTAGAGCCTGCGTTTTTATACAGTGCGCTAATGAAATAACTGTTTTGCATTTTGAGTTCGTCAACGGTGGCTTTTTCCGTCGCATATTCAACGTAATCATTCAATCCAACCTTTGTCTTTCTTGCTAAATCATTGAAATAATCGCTGAAACAATCCGTAGAGAATCGTCTTGCGTAGATTTTTTTGTTCATGACAAAGTATTTTTTCTTTTCAATTTTTCCGTCCATTGTGCCACGTTCTTTTTCGATCTCGGAAATGCTGTAACCGTACTTGTTGTAAATACGGGCATTTCGCTTATATAGAACCGAAGTAATCTTTTTCAGAACATACACAAGCAAAGTATTGTCGCCACGTCTGAATCTAAAATCGTAATACAGCGAGATAAACCAATTAAAGAGCCATTCTGTAAGCATTTCTTCAATCGTGTAAAAAGGTAGTGCAAGCTTTTGCTTACTTGTGCTAGCAACGTTAACAATATCACATAGATCTCTGGCATCTGCACCCCAGCTTTCAGGTCGTTGCTCATCGGTGAAAATCTTGATAAATGGGAAATTGTCCACGGTGGCAGAGTGTCTGCACATCTTAAGCCAACTATTAAAAAGGTCATTCTTTTGGTTCGTTTCTTCCTTCGTTTTCTTGACGTCTTTGAGTTCAAGATTGTTACCACGTTCCTTGCCGACTTCGCTTATCACAACAACGCCAAATTCAAAGCTCCCGGAGTTTGGATTATTCTCAATCACCTTTTTTCCAAGGCGCAAAACGTCAAAGTCAAGGATATGAGAATGTCGCCCGTCGGTAGCCGTATATTCGGGAAAGAAGTTGCTTGCCCAAATAGGGAAATTGCCCTCGTCCATAAGCACGTTATCTGTTCGGATAGAGTAATTCGCAACGATCAGGCTGCTTTCAATTACGTAAATGAAATAGAGCTGTGCATAAGTCGAAAGGACGTCAAAGAGTTGCCACACCTGTAAACCGTCGTCGTAGGTAGTGCCGTATTTCTCGGTATCGTATCCGTAAAGTCGCTTTTCGGGGCAACCGTTCCTCTCGAACCTTGACCGTTTTTTATTCACCCAAGCTTTGACAGTCGCAAGATTATAGACCGTGCCGTGTTCTATACAATTATGCATATCCATTTCAAAGGAAATCCAAGGGAAATACGGAAATTTCATATCATTTTTCTGCAGCAATTCAAAGGCTTTTTGACGGAACATAACTTCTTGGCTAAGCGCCATATCCGTAATGAGCGTAGTTTTCTTTTTGCCCATACTACCGCACGTCATTGAAACGATAGGAAGCTCGTTAATAAACCCGCAATTTCTCGCCTCGTAATGCCGTAAAACGGACTGAGCGATTTTCTTGCGCCAAAGGTCGAAAATAACACAACCTGTTATGGCGAAAACCCACCAAGGAAGTGCTGTAAAAATCACCTTTAAGTCAATGAATAATTTGCAGATTTGGACGTACATAGTTTCAAAGCGGAAGGACACGGCAAAGTAGAAATAGTAAGCGAAAAACGATAGGATAATACTTGCCAAATTAAAGCTAAAAACCCACGCTACGATCCACAAAGTGTAGATATAATTGTTCCGCTTGAGAAAATCGATAAACTCCAAAATAAACCGTTTGATAGGCTCAAATGTACACTTAGATAGTCTTTTTAGGCATTTTAACGGTTTTGTGTCTTGGTTATGCTTTGTGTTGCCTTGCTCGTAAATCTTCTTAATTGCAAGAACTAAAAGTAAAAAGCAAGGAAGCAAAATCGTTAAATATCTTGCCCATAATCCAACCTTTTCACCGACTAATTTCCAATAGGAAACGAAGTTTTCCTTGTTGAAAAACAGCTCGAAATAAGACGTGCTTTGTTGCTGAAATCCGTTCCAATCTTCCGCCATTGATATATCCCATTTGAGTATTTTTGAATAGCCGTCAACCGTCGGAATTACGGTGTGCGGAATAGCAAAAATTTCAAGAAAATAGAACTTTATAGATGACCATAAATCACCCAAGCTTTCCCAAAATCTTAGGTAGGACTTGCTAAAAAATAATACTGCCGAAAGGACGGTGAATATGGAAAACAGCACCGTCACGGTTATATTAAATACCTTGTATTTGCGCATAAACCGCCTCCGAATCGTTTATTGCGGATAGTTGGCTACCCGTGTAAATCAGATAACCAACCAGAGCCGCTATAACGATAAGAAGGAGTACCGCAATAATCCTTTTTACCGTTTTCATTTTTAACCCCCTTTATTCTTTTTAATTGCTTTTATAAGCGCAGAAACCGCCTTAAACGGCAACTTGATAACCCAAATCACAGCGTTGATAATAACGGGAAGGAGCGGGTATAAAAGGATTATCAAGAGAATGAGCATCACTACGGCGAGCAGCATTTTCCACCATTCAAACGATGTAGGCGGTTGCGTAAATCCGTTGATAATATCCGTAGGGCTTGAAACAACGGGAATTACGTGATAAACGCCGTCTTTATTGAAGGTAAGCTCGATAATATCGAAGTCGAAAAATACCGTTTGCTGCGCCACGTAAGTATCCGTTTTAAGAATATTTTCTACGTGCGGAGCAAATGCCGGAGCACAGTAATAATCGGTATTCGCAAAGCGGAACAAAATCACTCTGTTTCCGTCACCGACTTCTTTATCGTAAAAGCTTTTAAGCTTGCTAACGTCGTCTGCGTTGATGAGCAAATTCTTGGATATATCCGCGTTTGAGCCCGTCAAATCGGCGGCTTTTACTTCGTAGATAGGTGCTACGTTTTGGTAATCACCGTCCGTTGCCGGCCACGAAAAGCCAAAATCCCAAAGCTTATCCCACCAAGAATGGTTACTGTCGTAACTGTCAAGGTCGAATGTATCGGAAAGGTCTATCGTTTTATCGTTATAACCCATCATTCTGCCCTCGTCTACGCTATCCTCAAACAAGTCTTTGCTGATCGATCTGCCGTTGCAATCTATGTAGCCGTTGCCTAAGTTGTTAGAATAGTTATAGATCCATTCTTGGACTTGGGTACTGTCTACGTCACCTGCAATCGGATCGGAATACAAAAAGCTAAACACCGAATCCACGCTGACAACGGGAGAATAAAAGGCGTAAGGGAGAATATCCGAAACCTTTTTGCTGTTATAGGTTTGCACCGTTAATAAGCTGGATTGCGTCGTCAAATCTTTATTGTAAGTCCAATCAAAATAGTGAATGGCATAACCTTGACCGCTTTGCCCCGTATAACCGCTGTAAAGGTAGTTATCCACGGACGAATCGTATTGTCCTGTGTACGTTCCGATATACTTCATAAGTGTGTTTTGGTAGTAATCGTAGTTAGACGTTATTGCCGCCATTTTCGTTTTATATTCCCACCATTCCGCACGGATTTTTTGCAAGTTTCCGTAAGTTTCAAAAATACGCTCGGGAACAGAAAAATACACGGTATTTACTTCGTTGTAGTGGTCTGCGCCAAGGCTCGATACATTCGTTCTATAATTTGTATGATGAACCGTCAATTCAAGGGTTTCTAAGTCCTTTACCGTACACGAAAGCGTTGATTTTGCATTGCTGTCCGGTCCGTAACCTTCGGCATAACCCGTGAAAAGATATGTACCGCCAACTCCGTATTCCGTGGCATTTTTTGTCCCGTAAGTCAGAAGCTCGATGCCTGAAATATCATACCTGCGTTGGTTGCTGTTAACGCGTTCGCCTATGGTTTTGCCGTTGACCGATTTATCTATAATTTTGAACTTATAGAACAGATTTTTATAATCGCCGTCATCTACCTTAGAGCATAATTCAAGATTAAATTTCGTATAGCTCGTAGGTTCGCCGTTTTCGTTGTAGGCGGTTGCGATTTGCACCTTATTTTGCTTACTGTTGCCGTCAAGATTTTTGCCTTTCGGGTTATAAACATAGATATAAAGTGCATAATTATTACGCATATTCGCCTTATACGAATAGCAATACTCTACGAAATTGATAATTTTGACATCACTTTTGTCGTTAAACGGATAATCCTTAATATCAAACGGCTTTCCGTATACGGTAGAAGATTTTAAGTCGTCAAGGACGTTTGTATTGTCGTAATTGTTACCAATCTCTGCAGCCATAGCAACGGTAGGTTGCACCACCGTGAAGATGGTGCAAAGTACCATTACGATTGCTGTTATACAGAGAATGATTTTATGTTTTATCTCTGCACAACTCAAAAGATAATCACCTCCTTGTCAAGCGTAATACCCGTAGGGCGTTCGGGACAGCAAAAGTTTATCGTAACACTCGATTTTCCGTCGTAAGATTCAACAACGAGCGTAAACATATTCTCATAAGCAAATTGCCGACAATCTCCGACCGTATTATTCGGATAAACCGCTTGAAGAATTTCCGTGATACCGCCCTTAGACTGTATGGTAAAAGAGCTTTCGGCGTACTCAATGATAAAACCGGCAGTTAAATCTTTTTCCGCCTGAAACGAATATACGTCATCGTCAAGGGTAAAGTCGAAATCCTTGCCTGTAATTGCATTCGGAACTACTTTTACGGAATAGCCCTGCGCCTGATCGGTTAAAGTATATTTAACATTGACAGTCAAAGGCTCGTTCGGAGTAATTTCATAGCCGATTGCGTTAGTCATAATTTCTTTACCGCCGATTTCTACATAGAAAGTCTTAAACTCGCTCGTAAAACCACCGGTAAAGTAGGAAAGGAAACCTACGCCTAAAACTAAGACTAAAATGATTGCAAAATATGCAATGATTTTTCCAATAGTTCCTTGTCCTTTCATAGTATCACCTCATTAAAAGTAGAGTTGCGACGCCGATGCTTCAATACCTGCTACCACCGTTTCGTCAAACTTGATTTTCATCAGTTTGCTCAAACCGCTCTTGGGTTGCGTAATTTTAATAGTGAAATATGCGTCGTCGGTGGCGTATTTACGGAACTTATTGGTGTATTGTTTTGTACGTCCGGAGTCGATACGCTTCATGCTTTCATAGTAACTTTCAATCGTTTTCTTCGTGGTAATCAAAAGATTGCCGTCAGAATACGACACGGAAACAAAGTTATCTTTAAGCGAATCAAGCGTTACAGTTACGTCGGAAGCATCAAACCAATTCGAGTTACCACTATTATAAAGTTCGTAATAGCCAAGAACCACAGAACCGTAAGCACCGAGCGATACGTTTACGTCCTTATAATCTGCGCCAACCGTACCAAAAATATTGTTCAGATTTACGCTGTAGGTGTAAGTATCGCCAACGCCAAAGTAGTAAAATCCGTCGGCTTTTTCAGAGAACGTTCCCGTTGCCGTAATCGTCGTAGGAACACCGACAAAGGTAATAATACATTCTGCAGTATAACCGCTTTCACGAGTAGTAACCGTTACGATAATATTTCCCGTAAATGCCTTATAACATTTCACACTTGCAGTGGTACTACCGTTAGAAGAAGGTGTAACTGTTACATAGTCGGTAACAGTACCGCCTTGTCCGTCTGCCCAAGCGATAGACCAATCAACCTTTTTATTCGTTGCCGTTTCAGGTAATACCGTAGCCGTAAGCGTTTGTTCTACATAAGCCGAGTTTGCTGCAAGCATAACAGGTCCGGAAGACATAAGTTTCACGTTCTCTGTATTGACAAACTTGGTTTCAAAGTTCTTGCCAGCCTCTGCTTCGGTTTGTTCCACAGAGGGAATGTTTTCAGCAACGTTGGTTTTGGGGATAAAATACCCAATGACTACCCCGACAAGCGTTGCGATGATCAAAATAAATGTGAGTGGAATCGTCCACCACTTGAAATTGTTGAATTTTTTATTGTTTTTAATTTCGTTTTTCATTTAATACCTCCTTAAAAAACGTAATTTTCAGTGTCTACGCTAAGCGATTTTACAGGCGTGCTGTTTGTATACCCTGAACATACTAATTGCGAAGTATAGTTGTAAGTATTATGCGCGCCCGTAAGCGTGAGCGTAATGGTGCATATATTCGGACAAGTGATATTCGATAAATAATCGATTATTTCCGCCGTAGTTAGATTTTTGAAAAGAATATCTGCCGAGCGTTGGAAAATAGCCCAATTCACGATGTCGTGATCGTAATCGAAGTAGTATTCTTTACCAAGCCAATTCGTTACGGAACTGTCATTCATTTTCATATTCGACGGATAATGATCTTTAATCTGAAACCACTTTTCCGTATCGGGATCGAGCTTGAAAGTAACCGTTTTCGTATACGCTTCCGCAATGGTATAAACGCCGTTCGTCGTTATATTTGCGGCTATTACGCCACCTGAACCCGTCACGGAAGGACAAACTTCATACTTTACCGACGTAGAACCGCCAAAATTAACCGGAATATTACCGATATTCAGCGTTGCCGCCGTTACCTTTTGCGCGTATTCAAACGTACATTTTGCCGTAATGTCCGGATTATCCTGCGACGTAGCCGTTAAAGTGATTTGTGCGGCGAATGGTTGTAAACAAGAAACGGTTACCGTTTTAGTCGTACTACCCGTTGCGAGGGAAACATAACTTGTAACATCTTTTCCCGTTGCCCACGCTCCGCTCGGATTCGTCCAAGCAACAGACCAATCTACTCCGTGGTTTGCGGCTGCGCTCGGCTCAATCGTTGCGTTAATCGTAATTGCTTTTTCCGCATACGTTGCAATACCATAATCGGCATACTCGTTTTCGTCGATAATGGTACTCATTAAGCGAATACCGTGATTTTGCGTTTCACCTACTTCCATTCCTCCTGCTAAAATGGTTTCCTGTGTAGGCGTATTTGCAGCCTTTTCGGGGTTATCGTTAGGCACAGAACAGCCTGTCATTGAAACACCAAGCGTTGCAAGCATAAGCATTGAAGTAAGTGCCGTTATAATGTTCTTTTTCGTCATATAAACCTCCTTTAAGCGTTCGTTTTCGGTGCGTAAACACCCTTAAGCGTGCGTACAAATAAATCGGTGATTAGATCCATGCCAAGCTCATTGGGGTGAAGTCCGTCCGAAGTATATTTCACATAGTCGTAGCCGTCGATATTCGCAATGTCTACCACGTAGCAATCAAAGTATTCCGCAATATCTTTAATGGCTTCGTTGTACTTTGCAAGCGTGGCGGTATCTCTATTCGTACCGTTTGCAGGCAAAGTGAAAAGGAAAATATCCGCATCGGCATAGGCTTTCGTCATTTTGTGAATCATAATTGCGTAAGCTTGCGCCACGTTTTCGGGTACGATATAACCGTTTTCTTCGGTGTAGATTTCCTCTACGCTTTCAAACGAACCGATAGGACTGCCGCCGTTAAAATCGTTAATGCCGATATATACCGCAATCACGTCGGGATTTGTGCCTTTGTTTGAACCTGTATCGTCGTGAAGTTCGGTGCAACGAGTTTGGTAAGCAGCGCCACCGTTATTCAAAACGCGAGAACCTGACCAAGAGTTGTTGACGAGCACGTTCATTCCTGTTGCCTTAGCCGATTGCGACCACCAAGTTTCGCTTGCTTTGTCGATTTCGTATTTCGGGTAGAAAACAGCATTGTTGCCAATCGTACTGTTGGCATCGCTTGCGTTATTACTTACGCCTTGAAAAGTGGAAATACTGTCACCGAGAATAGAAATATTCTTGCCTTTCAAT
>CAZOJX010000077.1:0-8797 GCA_964580255.1 uncultured Lachnoclostridium sp. | reverse complement strand
ATCTGCATTATATCCTTTTTCTGATATAATGAAAAGCGATAATCCTGAAATCAAAAAGGAGTTTTTATGGACAACGACTTTACCTCCGGAAGCATTCCTCCGCAGCTGGTCAAATTTACAGTGCCTCTGGTTCTCGGCAATCTGTTTCAGCTTACCTACAATGCGGCTGACAGCATGATCGTCGGAAAATATGTCGGAAAAGAAGCACTTGCCGCTGTCGGAATCTGCAATCCGATCTCAACACTTTTTATTTTACTTTTAAATGGTCTGTGCATGGGTGCCGGGATCCTGATGGGAAATCAGTACGGTGCAAAAAATTACAGTCAGCTGGAAAAGCAGATCAGTACGACCATGCTCTTTGGAAGCCTTTTTTCAATGATCTTATCCGTATTCTGCATTGTATTTGCCCGTCCGATCCTACGGCTTATGCAGGTGGATCCTTCGATTCTGGATATGACCATTCAATATCTGCGAATCCTGTTTGCCGGTCTGATTTTTACTTTTCTTTATAATTTTTTTGCCTGCACATTAAGGGCGCTGGGAGACAGCCGTTCCCCTTTGATCTTTCTGGTGATCAGTTCTCTTGTCAATATTGTGGGAGATCTGTTTTTCGTGATCGTTCTGAAATGGGGAAGCGAGGGTTGCGCGCTTGCAACGGTGTTAAGCGAAGCCTTATCCTGCATTTTATGCATGATCTATATTCAATATCAGGTGCCGATCCTACGGCTTGGAAAACGGTGGTTTCTTTGGGACAGCTCGCTTTTACGAAAAACACTTGCTTACGGCTGGACTTCCGCCATGCAGCAGGGGACTGTACAGCTTGGAAAGCTGGGAATTCAGGCCATCGTAAATTCCATGGGTGTTTCTGTTTCCGCTGCCTTTGCGGTCGTGAACCGGATTGACGATTTTACTTATACGCCGGAGCAGAACATTGGACATGCCATGACTGCCCTGATGGCGCAAAATAAGGGCGCAGGAAAAAAGGAACGAATCCTGGAAACTTTCCGATGGGGCATGCTGCTTGAACTCCTGTACGGAATCCTTGTATTTGTCCTCTGCTTTCTGTTTGCTTCACCGCTTATGAAGCTGTTTTCCGACGATCCTGAGGTTTGTATCCATGGGACTGCCTACCTGAAACTGATTTCCTTCATGTATCTGCTCCCGGCAATCACCAACGGAATTCAGGGATATTTCCGGGGGATCGGTGATCTGAAGATTACATTGATCAGCAGCTTTATAAACATGGGAGTTCGAGTGGTCACAGCATTGATTCTCGTTTTTCTCTGTTCCCTTCGGATTGAGGCACTTCCTTATTCTTATCTGGCTGGCTGGATCGGAATGCTTATGGCAGAGCTTCCTTTGCTCCTGAAAAGTTACCGATCCCTAAAGTAATTTCATTCTCTGACCTACACAAAAAGGGCATTCCGCAATCGGAACGCCCTTTCATTTATACGTCTTTTGTGTTTGCTTTTACTGCTTCTTCAATTCTGCTGCGCACCAACGCTGCCAGCTCGACAGTACTCATTCCCTGATATTCTTCCCAGTAAATCGGCTTCAGATAATGAAGCTGAACATTTACCGGTTTACAGCCCTTCTTATCCAGCACCTGATAGCTGTTGATCAGTGCCACCGGAAGTACCGGACATTTGGTCTTTGTCGCACATTTGAAGCTTCCGTTATGAAACTCCAGCATTTCGTTGCCGTTACGGCTTCTGGTTCCTTCCGGGAAAATAAGGTAATTACGGCCTTTTTTCACTTCCTGGATCACCTGATTGATCACCGTCATCGACTGACGAAGATCCTCTCTGTCCATACAGAAAGAATTTGTGCACAATCTGACCTGCTCCACAAACGGAATGCCCTGCAGCTCTTTTTTCAGAACTGCTCCCAAAGGCTTCGGACAGGTTGCGCCGATGGCCACGATATCAAACATTCCCTGATGATTTCCGTACATCAAAAATCCGTCTTCCTTCGGAATGTTTTCCAGCCCATGGCACTCAAACTGAATGTTCCCGGAGGTTACCGCCATGTGCATAATATACTGAATATGCTGCCATTTGGTCAGCTCCGGATATTTTTCCGTATTTTTTGCATAGTGGCAAAGTCTGAACCACGCTGCAGGTACACGCCAGAAATTCTGGAGTACCATAAGTAAGATTCTCTGCATATGATCCCTCTTTTAGCAGATTTCTGCTCCTGCCGGCATATTTTTGTCCGGTGTCATCAGTGCGAGAACGCCGTTTTCGTCTTCTGCACAAAGGAGCATACCTTCTGACATTACACCCGCAAGTTTTGCAGGTTTTAAGTTTACCAGTACCATCACCTTTTTACCCACCATCATTTCCGGTGTGTAGTTGGATTTGATTCCGGATACGATCTGTTTTACCTGGCTGCCGATGCGTACCTGAGAGCAAAGGAGCTTTTTAGACTTCGGAACTTCTTCACATTTGATGATCTCACCCACCTGGAACTGTAACTTCATAAAGTCATCAAAAGTGATCTCTGCTTTTGGTTCGATGTCGATGACCGGTTCTGTCGGTGCATTTTTCGCTTCTTCTTCCGCAGCTTTCTTTTCTTCTACCTTTGCCAGCACTTCATTCACATCAAGTCTTGCAAACAGGATTTCCGGTTTTTCAACAACCTTGTTTCCTGAAGGATAGAGACCGAAGTTCTTTGTATCTTCCAGACTGCGAAGGGTTGTATTTAACTGAGCAGCGATTTTCTGCGCTGTTTCCGGCATAAAGGATTCCAAAAGGGAAGCACCGATGCTGATGCTTTCTACCAGATTGTAGAGAACAGTTGCCAGACGGTCTTTCTTTGCTTCGTCCTTTGCCAGTGCCCAAGGCATGGTTTCATCGATATATTTGTTGCAGCGTTTAAACAGGGTAAAGATTTCTGTCATGGCATCTGCTACACGAAGCTGATCCATTTTTGCGCTTACCTTATCTGCGGTTCCTAAAACAACTGCCTTTAAGTCTTCGTCTACTTCTTCTGTCACGCCTGCATTTGTCACAACGCCGCCGAAGTATTTATTAGACATGGAAATGGTACGGTTTACGAGGTTTCCTAAAGTATTTGCAAGGTCAGAATTCATACGTTCTACCATAAGTTCCCATGTGATCACGCCATCGTTTTCAAACGGCATTTCGTGAAGCACGAAGTAGCGAACCGCATCAACGCCGAAAAATTCTACCAGTTCGTCTGCATATAATACATTTCCTTTGGATTTACTCATCTTTCCGTCACCCTGTAACAGCCATGGATGTCCAAATACCTGTTTTGGCAGCGGAAGATCCAGTGCCATTAAGAAGATCGGCCAGTAAATGGTATGGAAACGGATAATGTCTTTTCCGATCAGATGAAGGTCTGCCGGCCAGTTTTTGTTAAACATTTCTGTGCTGTTTCCATCGCAGTCATAACCGATTCCTGTGATATAGTTGGTCAATGCATCCAGCCATACATAAGTCACATGTTTCGGGTCAAAGCTTACCGGAATTCCCCA
This sequence comes from uncultured Lachnoclostridium sp., assembly GCA_964580255.1. Classification (GTDB taxonomy): domain Bacteria; phylum Bacillota; class Clostridia; order Lachnospirales; family Lachnospiraceae; genus HGM12587. Next base: position 5,295 of record CAZOJX010000077.1, on the reverse strand, counting down.
GGTAAAGGAAGTTCTGGAAACACAAAGATCCTGTAAGCCCGGAAGTAAGAAGTTGTTCATCATTTCATTCTTACGGGATACCGGCTGGATAAATTCCGGATGTTCATTGATGTATTCAATGAGACGATCCGCATATTTGCTCATTTTGAAGAAGTAAGCTTCTTCTTTTGCAGGCTGTACTTCACGGCCGCAGTCCGGACATTTTCCGTCTACTAACTGGCTTTCTGTGAAGAAGGATTCACAAGGAGTACAGTACATTCCTTCATAATATCCCTTATAAATGTCCCCTTTATCGTACAGATATTTGAAGATCTTCTGTACCTGTTCTTCATGATCTTTGTCTGTTGTACGGATAAATTTATCATAGGAAGTGTTCATCAGATCCCAGATTTCCTTAATCTGTCCTGCAACACCGTCTACAAATTCCTTTGGTGATACGCCGGCTTCTTCCGCCTTTAATTCGATTTTCTGTCCATGCTCATCAGTTCCTGTCTGGAAGAACACATCATACCCTTCATATCTTTTGTATCTTGCAATGGCATCTGCAAGAACGATTTCATAAGTATTACCGATGTGTGGCTTTCCTGATGTATACGCAATGGCTGTGGTCATATAGAATTTTTCTTTTGCCATAGTTCATTCCTCTTTTCTTCTTTTTGCAGGGAATTTTCCCTTATACATACTACTCAAAACTCTAACACAACCCAAAGTATTCGTCAAGGATTCCCCCGGATTTTCGGGTATGAGAAGTACCGGATTTCGCATACAATGTACCAACGACCTTCCGGAGGGACATATGAAAAAATCAAAAAAGGGACTGCTCCTTTTCCTTGGCAGCTTTTTCTTCATTGGGTTTCTTTATCTCTTTCTTTCCTCTCCCGCAAGATTTTCCGCTTTTTGCGATCAGCTTTTTATTGACGAGCTCCAAAACAATGCGCTGACCCTTCATTACATTGTCGCTGATCCGACAGACTACGGCATCGAAAACAGTCAGATTTCTCTGGGAAGTGCCGCAGCCGATCCGGCCGTTCTAAAACGCGCCCTTTTCAAAGAACAGTTTCTTCAGAAGACCATTTTCCGCTGCCGGCTTTCTGAAAAACAACAGCGGCTCTATGACGCTTTGGCTTACCACCTTTCCGCAGAAATGGAACGGGCTGATTACACACTTTTAGAGGAGCCGCTGGTTCCTTCCATCGGAATCCAGTCCCAGCTTCCGATCCTGCTGGCAGAATATGCATTTCGAAATGAGGCCGATGTGGTAAACTACCTGGCTTTGTTAAAATGTGTCCCTGACTATTTTGATTCCATCATTGCGCTGGAAGAAGAAAAAATCCCTAAAGGACTGTTTATGGATCCTGCCACCGCCAGGGAACTGATCGTCTACTGTCAGGAATTTTGTGCCGCACCTAAGGACCATTTTCTGGAAGCAACCTTTTTAGAACGGATTTCCGCCCTGGAGCTTGATCCTCAAAAAGAAAAAGCTTATCTTACAGAAAATACAGCCCTGTTAAACGGCTGTGTCTTCCCTTCCTATAAAAAGCTGCAGGATTTTCTGGAGGAAAATCAGTCTCAGGGACAAAATTCCGACGGACTCTACTATTTTCCGGAGGGTACCGCATACTACGCCTGTATGCTCCGTTCAAAAGTTGGTGTGGATCACTCCTTTGATGAGATCCAAGTCATGTTAGACGAAGCTCTCAAAGAAAATACGGCTGCCATTGCCCGTCTGACAAAGGAAAACCCTGCCCTTCTTTCAGAGCGGGACGCCCTTACCCTGGATACTTCCAATCCTGCCGGACTGACTTCCTATTTATCTAAAAGGATTCAAAAGGATTTTCCGGAAATTCCGGAGGTTTCTCTGACTCTCTGTCAGGTGCCTTCCTCCATGGAAGCCCACCTAAGCCCTGCCTTTTACCTGGTTCCGCCCATCGATCAGTGGACGAAAAACACCATCTATCTGAATCACGGATATTTATCCGAGGGTATTTCTGTTTTCACAACTCTGGCTCACGAAGGATATCCGGGACATTTGTATCAGAATGTTTATGAAAATGCTCAGGCTCCTCACCCGCTCCAAAGGCTCCTTTCCATCAATGGTTACTCGGAAGGCTGGGCAACCTACGCAGAACAGCTGTCCTATTTTTATGCTCCGATTTCAGAGGATCTGGCTGCCCTGTTATCCACAACCCGGGCAATGACGCTGAATCTTTATTCACATCTGGATCTTTATGTCCACGCCTACGGCTGGACAGAGGAGGACTGCGTCGCTTATCTTAAAAAATTCGGTATCACCAATGCCGCTGCCGTTCACGAAATGTTTTTGCTGGTCAAACAGCAGCCTGCAAATTATCTGACCTATTATCTGGGATATCTGGAAATCTGCCGGCTGAAGGAACAGGCAGAAACTGCTCTGGGAGACCATTTTGACCTGAAGGAATTTCACGAATTTGTACTAAGCTATGGACCGGCTCCGTTTCCGCTTCTGGAAACCTATCTAAAACAATGGATCCAACAAAATGAGGAGGGATTTTCCGATGCGAAAATCCCTCCTCGTTGCTTAATGCGGAAGATTCTTTGTGATCTCCAATCCTGTCGGACTGGTTGCCAGACCGCCTTCCGCTGTTTCCTTATATTTCTTTGACATCTCATTTCCGATCTCACCCATTACATCGATGACTTCATCTGCCGGAATCACACTGGAAACTCCTGCCAATATCATATCTGCCGCCGTCACTGCATTGACTGCCCCGATGACATTTCTTTTTACGCATGGTACCTCCACCAGACCGCCGATGGGATCACAGGTCAGCCCCAAAAGGCTTTTCAATGCGATTGCGACACCTCCGCAGATTGCTTCCTCATTTCCGCCCTGCAGGTGGATCAATGCGCCTGCCGCCATGGCACTTGCCGAACCGATTTCCGCCTGACAGCCGCCAAAAGCACCGGAGATTGATGCCCGGTGTGCAATGATCTGTCCGATCCCTGCTGCCGTATACAGCGCCTCTACGATCCTGTCTTCCTCCCCGCAGATCTGATCTGCATAGGTCAAAAGCACTGCAGGCAATACTCCACAGGATCCTGCCGTCGGTGCTGCCACGATCCTTCTCATGCAGGCATTGGATTCCGCCATTTTTACCGCACGTTCCATCACTTTTCCCACAAACGGTCCGCTCAAGGATTTTCCTTCTGCTACATAGGATTCCAGACGCTTACCGTCTCCGCCGACCATACCGCTGTTTGATTTTCTGGTTCCGGTATAAGCCTCGTCTGCATGAACCATAGCATGGTACATTGCCCGCATCTGTTCAAAGGATTCCGCTTCTTCAACATTTCGTTCCTTACAGTCGTCCTGCTGAACAACCTTCCAAAAGGAAATCCCGTTCTTCTGTGCAATCTCACAGATTTCTTTTAACGATTTATAGATCATTTTTTACTGCTCCTTCATGCTGTAATAGGTCACACGCTTGATTCCCGGCTGATGCTCCAGCCAACTGATGGATTCCGCCGGCACCTCTCTGTCACATTCCACTGCCATCACCGCATCACCGCCACGGCTGTCACGATAAAGCTTCAGCGTAGCAATATTGATCTCCAGTCCACTCAAAAGAGAGGTTACTGTCGCCACACAGCCCGGACGATCCAGATTCTGAATAATGAGGGTCGGGTATTCTGCACAGAAATTCGCTTCCATACCATCGATCTCACAGATCTTCATACGGCCGCCGCCCAGGGAAGCTGCCAAAACCTCCAGTTCCTTACCGGAAACACCCTTCATTTTCAGGATCACACTGTTTGGGTGTGCTTCTTTCAAATTGGCTTCTCCGAAGGAAAATGCCATTCCCACTTTTTTTGCTTCCTCAAATGCATAGGGAACCCGTTCATCATCCGGCTGCATTCCCAAAAGACCGGCCACCAATGCACGATCTGTCCCATGTCCTTTTCCTGTTGCCAAAAAGCTTCCGTAAAGCAAAAGCTCTGCCTCACGCACCGGCTCTCCCAGAAGCTTTCTCGCTACAAACCCAATCCTGACTGCACCTGCCGTATGAGAACTGGAAGGTCCAACCATTACAGGTCCTACAATATCAAATATATTCATTACGCACTCCTTATTTCTATTCTGCCCCGAGATTCCATTTTCTTTCTCCATATTAACACAAATCTTTCACTTAATGAAGAAAAATGCACTGCTTTCCATAAAAACCGTTCAATTATCTATTGCAGGGAAGGAAAAATCTGAGTAAACTGAGAGTTAGAATTATGAAAACGAGAGGCAAATCATATGAAGTATACTACCTTAGGAAAAACAGGACTGAAGGTTTCCGTTGTCGGTCTGGGCGGAATCCCGGTACAAAGAACTGACCAGGAAGGGGCTGCAAAGGTCGTGGCAGCATGCATGGAACAGGGAATCAATTATCTCGATACCGCCAGAGGCTATACCGTTTCCGAAGAATATTTCGGTGAAGCCATCAAAGGACATCGTGATCAGTGGATCCTGGCAACAAAATCCATGGCAAGAACCTATGATGCCATGAAAGCAGACATCGAAATCAGCTTAAAAAATCTTCAGACAGACTACATTGACCTCTATCAGCTCCACAATTTAAAAAGTGACGAAGATTTCTCAACTGCATTCGGAGAAAACGGTGCTTACAAAGCATTGGCAGAAGCAAAAGCAGCCGGAAAGATCGGTCACATCGGTGCAACCGCTCACAGTGCAGAAAGCTTTGCTCGTCTGATTCGTGAATTTGAAGACAAAATCGAAACCATGATGTTCCCGTTTAACATTGTAGAAAGTCAAGGCGTCGAACTGATGAAGGAATGTACCGAAAAAAATATCGGCTTCATTGCCATGAAACCGATGGCCGGCGGTAACCTGGACGATACCAAACTGGCACTTCGCTACATTTTCAATAATCCGGACTGTACGATGGCAATTCCGGGCATGGGAAGCGAAGAAGAAGTATTCTCCAATACTTCTGACGAAATCTTCCTTCCGCTGACTGATGCGGATCTGGAAACCTGTACAAAGATCACAAAGGAACTTGGCAGCCAGTTCTGCCGAAGATGCGGCTACTGCGCACCATGTCCACAGGGCATTAACATTCCGCAGAACTTCCTGTTTGTAAATTATTTGAGAAAATACGATCTTGCAGATTGGGCAAAATCCCGTTACAACGCTATGCCGGTTACCGCAAAAGACTGCATCGGCTGCGGCACCTGTGAAACAAGATGTCCATACGATCTGCCGATTCGTGAAATGCTAAAGAAATGTGCAACAGACATGGCCTAAGGCCA
>CAZOJX010000076.1:0-8941 GCA_964580255.1 uncultured Lachnoclostridium sp. | reverse complement strand
TTTTTTATTTGCCATAATCCCCTTGGGTTTACCTTAACTGGTAAGCCCATTTTTTATTTTATCCAAAGGAGGATTTGCAATGAAAAAGCAGAGAACGAGCGGAAGAACGCCGATTAAGGACAGAATTTGTCTCGGTGTATACATTACCGCCGATACGCACGACAGGCTTGTAGGACTTGCCGAAGAAAGGGAACTCACTCTAAGCGACATCGTGCGTATGGCACTTAAAGATTATTTAGCAAAAAACGAGCAGTAATCACGGAGGCGAATTTATGAAAACGGTCGAACAGTTTTTGAAAGAAACGGCGAAAGCGAACAAGACGGGTATTTTCGGTCTCGACGCTTGCAAAGAAAGTATCGAAAATGACATAGAACTGCGTAGAAAATACGACAAGGGCTATGAGAACAAAACGGACGAGGAAATGCTTTTCGAGATTTTGCAGGAATATCTTGCAAGGGCACGCCGAGATATATTCTTCAATCCGATTATGATTCAGGCTTGTTGGCAACTCATAAACGGCAGGTAAGAAAAAGCGAGGTGTGTGTTATGAAAGACAAAGCGATTAAGTGGTTTTTGGACGGCAGAAAAGTTCGTTTGACGTGTGGAATTTGGAACAACCCAACGAAAGACGGTAGATTTGCAAAAAGCGTAGAGGATATTGAAAGTTTGTTTTCGTGGGCAAACAAGGTTGACGCAAAACAGATTGAGGACGGTATTCTCGATTTAGTCGGCGCAAGTTATTGCGATATGTTTTAGGAGGAGAAAAAATGAAAAAGTTGCAGGAACTCAAAAAAATAGTTTATGCCGAACTTATGGAAAACGAGGAGGCTATTCGTAGCGATACTGCGCTTATTATGGGCGTTTGCAGGAGGCTCGGTATCAATACCGACGAATCGTATGCGGAACTTGCATTGTCGGGAAAATTACGGCAGATAGAAAACGGCAGCATTACCCGTTGTCGCCGTAAGATTTTAGAAGAAAATCCCGAACTTGCGGACAAGCGTATTACGAAAATTCGCAACGAGCAACAGCAAAAATATATCGACTTTTCCAAAGTTGCAGGCGTGTAGGAGGTAAAACAATGACGAACGTTAAAATCAAAAGTCTTGTATCGAAAATGCTAAGCGGAATGACGCTTATCGAGGCGGTTCACGAAATCGATTCGATAACCGACGAAGAAACGAAAGAAAACGTTGTATCGGAAATTTGGCGGCAATATCACGAGATGTGTTCGAGAGGGTGCGTAAGTGTTTGAGAAAATCAAATTACGGCACAATAGCCCCGAGTGGCTCGCCTTTCGCAAGAACGGAATCGGGGCAAGCGACGCCTCCGCCGTTCTCGGTATGTCGAATTGGACGACGAACATCGAACTGTGGGAAGAAAAACTCGGTTTAAGAGAGCCGAAAGACTTAACGGATAGCGAGGTTGTCAAATACGGCTCCGAGGCTGAAAAGTATAACGTCAAATTGTTTGCTTTACAGTATGCCGAACGATACAAGACACGAGTAGATAAAACGGTGGTTTATCTCAAAAACGGCTTTCAATTCGCCTCGCTTGACGGCGAACTCGAAGAAATCCAAACGAAAATGCTCGGTATTTACGAGGGTAAAACGGTGCTTGCAACGTCAAATCTCGCTTGGGCAGAGTGGAGAGGGCAAATTCCGCAAAAGTATTACATTCAATGCTTACACCAAATGCTGGTAACGGATCGTAAGTTTGTTGTAATACGCCCAGAGTTTAGGTGGTATGACGAGGACGGCGAAATTGTTACGAAATGCAGGCACATAAAAATCACGCAAGACGCAGGCGTGTTGTCGGATATGAAATATCTCGACGAGGCGGAACACGAATTTTGGGGCTATGTAAAACGAGGCGAGCGTCCGCCGAGATTGCTCCCTCAATTCTAAAAAATCAAAAAAATTAAAAATCGGAGGATATACAAAATGGCACAAGAATTGGCACTTAGGCTGGACAAGCCTATCGAAGAACTTATCCCTGCAATGATAGCGTTTAACAACGCCGAACTGCTTGCAGAGGTAAAAAACAGGTTGGCGACCTATCAAGGCAGAATTTACGACGACACCGCAATTTCCGCCGCCAAAGCGGATAGGGCAACGCTTAACAAGTTTATGGACGCTCTCAATTCCGAGAGGTTGAGAGTAAAGAAAGTTTATGTAGCGCCGCTCGACAAATTTACGGCGGAGGTAAACGAGGTAATCGACACGGTAAAGGTCGTAATGCTCGAAATCGACGGACAGGTAAAGTCTTACGAAGAACGCCGCAAAGCGGAAAAACTCGCCGAGTGCAAAGAATATTTCGGGAGCGTATTGCCTGCCGAACTCACGGGATTTATTCGCTACGAGAAGATCCACAAAGACGAGTGGCTAAACGCAAGCAAGAAAATGCCTGCCGTAAAAAAGGACATCGACATCGTTATTGAAAAAATCAAAGCGGAACTCATAACCATTGAGGCTCTCGGCGGCGATACGACGGAACTCAAAGCGATGTATTTCGAGGGATTGAGTCTTACGGATACCATTACAGCGTATGAGCGTAGAAAGGCTGAAAAACAGCGTATAGAGCAAGCAAAGGCGGAGGCTGAAAGATTAGCCGCCGAGCAAAAGAAAGTCGAAAATACGCCCGAAAAACAGCCCGAAACGGCAACGCAGGCACAAGCGACGGAGGAGCCCGTAAAACTTTACACGATTGCGTTTAAGGTTACGGGCACGGCGGAACAACTCAACGCATTAAAAGCGTTTATGAGCGAAAACGGATTGAAAATTGAAAGAGCATAACGGAGGATAATAAAATGGCTATCAACAATTCATTGCAGAAAAGAGAAACAGTAACGCAACCTGCTACGACGGTAGGAGAATATTTAGGACGAGAAAAAGTTAGAAAGTGGATAAACGGAATGATAGGCTCGGAAAGAGAGGCGCAAAAGTTTATTTCGTCTATCATTTCGGCAACGGCGACAAATCCTGTTTTGCAGACGTGCGAGTATAGCACGATTGTATCGACGGCGCTATTGGCAAACGCTCTTAATTTGAGCCTTTCGCCCTCGCTCGGCTTGGCGTATATGGTGCCGTTCGAGGACAAAAGGAACGCTCGAACCGTGGCGACGTTCGTGCTCGGTTACAAGGGGTATATTCAACTTGCGGTGCGTTCGGGCAATTACAAGAAAATCAACGTTATTGCCATTAAAGAGGGAGAGTTTGTCAAATACGATCCCTTGACGGAAGAATTGTATGTAAATCTTATTCAGGACGACGAGGAGCGAGAAAAGGCTCCGACGGTAGGCTATTATGCTTTCTTTGAACTTGTAAACGGATTCCAAAAAACGCTGTATTGGAGCAAGAAGAAAATGCTTTTGCACGCCGATAAATACAGTAAAGCGTTTAGTCTTAACGCCGTAAAAGGCAGAGAGCCGAAATACGATAAAGTTTCCTATGCGGATTTTGAGGCAGGGAAAGTGCCTGAAAAGGATATGTGGAAATATTCGTCGTTCTGGTATAAGGACTTTGATTCAATGGCGTTCAAAACAATGCTCCGTCAACTTATTTCAAAGTGGGGTATTATGTCGATAGATATGCAGTCGGCTTACGATAGCGACACGAGCGCAATGCAAGATAACGACGATTATGCGGAACGCACGACGGTTGCGCCTATATCGAGCGTTATAGAGGACGCAAGAGAAAAGACGGCTCCGCAGGACTTTGACGAAAATGCATTTTTTGGCGACGGTCAAGTAGACGCCGAAACGGGCGAGATAAAGGCGGACGGCAATGCGGATTGAGGTTTACGGACAACCTCAGGGCAAGCAAAGGGCGAAAGTATGTATGCAAGGCGGTTATGCTCGGGCGTATACGCCTGAAAAAACGGCGAGTTACGAGGACTTGATCAATCTTACATACATACAAGCCTTACACGGCAAAGAAACGCCGTTTTGGGATATTCCCGTAAGGGTTAAGATAACCGCTTTCTATGCGATACCGAAATCTTTTAGCAAGAAAAAGACGGCGGAGGCGGAAAGCGGAAAAATTCGCCCTTTGACAAAGCCCGATATTGATAACGTCGTCAAAATAGTGTGCGACGCATTAAACAAGGTCGCATACCGAGACGACACGCAAGTAATAGAGGTTGTTGCTTGCAAGTATTACGGAAAAGAGCCGAAAGTAGTCATAGAAATAGACGAGTTTGCGGTTTAGCGGAGGGCGCAATTATGGCAAAGAAAGATTATTTTTCCCACGATTATCACGCAAGAGAGCATTTGCGTGATGTCCGCAAGGATTGGGGGCTCGCGGGCTACGGCTTTTATTGGTGTATCGTTGAAATTTTACACGAAAACGGCGGATATATCAAAGAGAGCGATGTCGAATCTATTGCCTACGATTTGAGAGCGGATCCCGATTTGGCGAAAGCGGTTTTATATGACTACGATATGTTCCAAGTCAAGAAAGGAAAAATCATTTCCGCAAGGGTGCTCGAAAATCTGCAAAAGCGTGAGGAAATCTCGCAAAAACGCAGGGAGGCGGCAGGTCAACGTTGGGAACGCCCCGACGAGAGCGAAATTCCCGAACTCGTTATAAGTGAGGACGAATACGGAAAAATGGAGCCCGACGAAATGCGAAAACACCGAGAGTTTTATGCGGATAACATCGAGAAAGGTTTTAACAAGTGGCTTGAAGAAACAAAGAAAGACGATTTATTCGAGCATACCGTTTACGATTATAGGTTGCTTTTTGAAACGATTGTGCAAGAGGTCAGGAACAAGGATTATCTTTATATCAACGGTCAAAAAGTGCCGACTTATTACTACTTGTATAAAATTCAATATCTCATTAAAGACGATACGACGAACCTCGACAAAGCGATTCGAGATGTCGAGAACCGCTACCGTCAGGGTAAAGTGAAAAACAAATTGCAGTATATGATAGCGGCGTTGTTTAACGCAGAACGCCTCGATACGTTATAAGGAGGACGAGGTATGCCGAAAAAAGAGGAACTCGAAAAGGAACTGAAAGAAACGAAAGGACTGCTATTTTTGGCGGTAAGAAATACCGTCGTATTACCGAAAGGACTATTGCTCGGCAAGACGGAGGCGGAGATATGCGCTATGACGCTTGCGACGATAGAGGAAATGAAGAAGAAAGTCGATTATAAGACGATCGAAATATTGATGTCGTTAGGAGAGAAAAACGGAAATGCAGATAATCAACAATCAAACAATTAAAAGGCTTATGGCGGCGTTTCCTGGCTCATTCATAAACGGCAATATGGAATTTATCGCCGATAGCCGCATTAACTCGTATTTTCGGCTCGGAGACGTTCCGACCGAAACGATTTTGAAAGCAAAGGTCATTGAGTATTTTTCTCGACCGTCGTTTAAGGGAGAATATTACCGCTCTCAAAAAAAGAATCAAGAAATATACGATTTTCATTTGCGAGGGCTTAACGAATTTCTCGGAACGAATTTTACGCCCGAAGAAATCGAGGCTATTTATTGTAAACTCGGTAACGGAATAAACCGACCGCTTACTTTGAAATTTATTGAAAGCGGTTACGATATGCAGGTGGTAAGGAAATGATTAAATTGCTTATAGGCGGTAGTCCTTGTACCTATTGGAGCATTGCCCAAAAGAACAACCGAGAAACGAAAGCCGAGGGTTTAGGGTGGGAACTGTTCAAAAATTACCTTATAGCGAAAGAAAAGTTTAATCCCGACTATTTCCTTTATGAAAACAATAAATCGGCGGCAGAGGCGATAAAACGGCAAATTCGGGAAGAATTGCAGGTTTACGACGGCACTCTGTTTATGCAAGATAGCGGCAGTCGGTATATCGAAATTGATTCCGCTCTCGTGTCCGCGCAACATCGTGAAAGGTTTTATGTTCATAATTGCGGCGAGGTCGAACAACCCGAAGATAGAGGGATTTTGCTCCGTGATATTTTAGAGCGTGGCGTTCCATATCAAGATAAAGCATATTGCGTTACGGGGAATATCGGCAAGGCTTGTGCGTGGAATAGTCTCGAAAGACATCAGCGGTCTATGGCGGCGGAGCCTGTGATTATGTCGAATCCGCACGGTTTTAACAAAGGCGGTGCAAAATACGAAAAAGCACCTACATTGACGGCAACGGGAAAGTATGTTGACAATAACAAGGTGTTAGAGCCTGTAAGAGTCGGAGCGTTGCCGCGTCCGAACGGCGAACTGTCTACAAGCGCAGGTATGAGGATTTATAGTGCCGAGGGCAAAGGGCGAGTTTTAATTGCGAACGGCGGCGGACAAGGTGCAAAAACAGGTTTGTATGCCGTTCCGATTAAAGTCGGTCAGGTTGAAAAGGGCGGTCAAGGAAATAGGATTTATTCGTGTAATGGGAAATCTGTATCGCAGACTGCACAAAGCGGAGGCTTAGGGAGCAACACAGGGCTTTATGCTATGCCCGTATGCGTGCAAGAACAGGTATTCGGAAGAAAGGCGCAATCCGACGGCTCATATGATAGACGTTATGAGGCAAGAATTGACGGTAAATGCGGAACGCTTACGGGAACAAACAGGCAAAACGCTGTTGCCGTTCCCGTTACGCCTTGCGGAACGCGCCAAACGGACAAAGCAAGGTGCTTGCGTGCAGGATATGCGACCGCCTCGCAAAGAGATTTGTGCGAAGATATTAAAACCGACGGGCAATTAGGAACTACGGGCGTTATAGAAGAAATCGGCTACGCAACGCCGATAGAATGGAACGACCATGGCGAGCCTATAAAAGCAATATCGGGTACTAATGGCAAACAATACACCGTTTACAAGGTTTTAGACTGCGAAATTACGATTAAAGGCACGAAATATCCGATAAAATTACCCGACGGATTTTATATAATCCGAAAATTGACGGTAAAAGAGTGCGCAAGGCTACAAACAATGCCTGACGATTATTGCAAAGCCGTAAGCGATACGCAAGCGTATAAGGCGCTCGGGAACGGTTGGACGGCGGAGGTTATTATACATATTCTTTCAAACGCCTTAAAAGACGTTCCGAAAGACGAGGAAATCGTCGTATTGTCTATGTATGACGGTATAGGCACGGGCAGGTATTGCCTCGATAAAATGGGCTTTACGAACGTTAGATATTACGCCTACGAAATCGACAAATACGCTATACAGGCGGCAAAAGACAATTATCCCGATATAATTGAGTGCGGCGACGCTTTCGGTTTAAGAGCGGCAGAATGGAGCCTGCCGATATAAATAGGAGACGATATGGACATTACAACGATTTTAGTATTGAACAGCGTAATGCTGTGTGTGGCGGTGGCGGCGTTGAGCGTTTTAATGGTTTTGCTTATACGCTCGGAAAAGAAACTCGCAAAACACGGCGAATCGTGGTTTTTTAAGAAAGAGAACAAATAAGGAGCAAAACTACTATGAACAAAGCATTTTTAATAGGAAATTTAACGAGAGACCCCGAACTTGCGCAACCGAACAGTGGGAAATCCGTGTGTAAGTTTAGCATAGCAGTAAACAGGAATTATACGCAGGCTGACGGCGAAAAGGTTACGGACTACTTTACAATCGTAACGTGGAACGGACAAGCCGAGAATTGCGCTCGCTATTTGAAAAAGGGCAAGAAAATTGCGGTTGTCGGCGAATTGCAACAACGCTCTTTCGAGGGGAACGACGGCGTAAAACGCACGGTAATCGAAATTCAAGCGCAAGAGGTGGAATTTCTTTCGCCTATGGAAAAGCAAGAAAGCAATAACCGTAGAGAGACGGACGAGCCTGACGGCGATTTGCCGTTTTAAGGAGACATTATGGATTTTATTGAATTGCGAGAGGCTATATCTCTTGAATATGATAAACGGTTGGAAAGCCTTGTTTTAGGCAAAGCAGGTGCCGTTCTTAAACAGAGTTTCCCCGACGTGGCTATTGACGAGGAAAAAATTAAAACAATGGTTTTTGCAGGAACAGATTCTACATTCCGAGGTTGAATATTTACGCAATGACGGCGTAAGGCAGGTGTATATAGACCTCTATAAATCGTTTAGGGAAGAACTCGACGAGATGTGTATTCCGCTTATAATCGACGAATTGCCACACGTAGAGCCAATTCGGACGGACGGAAAAATTGTCGGTATGGTGGCAGGCTCCGACAGTTACATAGATTGCGTTTATATTAAACCGAATTATAGACGAAAGGGGCTTGCTCGCAAGGCTGTGTTAGAGTTTGTAAAAGGCAAGATTGATAACGGAATCAGGCTACATATTATCAACGATAACGATGTCGCTTACGATTTTTGGAACAACCTTTTTGAGTTAAGGGAAATCGGTTGCAATGAGGTCGATACGCTTTATGAAATCGTGAAAATTAAGGAGAGCGTGGTATGAAAAACGAAATAGAAAAAATAGCAAAAGTCATATTTGATTATGTAGACAGTAAAGGACAAAAGCGAGTTTATATACTTGGAAATTGTACGGCAAAAGAAATGAGAGAATATTCTCATAATCAAGGGATTGCCGAAGCCTTATACGATGCAGGGTATCGGAAAGAAAAAACTTGCAAGAATATAACAAAACAACACCCCGTAGACGAGTTTATTTGTTCCGAGTGCGGTTTGATTTTGCAAGATTATTGCAAGAAAAGACTTGACGAGGACGGCGACGAGTATTTCTTTGAGTTTGAAATCAAGTATTGCCCGAATTGTGGGGCAAAGGTGGTAGACGAATGAACGAAATAGCATTACGCCCGTCTTATTGGGCAAGCGTTAGCGGAGGCAAAGACAGTTTGTATATGCTCAATTTGATTTTACATAACCTCGACCGCTATCCGCTTGATGGTGTGGTACACTTTGAACTTGAAATCGACTACCCGTTTATCAAAGATGTGATTGACTATATGGAAAGCGAATGTAAACGATTCGGCATTAGGTTTGTACGCATTAAAC
>CAZOJX010000075.1:0-8997 GCA_964580255.1 uncultured Lachnoclostridium sp. | reverse complement strand
TAAAACAATATTAGGGGGTCTCCCTCCCCGCACAAAAAGCTCCTGCAGGCAATGTCAGGAGCTTTTGTGTTGGAAGTGTGCTGTGTTCTAACAGCTTAAAATGTTTTTGGCATCTTTGATGTACCGCTCTACATCTTCCATGGTAATCACCTTTTCAGGGTTGTTCCATTTGGAAGGTCTGCCGATGCCGAGATTTTTTCTCATTTTCCAATAGTAATCTTCTGTTTCTTTGCAATCAAATTTTAATTCAATCATAAGAACTCCTTTCCGGGAAAGTTTGAAAATAACAGACGTGGAACGATTCTCCAATAGCGGATTTTCTTAGTGATTTTAGTGTAACACATTCGATGATTTTTGCAACGGATTCTGCAAAAAGACAAGTAGATTTTAAGGAAAACAGGAAAAAACCTTGCAAAATCAAGGATTTCGTGTTATTGTACAAAAGTCGTGCAGGGAAATTGTACAATATTCCCATAACGTATGATACATATTGACCAAAAAGGAGAAGATAACTATGGCAGCAAAGAAAACAGCAGCTACAAAGACAGCTCCAGTACAGACAGAAAAGATCGTAAAAGTTGAAGAAACCGTTAAAGTAGAAAAAACACCAGCAGAAAAGAAAGCTGTAAAAGCGGAAAAGACCGAAAAAAAAGTTACAGTAAAAGAAACTGCAGCAAAGAAACCGGCAGCAAAAAGAACTGTAAAAAAAGCGGTTAAGACAACTTTTGTTGTACAGGCAGCAGGAAAAGAAGTTTCTATGGAAGAAGCAGTTGCAAGAGTGAAAGAGGCATGGATTGCAACAGGAAACAAAGAAGCTGAGATCAAAGACATCGCAGTTTATGTAAAACCGGAAGAAGCATCTATCTACTATGTAGTAAATGGTGATGTAACCGGCAGAGTTGATTTTTAATCTGTAGGCTAAAGAACGAAAACAAAAAAGCACCGGAAGAACCGATTTGTGGATCCTCCGGTGTTTTTCTTTGTATAAATGTAAATATGGGACAGGGATTACCAGAGAGAATCTTCTTCGATTACCTGAAATTCCAGATAGTCAAAATCGACTTCTTCAATAAAACTGTCCTGACGAAAACGGGTTTTTGCGTGCTGTTGAAATTCCCGGATATTGGATTCCAGCCAGATTGGCTTTCCCAGATCAAAAACGCTGCATAGCTCGTCCAGCGCATGAAAGACTTTCTGGGTTCTGGTGGAATCTGAATCATCACAAACGGTGAGATCCTTTATGAGATGGTTATCTTTAAATATTTTTCCCCAAATACGAAACATAGGTGCCTCCAAAACATTCGATGGTTCCTAGTATACCTGTTTTTCGCGGGAAAGAAAAGGGAAAAGAAATACTTATTGAACTGGCAGGGCTGTTTACGTTATACTAGGGATAACGATCAGAGCAGGGAATGCTCGAAAAGGAGTTCTTATGGAAAAAATGAGAAAACAAAATTTATGGTTTCTGGCAGGGCTTTTGGGGATCGGTCTGATCCTGTTCTGGCGCTGTTTTTATAGTGTGAATACAACAGATGAAGCATATTATATCGGAACCGCATATCGTCTCTGGTTTGGAGACGGAATGCTTTGCGATGAGTGGAATCCGACCCAGCAGATGTGCAGCTTTTGGCTGTATCCGTTTTTTGCAATTTTTCGTCTGATCCTGGGATCTAACGATGGCATGATCTTGGCGTTTCGTCTGCTGTATATTGTATTTCAGCTTCTGATCAGCGGATATTTGTACGGAAAACTGAAAAAATTCGGTTATGGAAGCTTTTTCCCGGTTTTTTTCTATCTTCTGAGTACGGCATTTAATATTAACAGCTTATCCTATAATACCATGGCAAACAGTGCGCTGATCGCATTTCTCGTAACTCTGGCAATGATGGAACGGCCGGACTGGAAAAACTGCATTTGGTGCGGCGTGTTTGCCAGCATTGTGGTCATGGGAAATCCGTATGCGGTGTTTGCATATGTCCTTTACGGCATTGCCTGTGCTTTGGTGACCCTGCTTTTGAAAAAAATGAAAAAAGAAGTGCCGGCGGCACTGCAGTTTCAGACCTTTGTGAAAATGAGCCTGACTGCGGCAGGAATATTGATCCTGTTTTTAATTTTTACCTTCTGGCATGCAACTTTGGAACGGATCGTAAAAAATCTTCCTTACATTGTAGGGGATCAGGAACATGTCCAGCGTTGGGGTGTAAAGATCTCCGATTATTTCCGTTATTTCCGGGAGCATTACCTGGGGGCTGTTTTGGTGCCGCTTTTGGTCAGCGGAGCCGCACTGGCGGATCGAAGACGAGTGGCTCATGGCAGGATTTATATGTTGATCGCAGCAGTGTCTGTTCTGCCTTATATGATCTACCACGGCCTGATTTCTGATTATGTGCCGGTCAATCTGGTAACTGTACCGATCTGCTTTTTGGGGGTACCTGCTTATGTAGTATCGGAAAAGAAACGGAAAAAGCTCTTTTTTGCCTGGTATGTGCCGGCCATGTGTTATCCGTTTATTGTTCAGATTACATCGAATACCGGTCCTTTAGCGGTTTCGGCTGCGTTTGTGACGGCAGGAGCTGCGTCAGTGCTTTTGACTGCTCTTTGGGCGAAAGGACAAGAGGAACGTTTTGTAAAGATTTTGTTCCATGGTCTGATCCTTTTACAGCTGGGAATCATGCTCTTTTTAAGGATCACTTACGTCTGGGCGGACGCACCGCTGTCAGAATTAAAGGTAAAGGTGGAACGTGGGGCTGCCAAAGGGCTGTATACCACGGAATCTACAGTCAATTACTACGAAGAAATGTATGATGACATTGATGCCCTGCACATGACGGAGGAAGACGGATTCCTGGTAGTGGGCTCAGAACCTCTGCTTTATCTGTATGCGGATAAAAAAGTAGCGTCCTATTCGACCTGGCAGGTATTCACCAATGAAACAAGACTTTATCGTTATTATGAGATTCACGAGGGAGAAGGAAAATTCCCGAGCGTTGTTTACTGCGCAGAGGCGGATGCTTCCATCTTTGATTCGATTCTTGTGGAAAAACTGCTCCTGCCGATGGGTTACGAGTGGAAACAGCTTACCCATGGAATTGGATTCTATCTTCCGTAATGCTTTAAAATGGACGAAAGACCGCCGATGCCGGCGGTCTTATTTTTGGAATTTCCCAATAAATGAGGAGTGCCCCGGTATCCTTTCGGACACCGAGGCTATTATGAAAAAACTTATCTAATACTCTTTCTTTGCTATGGTTTTAGTATAGGACTGAAATATGAACAAATTATGAATAAACAATGAACATATTGTAAAAGTGTACAAAAAGTATTTGAAAAAATAAAATCCTTAGTAAGAAATGCACAAAACAACCACAAGATCCTGTGGTTGATAATATATTAAGAAAATGTTACAATGAAAAATAATGTGTAGAAACGGGGGGAAGGATATGAGTATTGATAAAAAGAGACCAGTATATGTGGTTGGACATAGAAACCCTGACACAGACTCGATCTGTTCGGCGATTGCTTATGCGAACTTAAAAAATATTTTAAGCGGCGGAGAGCAGCACTACATTGCCGGAAGAGCCGGTGCCATGAATCCGGAAACAGAATTTGTATTAAAGAAATTTCAGACAGATGCACCGCAGTATATTGCCCATGTAATGACGCAGGTGCGGGATATGGAGATCCGGGAGACCAAAGGGGTTCCGGGAAGCATGTCCTTAAAACGTGCCTGGCAGATGATGCGGGATCTGGGGGTTGTAACCCTGCCGATCACTGAAGAAAAGAAATTAAAAGGGCTGATCACGATCTCTGATATTGCGACAGCTTATATGGACGTTTATGATAATAAAATGCTGTCTACAGCGGGATCCTCCTATGAAAATATTTTGGATACCCTGGACGGTGAAATGATCGTGGGATCTTCCGAAGGCTGCTTTGACCGGGGCGAGGTTGTGATCGCTACGGCCAATCCGGACGTTTTGGAGGAACATATTCACGAAGGGGATATGGTTGTTTTGGGAAATCGTTACGAATCCCAGCTGTGTGCCATTGAAATGAATGCAGGGGTGCTTATTGTGTCCATGGATTCTAAAGTATCCCTGACCATCAGAAAGCTGGCAGAGGAACATGGCTGCCGCGTGATCTGCACACCGTATGATACCTTTACGGTAGCACGACTTCTGAACCAGAGTATGCCGATCTCCTATTTTATGAAATCGGAAGGTCTGGTGACCTTTAACATTAAGGATCGAACAGAAGACATTAAGGATATCATGGGTAAAAAGCGTTATCGAGACTTCCCGGTATTGGACAAGGACGATAACTACATAGGCATGATCTCCAGACGTAACTTGATCAATGCGAAAAAGAAACAGGTGATCCTGGTGGATCATAACGAGGAATCTCAGGCAGTTGACGGAATCGAATTTGCGGATATTCTGGAGATTATCGATCATCACAGACTGGCTTCTTTGGAAACCATGGGACCGGTATTTTTCAGAAATGAGCCGGTAGGCTGTACAGCAACGATCCTGGAACGGATTTACCGGGAAAATGGTGTGGAGATTACAGAAAAGATCGCCGGACTTTTATGCTCTGCGATCCTTTCAGACACTTTAATGTTCCGTTCTCCAACCTGTACCGCAGCAGATCGGGCAGCGGCAGAACGGCTGGCACAGATCGCCGGAATCCATATGGAAAGCTATGCAAAGGAAATGTTTGCGGCAGGCAGTGATCTGGGAAGCAAAACCGCAGATGAGATCTTTTATCAGGATTTTAAAAAGTTCCATGTAGGTGAACTGACCTTTGGTGTAGGCCAGATCAACTCCATGAATGATGAAGAACTTCTGGAAATCAAGGAAAAACTTCTTCCGTACATGAAAAATGCGGATATAGGAGTTGATGCGATCTTCTTTATGCTGACAGACATCATGAAGGAAACGACAGAGCTTTTGTTTTTCGGAAAGAAAGCAAAGCAGATGATCGAGGAAGCATTTTTGATCAGAACAGAAGACATCAGGGATGAAAACAGCTGCATTTTAAGAAATGTGGTGTCCCGAAAGAAACAGGTGATTCCTGCAATCGTAGGATCCCTTCAGCAGTAAAAGAAAGGTGATAACCGAATGGCAAAAATACAATGGAAACCGGGAAATATGATCTATCCACTTCCGGCAGTGATGGTCAGCTGTGCTGATGAAGACGGCAGCAGTAATATCATTACCGTAGCGTGGACAGGAACGGTTTGCACCAATCCGCCTATGGCTTACATATCCGTAAGACCGGAGCGGCATTCTTATCAGATGATCCGTAAGACCGGAGAATTTGTGATCAATCTTACGACAGAGGATCTGGCGTATGCAACGGATTTTTGCGGTGTCCGTTCCGGACGGGACGTAGACAAATTTGCAGAAATGAAGCTGACAAAGGAAGCGGCATCGGTAGTATCGGCTCCGATGATCGGAGAGTCTCCGGTCAACATTGAATGTAAGGTCACAGAAGTCAAAGAGCTTGGCTCACATCATATGTTTTTGGCCGAAGTTGTGGCGGTTCATGTAGACGATGCTTACATGAATGAGGCACAGAAGTTTGAGTTGGGAAAAGCGGGACTGCTTGCTTATTCTCATGGGGAGTATTACGGTTTGGGCGAAATGCTGGGAACCTTTGGATACAGTGTAAAAAAGAAGAAGAACAATGAAAATTCTAAGAACAAAAAGAGCAAAACTTAATTTCGTGATTGCGGCATTTCTGACATGTTTTTGCATGATGCTGGAAACCCCGTTTATCGGCGAGCAGTTTGGATTTGCAAACAGCTTCTCGGACATTTATCTGGACGGAGAGTATATTGGATCTATCAAAGATCCGGCCAATGTGGAGTCCCTTCTTCTGGAAGCCAGACTTCAGCTGGCACAGGAGCAAAAGCAGATGATCCTCGCCGAGGTGGACTGTTATTATACACCGGTAGAAGGGCTGATTTCCCAATCCATGTCGGAGGAAGAGCTTTACGATATTTTATATAATCACTTAAAAAATGCCTCGGTAGACATTCAGAGAGCCTACCTGATGAAAATCGGTACCTATACGGTATATTTGGATACCATTGAAGATGTTTATATGACGCTGGAGCTGGCGAAAGAAAAATATGACCCGGAAAATCTTTTTCAGGTAAATATCATTGCGGACGATGAACGTGAGATCAATATGTATACGGCAGAGCTGATCTCCTCTCACATTGTGCTGCAGGATATTGAAACGGTGGGTGTCCGGGTGTCTGAAATTCCGTTAAATGCTCCGGAGACAGAGATCGATCCGGTGGAGGAAGACGCAGACGGACTGAAAGGTATGGCCTTTGGGGAAAAGGTGGAGATTTCAGAAGCCTATGTTTCTGCTTCCCTGGTAACGACTGCAGAAGAAGCGGCCGAGCAGATTACAAAAGAAAGTGAAAAAAATGAAATCTATGTGGTACAGTCCGGAGACACATTGTCAACCATTGCCAACGGTCATGGCCTTTATGTTAAAGATGTACTGGCATTGAACAGCGGTTTGTCAGAAAAGACCATGCTGCAGATCGGTGATGAGATCATTATTACGGTGCCTCAGCCGGAGCTGACCATACAGACTATGGAACAGTCTACTTATGAGGAATCCTATTTTGCGGAAGTGGAATATGTCTACAATGATAACTGGTATACGACCAAAAGCGTAGTTCTTCAGGAAGAACAGGCAGGTTATCATGAAGTGACGGCAATGATCACAAAACGGAACGGTGTGGAAGAAAGCAGAGAAATGATCGATGAGATCGTACTGCAGGAACCGGTAGCGAAGATCGTGGAGGTAGGTACTCAGACACCGCCGACCTACATCAAGCCGTTGTCCGGCGGACGTCAGACTTCCGGATTCGGTTACCGAAAGGCACCGACCAAGGGAGCCAGCACAAATCATCGTGCCATCGACTGGGCAACACCGACAGGTACAGCTGTCTGGGCATCTTCCGGCGGAACGGTTTCCGTTGCCGGCTGGCAGAGCGGCTATGGTTACGTTGTCTACATCAATCATCCGGACGGCAACCAGACCCGATACGGTCATTTGAGCAAGATTCTGGTATCACCGGGACAGACCGTAAAACAGGGACAGAAGATCGCACTCAGCGGAAATACCGGACGAAGCACCGGACCGCATCTGCACTTTGAACTTCGTGTCAATGGAGTGGCGGTAAATCCTTATAATTATTTTTAGTAAAAATGTATAAACAGTCTCTCTTGGGGGAGACTGTTTTTTTATTTTGCCCTGGTTGCTTTTTAGTGCTTTTATGCTATAATAGATTATGTATAGGTGGGCTTGTGCCCTTGAACAGGTTTAAGAGGTAGAATCGTGGAACAATATGTTATCAAAGGTGGGATTCCGCTGGTTGGTGAAGTAGAGATCGGTGGTGCAAAAAATGCAGCGCTGGCGATCATCGCAGCAGCCATTATGACGGATGAAACTGTAATCATAGACAATCTTCCGGACGTCCGGGACATCAACGTTTTATTAGAGGCGATGGAGGAAATTGGCGCCAGTGTGATTCGTGTGGACAGACATACGGCCAGAATCAACGGCGGAAAAATCGGCGCTCACAGTGTCGATTATGAATTTATCAAAAAGATCCGTGCATCTTACTATTTATTGGGTGCACTGCTTGGAAAATATAAAGAAGCTTCCGTACCCCTTCCGGGGGGCTGCAACATCGGAAGCAGACCGATCGATCAGCACATTAAGGGCTTTGAAGCATTGGGTGCAAAGGTAGACATTGAACATGGATTTATCCATGCAAAAGCAGATTGTCTCCACGGAGCACACATTTATCTGGATATGGAAAGTGTCGGTGCGACCATCAACATCATGATGGCAGCAGCGATGGCAGAAGGAAATACGGTCATTGAAAATGTTGCAAAGGAACCTCATGTGGTCGATGTGGCGAACTTCCTGAACAGCATGGGAGCCAACATCAAGGGTGCAGGAACAGATGTGATCCGAATTAAAGGCGTGAAAAGCCTTCACCGGACAGAATATTCCATCATTCCTGATCAGATCGAGGCAGGAACCTTTATGTTTGCAGCAGCCGCAACCTGCGGAGACGTGCTGGTGAAAAACATCATTCCAAAGCATATGGAAGGTGCCAGTGCCAAATTGATGGAAATGGGATGTATCGTAGAGGAATATGACGATGCAATCCGGGTGATCGGACGCAAGCCTTTGAGAGCGACCCGTGTGAAGACGGCGCCGTATCCGGGCTTTCCGACAGACATGCAGCCACAGATCGCAGCAACCCTTGCCCTGGCAAGCGGAACGAGTATCATTACCGAAAGCATTTTTGAAAACCGTTTCAAATATGTTGACGAGCTTGCAAGAATGGGTGCCAATGTAAAGGTAGAAGGAAACAGAGCCATTGTAGCTGGTGCAGACCGACTGACCGGTGCCAGAGTCAGTGCTCCGGATTTAAGAGCTGGTGCAGCCCTGGTTATTGCAGGACTTGCTGCAGAAGGAATTACCGTCGTAGACGATATCCATTATGTACAGCGTGGATATGAAAGATTTGAAGAAAAGCTCCAGGGACTGGGCGCAAAGATGGAACGTGTGCAGTCAGAAAAAGAGCTTCAGCTTTTTAAATACCGTGAAGGTTAAGGAATCTATAGAAAACAGAGGAACGAAAAGACATGAAAGAATTAGCAAAAACCTATGATCCAAAGGGAATTGAAGAACGTCTCTATAAAAAATGGGAAGACAACGGTTACTTCCACGCAGAAGTTGACCGCAGCAAAAAACCATTTACCATCGTGATGCCGCCGCCAAACATTACAGGACAGCTTCATATGGGACATGCATTGGATAACACCATGCAGGATATCCTGATCCGTTATAAGAGAATGCAGGGTTACAATGCATTATGGCAGCCGGGAACAGACCATGCTTCTATCGCAACAGAAGTAAAGGTTATTGAAAACCTGAAAAAGCAGGGAATCG
>CAZOJX010000074.1:0-9231 GCA_964580255.1 uncultured Lachnoclostridium sp. | reverse complement strand
GGGTTTCCTCTGCAAAAAACAGGCGAATCTGATCTCCCGCAGTCAGTTTTTCCGTTCCATCTGCTTTTTTTCCGTTCAGCACAATGTTCTTTTTCCGAAGCATTTTATAAATAAAGCTTCCCGGTGCTTCCTTCAGATATTTTTTCAGATATTTATCCAAACGCTGATTTTCATCATTTTTATGAACAGTAATTTCTCTCATAATTCCCCTAAATAGACAGTGCCAGTAAAAGATGGCGGATCAGCTGATCTCTGTTCAGATCCGGATAGGTCGGATTTTTCTGATAAGGAATCTCTTTCTTTTCCCGACGTTCCAGGTCTGCTGTCCTGTCTAAAAATTTTTTCAGATCAGTATATACCTTAACATTTTCCCGAAATCCATTAGCTTCCAGCATTTTCATAAGATGTTTCTGTAAAGCGATCGTATCGCAATGAGGATCCTTCGTGTAGCAGATCACATCACTGCCTTCTACAATGGCAGCCTCTGCCGCATAGGATTTTTCCTGCGTTGTAAACAAAAGCTCATAAATCTGCTCTAAGTCTCCTGCTTTTTCTGAGATTCTCTCATACAATTCTCTTTCCATGGGTTTTCTCTTAAAACTCATAATCACGCCGACCATTTCCTTGGAAACCGGAAGAACCCCTAAAATAGCTACAATAGACAGTAAATTTTCTGTCTTTTTGGTCGTCAGATATCCCAACAGAAACACTGCCAGTGACAGCGCAATGTAAAGGCACATTTTCAGAAACTGTCCTTTTCTGTGAGCCATGGTATAACCATAGTTTCCTTTTGCAACTTTTTTCATCTTCTACCTCTTTTTCTGCTTCATTAAAAATTTAAAATTTCCATACCTTTCAGTATCCATTCTGTCGGAACGATCTTTCCTGCCAGATGAACCAGTTTCATACTCCCTCCGTAAACAGAAATTGCTTTTCCTGCTTTCACATCTTTCAAAGCCTTTTTCACCACTGCTTCCGGTTCAGTCAGAAATTTCTGTTTTGACGGCTTGATCTTGCTTCCTGCCGCCTCAAAAAACTCCGTATTGACAGGTCCCGGACATACGGCAGTAACAGAAATCTTCCTGTTTTTCACTTCCTGCCTTAACGCTCTGGAAAAAGACAGTACATATGCCTTACTTGCTGCATAGGACGCAAACTCCGGCTGCGGAAGAAACGCAGAACCGCTGCACATCTGGATCATATAACTGTTTTCGCCCATATACGGAAGACAGATCCTACTCATACAGGTCAGTGCCCGGACATTAATATCCAAAAGATCTGCATGCGCTTCCGGTGAAATCTCCGAAACCATTCCCATGCGTCCGATTCCTGCCCCATTCACAAGGTATTGGATTTTCGGCATTTCCTGTTCCAAAAGCTTTTGAAACTTCCAAATATCTGAAAGTTCCTGAAGATCCAGAGGGATTGCACGAAGCATTCCTTCTCCTTTAGCCTCCATTTCTTCCAGACGTTCCCTGCGTCTTGCAATCATCCAGATCTCATCTATGTTTTTTTCCTTTTGAAGCTCCCTTACGAAGCATTTCCCCATTCCTGCGGACGCTCCGGTTACGATTGCGATTCTTTTCTTCATTTTTTTCCTTACTCATTTTTCTCGGCTTAATCAGACATTTCTGATCAAAACCGATCAGATCCGTTCTTCCTGCTTTATACAGGGCCTCCCGGATCAGGTCATAATTTTTCGGATCCCGATACTGGATCAGTGCTCTCTGCATTTCCTTTTCATGAGGATCCTTCGGAACATATACCGGTTCTCCGTTTCTCGGATCGATTCCTGTATAATACATACAGGTAGAAATGGTGGACGGTGTGGGATAAAAGTCCTGTACCTGCTCCGGCATATAGCCCAGATCCCGGACAAATTCTGCCAGTTTCACTGCTTCTTTCATGTCGCAGCCCGGGTGACTGGACATCAGATAAGGAACCAGATATTGCTTCAGTCCCAGACGTTCGTTCATTTTCCGGTATTCTGCTGCAAATTTCTGATAGACGTCATTTGACGGTTTTCCCATTTTACGAAGCACCTGATCTGATACATGCTCCGGAGCTACCTTCAGCTGACCGCTGACATGATATTGACAAAGCTCCCTCAGAAAATCCTTCGACGGATCTGCCAGAACATAGTCAAAACGGATTCCGGAACGAACAAACACCTTTTTCACCTTTGGAAGACTGCGAAGCTTCCTTAAAAGGCTGATATAGTCCTTATGATCTGCTCTTAAATTCTTACATGGCGTCGGGAACAGACATTGCTTTTTCGGACAAACTCCCTTTTCCATCTGTTTTGCGCAGGACGGTGCACGAAAGTTTGCTGTCGGACCGCCTACGTCATGAATATATCCCTTAAAGTCCTTCTCTTTCGTCATCAGCTTTGCTTCTTCGATGATAGATTCGTGGCTTCGGGTCTGCACGATCCTTCCCTGATGAAAGGTCAATGCACAAAAAGAACAGCCGCCAAAGCAGCCTCTGTTATTTACCAGAGAAAATTTCACCTCTGCCAGCGCCGGAATTCCGCCCTTTTTATCATACATCGGATGCCAGGTTCTTTCATAAGGCAGCTGATAGATATCATCCATTTCTGTCTGCGTCAGCGGTTTTGCCGCCGGATTTTGTACCACATAGCAATGATTTCCGTAAGGTTCTACCAGACGTTTTCCCACAAAAGGATCTGTGTTTTCATATTGGGTCAGAAAGCTTTTTGCATAATTTTTCTTATCTTCCAGCAAAGATTCATAATCCGGCAAAAGCTCATAATCATATACCGATTCCAGAGATTTCGCTTTATAGACCGTACCATCAATAAACGTAATGTCCTCCACTGCGATCCCAGCATTCAATGCATCTGCGATCTCCACGATCGAACGCTCACCCATACCGTAAGAAATGAGGTTTGCGCCGGAATCCAGAAGAATGGATCTTTTCAGCTTGTCGGACCAATAGTCATAATGAGCCAGTCTTCGTAAAGAGGCTTCAATCCCGCCAATGATGATCGGTGTTTTTTTGTATTGCTGCCGAATCAGATTTCCATAAACGATCACCGCACGATCCGGACGTTTTCCCATTTCTCCGCCCGGTGTATAGGCATCTGTTTTTCGATGTTTCTTTGAAACAGAATAATGATTGACCATAGAATCCATATTTCCGCCGGAAATCAGAAATCCCAGTCTTGGTTCTCCAAACTCCGTAATACTCTCGCTGCTGCGAAAATCCGGCTGGGAAATGATCCCTACAGAATATCCGTGACTTTCCAGCACACGGCTGATAATGGCATGTCCGAAAGACGGGTGATCCACGTAGGCATCACCGATAACATAAACAAAATCCAGCTGTCCTTTTACTTCTTTTTTACTTACCGGAAGAAAGCTCATATGCAACCTCTAATTTTCCATCTAACAGTTCATAATAATCTTTGATATAAGCATCGCAGATTTCATCAATTTCTTTTTTATACGGCTTGGAATGTTCATCTTCCACGCCGATTACCGTCATACCGGCCGCTTTTCCGGCACGCATACCATTCGGAACATCTTCAAACACCAGACAATGTTCCGGTGCCACGCCCAGCTCCTGCGCTGCTTTCAGATAAATATCCGGCGCAGGCTTTCCTGCATTGACTTCACATGCAGTACACAAAACATCTACTTTTTCCAGAAATCCATGAGGCTTCAATGCAGCCATTGCCAGATTTCTGTCATTACTGGTGGCACAGCCGATCTTAATTCCCTTTTCCTTTAAAAATGTCATGAATTCTTTGGCACCCGGCTTTGCCTTGATCTCATAGAGATATTTTTCATGTGCCATGCGGATCCAGTCCAGCTTAATGTCTTCCACTGTTTTTTCTGTCAGCTGAAATGTTTCCTTAAAATAAACTGCCGTTTCCGTAAAACTCATTCCCTCAATATCTTTTTGAAGGGTTGGCGGCATTACCATCTGCAATAAATTAAAATATTCGATATCAATGTCATGCCAGACACCCATGGAATCTACTAAAGTTCCATCGATATCAAACAGAACAGCCTGAATATGTTCGATCATTGGTCTTCTCCATTCTTTCTTATCTGTTACGCAATTTTTCAATTTCTTCTGCTGTCAGTGTCCGAACCTGTCCCGGCTCCAAATCTCCCAGTCCTAAAGGTCCCATGGAAATACGTTTGAGGTAAGTCACTTTGCAGCCAACTGCTTCAAACATACGCTTTACCTGATGGAATCTTCCCTCCTGAATGGTCAGTTCAATCTCTGAAACCGCCCCGGAGCTTAAGATTTTTAATACGGCCGGCATGGTCAGAGTCTCGTCTCCGATATCCAGTCCCTCTAAAAACTGACCGATATGTTCTTTCTTCACTTCGCCCTCTACCACTGCAAAATAGGTCTTATCTACATGCTTTTTCGGGGAAAGCAATTCGTGAGCCAGCTGTCCGTCATTGGTGATCAGAAGAAGGCCTTCCGTGTCCTTATCAAGTCTTCCCACCGGAAACAGATCGTCCCTCCGGTTCTCTGGCAGAAACTCCATTACCGTTTCGGAAAGCTTGTCTCTTGTCGCCGTCACACAGCCGGACGGTTTATTCAGCAGAAAATACTGCACCGCTTCATAGACAAGTTCCTGTCCCAGATAGCAGATACAGCTTGTTTGTTCGTCAATTTTGGTTTCCGGTCGTTTGATCACTTCCCCGTCAACCGTTACCTGTCCTTTTTTCAGACAGGATTTTACTTCACTGCGGGTTCCAACACCCATTTCGCACAAAAATTTATCCAACCGCATCATGACTGCCATCTCCAGCCCGGAAGGTATTTATTCCGCAGGCTACCGTTTACCAGTTTGCCCCAGCCCAGAGGAAAACCATCAACGCACACCAGCTGCCAGCCTTTCTGCCGTTTCAGCGGCAGATCGTCCACCTCAATGGTCTCACCCTTCAGATAGCGGATTACCCGGTGATCCAGGCTTGACAGATCGATGACTGCACGATACTGTTCTTTTTTCAAAACCATGGCAAATGCCTGACTCGGTTCAAACCGATCCTTGGTCAGAGTTCCCAAAAGAAGTCCGCTCCTTAAGAAACGAAGCCCTTTCATTCCTTTAATGCCCTCCGGCATCACATAAACACGATCTTCCTGAATTTCAATGTCACTTCCATTGATCGGATAATCGCATTCCTTCATAAATTCTTCCAAAAGTGCCGGAAGTGCTTTTTCCTTTTTCGGCTTCACTTTTTTCTCTGGGACTTCTTCGCTGGATTTTTTGCGAAGAAGTGCAATAAAATGTCCCTCTCCGTTCATTTTATGGGGCCAGATGCGGACACATTTTTTCAGATCCTCCGTACCCCCTTCGATCAGCTCCGGTCTTCCCGGCGCAAAACCTTCATAACGATTCGGGATTTCCACGATTTCAAGATCCGGATCCAGCTCCATCATATATTTTACGGAGCCTTCATTTTCTTCCGGTGAAAAGGTGCATGTAGAATATAAAAGCATTCCGCCCGGCTTCAGCATACGAAGGGCATGAGGAACAATGGATCTTTGCAGTTCACTGTAATGCTTTGGTCCATAGGTTTCCCAATCCTTCATCATGCCCGGATTTTTACGGAACATGCCTTCTCCGGAGCATGGCGCATCGATCAGGATCTTATCAAAAAAGGCCGGAAATTTTTCTGCCAGCTTTTCCGGCGGTTCACTTGTCACTAAAACATTTGGAATTCCGAAAAGTTCAATATTTTTAAGTAATGCCTTGGCTCTGGAATTACTGATATCATTTGCTACCAAAAGCCCCTGATGGTTTAATTTTGCTCCCAGCTCCGTTGCTTTTCCGCCCGGTGCTGCACAAAGATCCAGCACCCGGTCTCCCGGTTCGATCGGAAGCAGGTTTGCCGGAGTCATGGCGCTTGGCTCCTGCAGATAATACATTCCCGCAAAGTAATACGGGTGTTTTGCCGGAGATACGTGATCTTCATATTCAAATGCATTGTCGATCCAAGGCACCGGCACAAGATCATACATGCTCATCTTTGCAAACTGATCTGCACTTAATTTGGTGCGGTTCACACGCAGTCCGTAATGTCTGGTCCTTTCGTAGCCTTTTAAAAAGTCTTCATATTCCTCTCCAAGGATATTTTTCATTTTTTCTGTAAATGCTGCTGGAAAATCCATAAGTCACCTCATTCGTTTAATGCCTGGGCACGATACCCTTCGGCAAGTGTATCCAGTTTCCTGTGAAACTGTTCTAATTGTTCTAAATTATTCATCGAGTAAATCTGATAAAATTCATCCTGAATCCGGGACATTTCATCGGCCTCTGCCACACGATACATGTTCTGAATGGTATTCAGAATATCTGCGACCAGCCTTGCCTGTCTTTGGAAAGCATTCTGTGCATCCATGATCTCCAGGCGTACCTGGCTCATTTCCTTATCCAGAACCACCACCGCTTCCGCAGATTTCAAAAGTCGTTCTTCAATCTCCTTCGGAATATGCATCTTATATTTGTACTGCAAAGAATGCTCTACCGTCGCCCAGAAATTCATCGCCATCGTGCGGATCTGGATTTCTACCATGATCCGTTTCGGACCGTCCATCGTCTCCACCGTATACCAGACGATCATATGATAGCTTCGATAACCGCTGTCCTTTGGCTCCTTCACATAATCCTTTTCCTGCTTGATCTCAATATCAGAACGGTTATGAAGCAGTTCCACCACCCGTTCAATATCCTCCACAAACTGGCAGATAATGCGGATCCCTGCGATGTCCTCGATCTTTGTCGTTACATCTTCTATGGAAATCCCTTTTTTTCTGCATTTGTCAAGAATACTGGAAATGGTCTTTACACGTCCGTCCACCTGCTCGATAGAGGAATAATACCCCTTGTCATGATGCTCTTTTATCAAATGGTTGAATTTCAATGTCAATTCCTTTACCGCAAGCTCATACGGGATCAGAATTTCTCTCCACATCTGTATTTCCATAGCTTCGATGTCCTTTCTAGTCATGATAGTCCTACAATACTTTATCATACAATTATTCAAATTTCCAGTTGTTTTAGATACCAGTAAGGATTCACTGCCCGCTCCCGTCCCGTAAGATCCCTGATATAGATTCCCACATGAAGGTGCACCTCAAATTTACCCTTCGTTCCGGGCTCTTTTCCATAACCGGAATCTCCCATACGCCCCAGAACCTGACCGGCAGTAACCCGCTCTCCAACTTCAAAGGCTTTCTCATAGGAGTCTAAATGTGCATAATAGTAATAAATTCCCGTATCTGATAAAATGCCGATCCGCCAGCCTCCCATTTCCAGCCAGCCAATTTTCTGCACCGTTCCGTCCGTCATACTTAAAACCTGATATTTTCCCCGCACATTGTCCTTTGCCATCAGATCACAACCCTCATGACAGCGTTCCCCACCATAAGTCCGCTCCATGCCCCAGGAATTTTCGTAGGTCATCGGATAACCGTTTTCGGTTTCTTCCTTCGCCACCGGAAAACATTTCAAATCATTAAAGATCTCATCAACGGTCTCCATGTAATATGTACAGGCGTCTTCCGTCCGGGTTTCCGTTTGTCCGGCAAACTGTTCCAGATAGAAAAGTTCCAGTGATACCACTGTTAATATTCCTAAAAAAAGGAAAAATGGCCGAAAAGAATTTATTTTCTTCATGAATCCCCTCTGTTCGTACAATCCTTTTATATATATGCAGTTCATTTTCTCTTTAGAACCACATTTTTTTCGTCTTTTTTTCCAACGTCTGCATATGATGTACAAAGTCTCTCCCGAGGGAACCGCTTGAAAAAACGTCTGCCTTTTCTTTTGATCCTATTACTGTTTTGCTTTTTACTCTGTTTTCCAAAACTTTCCCTGGAGGCTTCCAAAAGAGGACTTCTTCTCTGGTTTGACACCCTGCTGCCGACTCTGCTGCCTTTTTTAGTACTTTCCCAGCTAATCTTAAAAACACCCTGTATCCTGTTGGTTGAAAAACTGTTTGGAGGAATCTTCCAAAAAGTCTTTCACTGTTCTAAAACCGGCGCATTCTGTGCTATCTGCGGATTTTTATGCGGCTATCCGGTCGGCGCAAGACTGATCGCACTCCAAATCAAAGAGCAGACAATGTCCAAAGAAGAAGGACAATATCTTCTCGCCTTCTGTAATAATGTATCTCCCATGTTCTGTATTTCCTACGGGATTCTTTACGGAATCGGCTCTCCAAAACCCCTTCCCTATCTTTTGATGCTTTATGGAAGTGCCCTGCTTTTCGGACTTTTTACACGTCCCCGGCAGATCACTGGCAACATAGAAGCCGTAAAAAAACAGACATCCTCAACCGAACCTGTTTTTCGGCTGATCGATGTCTGTATCATTGACAGTTTTTTGATTTTAATAAAGCTTTGCGGTTATCTGATCCTGTTTTCCATGATCACCCAGGGGCTTCTGGCACTGATCGGCACCGGACACCTTTACCTGCGCACCGGTCTGGCTGCTCTTTTGGAAATCACCAATGGTCTTTCCTACCTGTCCGGCCTTCCTCACGGAACCCTTCGTTCTGCCATCGGCATTGCAGCCCTTTCCTTTGGGGGGCTTTGCTGCTTTTTTCAAACAAGCAGCGTCCTGTCAGACACACCTCTTTCACTGAAACAGTATTTTTTTGATAAAGGAAAGATCACTCTGATCGCACTGACTTTATTCTTCTGTTTCCGCTTCCTGCTCTGATTCTGCAGTAGGTTCTCCATAGATGGACGGTGCCAGTTCCTGACGGTTTTCAGCGATCATTTCATAATATCCGTTTAAGGAATTGATCAGGGAAGCATATCTGGAATTGTAGCTTTCCATTGTATTCTGGATAATGCTCTGCATATTGGCAAGCATGCTGTCTGTATACTGCATTGCGCCCATACGGATCTCATTGGCATCTGCTGTTGCACTGTTTAAAATTTCCTGTGCCTGAATGCTGGCTGCTTCCACCACTGCATTGGCCTGGGCATAAGCCTGTTTCATGATTTCCTGTTCACTGATCATTTCATTCAGCTGAAGATTTGCCTGATTCACGATTGCTTCTGCTTTTGCCTGTGCATCGTTCAGAATCGCATCTTTATTTGCAAGGATCTTCTGATAACGTTTGATCTCGTCCGGAGTTTTCATACGAAGTTCTCTTAAAAGTTCTTCGATTTCCTCCTTATTTACAACAATGTTTTTCTTTGACAATGGCTGATAGCTGCAGCTGTCTATGT
>CAZOJX010000073.1:0-9557 GCA_964580255.1 uncultured Lachnoclostridium sp. | reverse complement strand
GGGATTGCTTTTTGGGATTTCCCCTTTTCCGGTTTTCCAAATGCAAAAAGCATGATATAATCTCCATGATAATTTTACTGAGGTGACAATCATGCAAAATCTAACTGAAGATTCTATATTTAAAGTACTGATGAAACTTTCCCTGCCGATCATGGCATCGGCATTTCTTGCCACTGCCTACAGCATCACTGATCTTGCCTGGATCGGGACTTTGGGTTCAAAAGCAGTGGCAGGTGTCGGTGTCGGCGGAATGTATGTCTGGCTTTCCCAGGGGCTGTCCACACTTGCCCGCATGGGCGGACAGGTTCCTATGGCACAGGAGCTTGGAAAAGGAAATCGGGAGCAGGCAAAAAACTATGCCGTAGCTTCCTTATGGATCGTAACCTTCTTCGGCATTCTCTTTGGGGTCATTTCCTTAACACTGACAGATCCTATGGTCGCTTATTTTAACCTGGAAACTCCGGAAACGATCGCAGCAGCAAAAATCTATCTCCAGATCACCTGCGGGCTGATTCTGTTTTCCTATGTCAGCTACACCTTAACCGGACTTTTTACGGCTCAGGGAGATTCCAAAACACCCCTGAAAGCCAATTTTATCGGTCTTGCAGCAAATATGATTCTGGATCCGGTACTGATCCTCGGCATTGGACCGTTCCCGCGGCTGGAGGTAACCGGTGCTGCCATTGCAACCGTATTTGCACAGATCCTGGTTACTCTCGTTCTGCTCTGGGATATTTATCGACCGGGCTCAAAAAATCTTTTAAAAACAGCGTCTCTTTTCCGCTTTCCTGGAAAGACTTATTTTCGAACCATTTTTCGGATTGGCACCCCAGCCGCACTGCAGGGAACACTCTACTGTGCCTTTTCCATGGTTTTAACACGCATGGTTTCCGGTTTCGGAGACGGGGCAATCGCAACCCAGCGTGTAGGCGGTCAGATTGAATCCGTTACCTGGAATGTCGCTGACGGCTTTGCCTCTGCCCTCAATGCCTTTTCTGCCCAGAATCTCGGTGCCGGAAAAATGGACCGGATCAAAAAAGGGTATCATCTTTCTGCTGCAGCCATTGCAGTCTGGGGAGCTTTCATCGGTGCCCTGTTCCTTCTGTTTCCAAAAGAGATCGCAGGAATCTTCTTTCACGAACCGGAGGTGCTTACCATTGCTGTCGGATATCTTCTCATCATCGCCATCGGAGAACCGTTTATGTGTGTAGAGATCGTATCCAGCGGTGCGATTTCCGGACTTGGCAATACAAAGCTATGCAGTATCATCAGTATCCTGTTTACCGGAGCAAGACTTCCGCTGGCTTACTTTTTGAGCCGCACCTCCCTTGCTCTTAACGGCATCTGGTGGGCACTGACCATCACCAGCATTGTAAAAGGAATCCTTTTTGTCCTTGCATTCCATCGTCAGGAAAATATGTAGATTTTTTTATTATTTTCATAATTTTTTTTCCTGTTTTTGTGCAGATTCAACAAATTAAACTGTAAATTATTGGTATGGATTCTATCTACAATTCGGTGGAAAATTCCAACGGATAATTGTATAATATATACAATAAGCGAAAGAGAGGGGACTTATTTATGGCTCAAAGTAGTATGTTAGCGATGATCCTGGCCGGCGGTCGTGGTTCACGTTTACATGATTTAACAAACAAGGTTGCAAAACCAGCCGTTTCTTATGGCGGCAAATACCGTATTATCGACTTCCCGCTTTCCAACTGTGCAAACAGCGGGATTGATGTTGTCGGTATCCTTACACAGTATGAATCTGTTCTGTTGAACAGCTATGTTTCACAGAGCGGACGTTGGGGACTGGACGCACGTGACAGCGGCGTATTTGTTCTTCCACCAAGAGAAAAAGCAGATGCAGCATTAGACGTTTATCGCGGAACCGCTGATGCGATCTCTCAGAATATTGACTTTATTGATAACTATAATCCGGAATATATTCTCATTTTATCCGGTGACCACATTTACAAGATGAATTACGATGAAATGCTTGATTATCACAAAGAAATGAAAGCAGACGCTACCATCGCAGTTCTTCCTGTACCGATGAAGGAAGCAAGCCGTTTTGGTATCATGAATACCAACGAAACCGGCAGAATCGTAGAATTTGAAGAAAAACCGGCAGAACCAAAGAGCAATCTGGCATCTATGGGTATCTATATTTTTAACTGGAAAACCCTTCGCCAGCTCCTTGTAGAAGATATGGAAAAAGAAGATTCTCACCATGACTTTGGTAAAGACATCATTCCTACCCTTTTAAACGATGGCAAAAATCTTTATGCATGGAAATTTGAAGGCTACTGGAAAGATGTTGGAACCATCGATTCCCTCTGGGAAGCAAACATGGATCTTTTAGATACCAACTGCGAGCTGGATATGAATGATTCTTCCTGGAGAATCTACACAGAAGACGTAACAACTCTGCCGCAGTACATAGGAGCAAATGCCAACATCAACCGTGCCTACATTACACAGGGCTGTGTTGTTGACGGCGAAATCTCCAACTCTGTTCTCTTTACAGGCTCTAAAGTCGGCACCAATGCCCGGATCATCGACAGCGTACTTATGCCGAACGCTGTTGTAGAAGACGGTGCAGTTGTAACCCGTGCACTGATCGCTGACGGTGTTGTGATCGGTAAAAATGCGGTTGTCGGCTCTGCTGACAGTGCTGAGATCACACTGGTGGCTCAAGATGTTAAGGGGGTAGAATAGTATGAGAGCATTTGGTATTATCAGTTCTTCAGGAAATCATATTTATGTTGAAGGAATGCAGGATTACCGTTCTATCGGCGCATTTTCCTTCTTAGGCCGTTACCGCGTCATCGATTTTCCGATGTCAAATATGAGCAACAGCGGTATCGAGCATGTGGAGGTTTTGATCAGCAGCAACCCACGTTCTTTAGTTGAACATCTGGGTTCCGGACGTCATTACAACATCAACTCCAAACGAGGCAAAGTTCAGCTGCTCTTTACCGAAGGCAGTGCTGCAACCAGCTTCTATAACACAAACATGACAGGCTTTGCCCAGAATATCGAAAGTATTCAGAAGGCACCTGCAGAATATGTCGTACTTGCACCGGGCTATATGGTATATACTCAGGATTACGACAAATTATTAGATCAGCACATCGCATCAGGTGCTGACATTACCTTATTATATCATTCCGTAGATACAGCAAATGAAAACTTCTTAAACTGTGATGTATTATCTCTCAATCGTCAGAGCGGTGTAGATGCCATCACCAGAAACAGAGGTGCTCATGATTCCGCAAATATCTTCATGGATACCTATGTTATGAAGAAATCTCTTTTCCTTGACCTGATTGCCAAGGCACGCAGCATTTCTTCTATGTATTCCTTAGCTCAGATTGTGAACAAATGCTGTAAAGAGCTGGACGTTCGCGGTGTAGCTCATGAAGGATTTTTTGCTTCCTTAACCGATTTCAAGAGCGTTTACAAAGCAAACATGTCTCTGATCGATTACCAGAACGCAAAACGTTTATTTGATGAAAAATGGCCGATCTATACTCGCACCAGCGATTCCTGCCCGACTCAGTATTTTGAAGAAGCAGAGATCAAATCCTCTGTTGTAGCAAATGGCTGTCTCATTCAGGGATCTTTGGAAAACTGCGTTGTTGGCCGTGGCTGTACCATCGGTAAAAACTGCGTCATCAAAAATTGCGTCATTTCTTCCGATGTTGTAATCGCAGATGGTACACATCTGGAAAACCTCATCGTTGACAAGCATGCCAGTGTTCTCCATATTAAAGAGATCGTTGCAGATCCGGAAAATCCGGGTTACGTTAAACGCGGTGACATTATCTAACGACAATATTTTAGGGGATATCCGATCGGATATCCCCTTTTCATTTCTGCTTATTCTTAATCTACGGATTTCAATGCTTCTGTCATATTGATACGTTCCAGCTTTCCGGTCATAAACAGGTTAATCACCACTGCAAACGCAAAAGTCAGCAATACACTGTAAATATAACTTTCCGGTAAGATCCTCACATCAAAAGACACCTGATCCACCTTCACTTGTGCCATCACAAATGCATGGAACAGTTTTCCCAATCCTAATCCTGCTGCTGCCCCAAAAGCAGTCAGAATCAGATTTTCCCTGAAAACATAGGACGCTGTTTCATTCTTATAAAAGCCCAGCACCTGTATGGTTGCGATTTCCCTGATTCTTTCTGTGATATTGATATTTGTCAGATTATACAATACGATAAATGCCAAAAATCCTGCACAGATAATGATCACAAGGATCAAAAGATCCAGACTTTCAATCATACTGGAAAAACGTTCCTTGGCATCAGAGGAAACGGAAGCGGATACAAATTCCTCATGTTTCATCAGATCCGCCGTTGCCTGATGAGGATCCGCACCTTCTTCCAGATTTAAGTAAATGCTCTTAATCTCCGCTTTTTCTCCCAAATACTGTTCGTATGTCTGGGTTGTCATATATACAAAATTGTAGAGATAATTTTCCGTAATTCCGGACAATGTCAGCTCCATGGAATGATTATTTTCATCACGAAGCTCTACCGTATCTCCCACCTGAAGGTCAAACTGTTCTGCCAGCTGATCGCTCAGAACACATTCTCCATCCTTCGGATAATCCAGCGCCTCCCCGGTATCCGTATTGATCAGGTGTACATACGGAGAAATGTCGTCATTTTCATCGATTGCGACCAGGCTTAAGCTTTTTACTGCTTCCTTCGTTACCAGGTCAATGGATTTTTCCATCACATAAACAGATTCCTTTAAACGATCCTGCAAAGCTTCTTTTAGAAGAAAATCTGTTTCCTCCCCGACCTCATCATTCAGCATTCCATTAATATCTACTACCTGTATTCTGCCATACTGATCATTGGCAATATTAGCGATCGAATTCTGTACCCCAAATCCTGTTACCAAAAGTCCGGTACAGCCGCTGATTCCGATCACCATCATAAAAAACCGTTTTTTATATCGGAATACGTTTCTGTAGGAAACTTTATGTAAAAACTTCATTCGCTCCCACACAAACGGAATGTATTCCAGAAAAATGCGTTTTCCTGCCTTTGGCGTCTTTGGCCGCATCAGCTCTGCCGCAACACTGGACAGTTCACTTTTACAGCTGACAAAGGTCACGCCCATCGAACAGAGAGCTGACACTGCCAGCGAAAACAGCAGAAGTCCGCCATCAAATACATAAACAATTTCCGCCACATCGTACATGCTGCTGTAAGCATGCCAGATGACGATCGGGAAAAACCAGGTGCCGAAAAAGTATCCGAACAAACAGCCCAGAATTGCTGCAGATCCGGAATAAAAGAGATATTTTCCCATGATCGACGCTTCACTGTAGCCCAAAGCCTTAAACACACCTATCTGTGTTCTCTGTTCCTCGATCATACGGCTCATAGTCGTCATACATACCAATGCTGCCACCGCATAGAAAAAGACCGGAAATACATTGGCAATTCCGTCTACGATCGCCGAATCATTTTCCATACAGACATAACCCACATTGGTTTCCCTGCCCAGAAGATAGGTTTCCGCTTTCTTCATATCCAGAAGTTCCTGCTCTGCATCAGAAATTTCTTTCTCCGCATCACGAATCTCCGTCACGAATTCGGCATAGCCGTCTTCATATTCTTTTTTTCCGTCCTCATATTCTGCCCAGCCATCAAGAAGCTCTTTCTCTGCTTTTGCAAGCTCTGCTTCTCCGTCCAAAAGCTCAGCCTCACCCTGAGATAGCTGACGCATGCCGTCTTCCCACTGTGCGATTCCGTCTTTTAACTGTGCAAAACCATCTTCAATCTCTTTTTCTGCCTGTTCCAACTGATCCCATGCAGAATCAAGCTGTTTTTCTCCGGAAAGCAATGTTGCACGATTGGCATCAATTTCTTTTTGAGCCTTCTCTACAGCCGCCAGATTCTTATCCAGTTCTATTGCTGCAGCCTGTTGTTCTAGTGCTGTCTGAAGTCCCTGCAAAGTTCCAGCCAGCACCAAAATACGTTCTTGCACAGAAGGACTTCCTGAACCTGTACTGCCTGTCGGCATCTGGCTTCCATTTCCCTGTATCATCTGCAGAAGCTGCGCTGCCGTATTTTCGTATTCTGTAAGTGCAGCCTCCTGCTCTGCCGTCAGAGAACCGTTATTTGCAAATTGCTGCAGCTCACTCACTGCCTCCAAAAGACCTGTTACCTGATTCTGCAGAGCAACAAATTCATACAACGGTCTGCTCTGCGTATCCAGCTGACTTTGAGCCGCCTCCAGCTGCTTTTTCCCGTCCTCCAGTTCAGAGGATTTTTCTTCCAGAAGACCTCTGTTTTCTTTGATCTCTTTTTGTGCACTTTCCAGTTTCACCCGGTTATATCCAAGCTCATATTCCGCTTTACTCAGAGCCTCCTTATTTTCTTCCAGTTCCTTCCGTCCGTCTGCCAGTTCTTTTTTTGCCTTCTGAAGCTCTGTATCTGCGTCAGAAAGCTCCTCATAGCCTTCTAAAAGTTCTGCCTTCGCATCCGCCAGTTCTGCCTCTGCATCCTGTTTTTCTTCCTGAAATTCTGCTTTGGCATCCTGAAGTTCCATATTTGCTTCTGAAAAGATCCGGTCATAACGGTCTGCTCCGGCAGTTTCTGCCAACTTCTCCCAGACCGGCTCCTTTTTGTCCATAAATGCCTCATACGCATCACTGTAGATCGGATTCTCCTGATCAAAACAGACCAGAATCTCCGTAAAATAATCTACATCAAAGGCTTCTTTCGGAATATAAAGAAATCCAGCGATCTTTCCATTTCCGATGGAAGTGGTTCCGCGCTCAAACTGAATGTAGTTAGAAGACTGGGCAATCCCAGTAATGGTATACTCCCGTACAGAAAAATGCTCCAGTTCCTCTTTCTCATTTTCTTCTGATAAGCAAATCGTCTTCCCGATACATTCCTCTCCGTACAGTGCTGCGTCCATGACACATTCCTCCGAAGATTCCGGAAGTCTTCCTGCCAGAAGTTCCAGACCGTTGATCCGCTCCGGCAAATTATATATTTTCAATGCCTGAGCACTTTCTCCCTCCAGACTGCAGAGCATATCAAAGGATACGATTCCCTCTGCATAGCGCACATCTTCCTGTGAGGCAAAAAATTCCCGATCTTCTTCCTCAAAACCCAGAGTGGAAAGGATCCTGTAATCGTAAAATTCCTTTTCCTTATAGTATCCGTCAGTTGTTTTTACCATTGCCGGCTGGATCACTTTCAAGCCGGCAAAAAGACTGACTCCCAGCGCTGTGATCGCAAAGATTGCCATAAAGCGTCCAAAACTCTGCCTGATCTCACGAAAGGTTGATTTCCAAATATTTGATCTCATTTTTTTCCTCTTTTGTTACCATTCAATTTCATCAATATCCACAATGTGATCATTTTTTACCATCTGTGTAATCGTACCATTTTTTACAGTGATGATCCGATCTGCCATGGCAGTCAATGCCTGATTATGAGTAATAACGATAACTGTTTTTCCCTGTTTGCGGCAGGTATCCTGCAAAAGCTTCAGCACCGCTTTTCCTGTGTGATAATCCAAAGCTCCGGTAGGTTCGTCACATAAAAGAATTTTGGGATTTTTTGCCAAAGCACGGGCAATGGCCACTCGCTGCTGTTCCCCTCCGGAAAGCTGTGCCGGAAAGTTTCCAAGACGTTCCCCCAGTCCAACCTCCTGAAGCACTGTTTTGGCATCTAACGGTTCCCTGCAGATCTGAGCTGCCAATTCTACATTTTCCAACGCCGTCAGATTCGGCACCAGATTGTAAAACTGAAACACAAATCCTACATCATGCCGGCGATAACCCGTCAGCTGCTTCTTCTGATAAGCTGAGATTTCCTCTCCGTCCAGATAGACACGTCCTTCCGTCAGCGTATCCATTCCTCCTAAAATATTTAAGATCGTCGTTTTTCCCGCACCGGAAGCTCCCACGATCACGCAGAATTCTCCCTTTTCAATCTCAAAATTCACATTTTGAAGTGCCGGAATCTCCACCTCTCCCGTTTTATAAATTTTTTTCACATTTTCGAATTTTACAAATGTGTTCATGTTTTCTTCCCCTTGTCACGATTTTACAACTGTCGCGAATATCATAACACAAAATGGGCCTGCGGAAAACTTCCGCAAGCCCACTGTCTCATTAAATTTTTATAAAATTCCAATTAAGAAGATGATCAGGATCAGAATCGGGATTGCAATCGTCATATATAATCGCATCCAATTTGCCACCTTGATTCCTTTTCCTTCATTTGCTTCTGCAACAAATTTGTCCCAGCCCCAGCCGTAACGGGTTACACAGAACAGAACATAGATTAAAGATCCCAACGGAAGCAGCAGATTGCTTACTGCGAAATCTTCCAGATCCATGATTCCTTTTCCTCCAATGGAGAAACCGCTCCAGACATTGAATCCCAATGCACAAGGAATAGAGCATACAAACAGGATCACCGCATTGATCGCACAGGCTTTTTTTCTTGTCCAGCCAAACAGATCGATACAGCAGGCCATGATATTTTCAAAAACAGCAATAATCGTAGAAAATGCTGCAAAGGTCATAAATACAAAGAACAGACTGCCCCATAATCTTCCCATCGGAATATTGTTAAAAATATTCGGCAGAGTTACAAAGATCAGATTTGGACCGCTGTCCGGCTGCACTCCGTATGCGAAGCATGCAGGGAAAATGATCATTCCGGCACAGAGAGCAACAAAAGTATCCAGAACTGCTACGTTTACCGCTTCTCCCATCAATGCTCTCTCTTTACCAATGTAGCTTCCGAAGATCGCCATTGCACCAATGCCAAGGCTCAAAGTGAAAAATGCCTGATTCATAGCACCAACAACCACTTCGCCAATACCAATGTCCATCATTCTCTGAAGATCCGGCACAAGATAGAATTTTACCCCTTCTGCCGCACCCGGTAAAAAGACGCTGTTAACTGCAAGAACTACCATGATCGCAAGCAATGCCATCATCATTACCTTTGTGATCTTTTCTACCCCTTTTTGTACACCCAGGGAACAGATCAATACGCCTACCACTACAACGATCGCCATATAAACGATCATTGCCACCGGCTGGCTTAACATTTCACCAAACATGGCATTTACTTTTTCCACAGATGCACCGGTAAATTTTCCGGTTGCCATATCTACAAAATAACGAAGCATCCAGCCTGTCACAACGGTATAGAAAAACATCAGGATATAATTTCCTGCCATTGCAAAATAACCGTGAATATGCCATTTGCTTCCTTTTGGTTCCAATTTTTCATAAAGCTTCACAGGGCTTTTCTGACTTGCACGCCCCATTGCAAATTCCATTGTCATAACCGGCACACCCAAAAGCACCAGGCACAACAAATAAATGACAACAAAGGCTCCGCCTCCGTATTGTCCTGTCATGTATGGGAATTTCCACACATTACCTACGCCGATGGCACAACCTGCACTCAGCAGAATAAAGCCCAATCGGCTCCCCAAACGTTCTCTCTCCATGTTCATTTCTTCCTCTCATTTCTTCC
>CAZOJX010000072.1:0-9624 GCA_964580255.1 uncultured Lachnoclostridium sp. | reverse complement strand
TTTTTTTGCAATGATGTACCAGGTTTCACTTTGATTGCCATCATTTTCCAGTAAATGATGATCACATTTTAGCAGAGAAAATCCCTGGGTAAGGAGCATTTGGCAAATCTGATCTTTGTCATGCACGATTTCATTGATATTTTCTTCAAATTTCTGTCCGTTATTTTCATAAACTGTTGTTTTTAAATTGATAAGCCCTTCATCATCACAGGTTACCATAAACTGAGCGCTGACCTCTGAACTGAATTCCAGATCAATTGGTTCAGCCTCCGGCACTTCCTTTTCATTTAAAATATCAAAGATAAAATAACCGCCGTCATTCAGATAAGTGTAAACATTTTGAAAAATTCGGGCAACGTCCTTAAGATCGATAATGTGGTTCAGTGCATCTCCGGTACAGGTCACCAGATCAAATTTCTTGTCAGGACGATAGGTGATCATATCCGCAACTTCGTAAAAAATCTCAGGATTTCGCTCTTTTGCGATTTTGATCATTCCTTCCGAAAAATCCATGCCGCAGGAACGGATTCCATGAGCATGAAGCACCTCACACAGCACTCCCGTTCCGCAGGCAAGATCCAGACTTGTTTTAATTTCAATCCGGTTTTGTTCCAGCCAGGTTAAAAGCTGTTCTCCGAAGGCCTCTGGAAAATAGTTCCAGCCAAACTCATTATATACTTTACAAAATGCATCACTATACATGAAATGCTCCTTTTATTTTATTTTCAGTTGTTTACTTTCTCAGCTTTTTCAGCAATTCCTGAAAATAAGCCGGAAGTTCTGCGGAAAATTCCATGTATTCTCCAGTTCTTGGATGCACAAACCCCAGAACCATTGCATGAAGACACTGTCCCTGCAGCGAAGGAAACGGACATTTTGCAGGTCCATAAACCTCATCACCTACCAATGGATGACCGATGGAGGACATGTGCACTCGAATCTGATGGGTACGTCCTGTTTCCAAAACGCATTCGATCAGCGTATAGCTTCCAAATCGTTCCAACACTTGATAATGGGTAACAGCCGGTTTTCCGTTTTTTTCATTGATAGCCATTTTTTTGCGGTCGATAGGGTGACGACCGATTGGTCCTTCCACCGTTCCTTTATCTTCTTTCAGATTTCCATGCACCAGTGCCCGGTATCTTCGATTGATGGAATGCTCTTTTAGCTGGGCCGCAATGTGCTGGTGAGACTTATCATTTTTACAAACGATTAAAATTCCTGTCGTATCACGATCAATGCGATGAACGATTCCCGGTCTTGCCACACCATTGATGCCGGATAAATGATCCTTGCAATGATAAAGAAGACCATTTACCAGCGTATCTTCCGTATGTCCCGGTGCCGGGTGTACTACCATTCCTTTTGGTTTATTGATCAGGATTACATCTTCGTCCTCGTATACAATCTCCAAATCCATCGGCTGAGGCTGAATATCAAGCTCCTTCGGCTCAGGAATTGTTACGCACACCTGATCTCCCTTTGACAGCTGATAACCGGTTTTTACTTTCTTTTCATTGACCAAAACTTCTCCGTCCTTGATCAGCTTTTGGAGATAAGAACGGGTCTGCTCCGGAAACTGTTCTGACAGATATTTATCCAGCCGCATCTGCTGTTCCGGCTGAATTTCAAAAAGGTAGTTTTCCATCAATTTTTCTCCTTTTTCTTAGGAAACAAGCAGTCCAGTTCTTCCTCTTTATAATAAAAAAGAATCAACAGTGCCAGTGCAATGGTCGCACAGGTCACATAAATATCTGCCACATTAAAGATCGGAAAATCAATCAGTTCAAAATAAAAGAAATCTACCACGTATCCAAGTACCATACGGTCGATCAGATTTCCAACCGCGCCTGCACCGATAAACAGACCTACAATACGAAGTGGGTGAAAATGCCTTTCCCATGGCAGCTGAAAGTAAAGATATACGATCACAGCTACAGCGAGAAGTGCACAAAGGATAAAAAAGGTATGTTTTCCCTGCAGCATTCCAAAGGCAGCTCCACGATTTTCCAGATATCTTAACTGAAAAATTCCCGGCAGGATCACAAATGGATCCTTACCCATCAAGCCTTCAACGGCCAGCGATTTTGTCCACTGATCAAAAAGGATCAGAAGAACAAAGGCGATTGCCCCGATTCCGGCTCTTTTAAAGGTAAAGTTTTTTTTCATTGTTATCATTCTCCTCATCTATATTTCTAATAAATAATCTGACGCCAGAAGTAATTCCCGGTCACTGACGGTCTTGTCTATATATGCTTCTCCAATTTGACGCAAAAGGACAAATTTAATCTTTCCTGCTTCCATTTTTTTGTCTGATTTGGAAATTTCCAGAATTTCATCGGAACTGATTCCGCTGATCCGCACCGGAAGATCAAATTTACGGAAACATTCCTCTGCAAAGGAAAGCTCCTGCTCAGAAATATTTCCCCGGAGGACAGAAAGCTTCAATGCAGCCACACAGCCGGCAGCCACACACTGTCCATGAAGTAGTTCAAAATTTTTTAATTTTTCTACGGCATGACCTAAAGTATGTCCGAAATTTAGTAAAGCACGCTCTCCTTTTTCAGTAGGATCCTTTTCAACCACGTCACGTTTGATCTCACAGCTTCTTTGGATCATTTTAAGAAGAGTTTCATACTCTCTCTCCTGGATCTTCTC
Source organism: uncultured Lachnoclostridium sp. (assembly GCA_964580255.1). GTDB lineage: Bacteria > Bacillota > Clostridia > Lachnospirales > Lachnospiraceae > HGM12587. The sequence goes on along the minus strand of CAZOJX010000072.1, from coordinate 6,966 downwards.
TGCATGCTCCATACACCAGAAAAAATAGCTTCGGTCACGAATCAGTCCATGCTTTAAGATTTCTCCCATACCGCAGGAAAACTGCTCTGGAGAAAGTGTCTGCAGTACAGAAAGATTCATATAGACCAGTCGTGGCATGTGAAATGCTCCGACCATATTTTTGTAGCTGTCAAAATCAACACCGGTCTTTCCGCCGATACTGCTGTCTACCTGGGCAAGAAGGGTGGTCGGTACCTGAACAAAATCAATCCCCCGAAGATAGGTTGCTGCCGCAAAACCGGTCATGTCACCGATCACGCCGCCCCCAAGGGCGATCAGACAATCTTTTCGGTCAAAATGATTCCGGATCAGATATTCATAGATCTTTTTAATCTGATCCAGTGTTTTGTTTTGTTCTCCCGCCGGAAGTACAAATTCAAAGATCTGATCAAAGCTTTCGTCCAAAGCAGTTTTAAGCGGTGCCAGATATAAGGGAGCTACATTAGAATCTGTAATGATACAAAGCTTTCGCCCGGAAAAACCGAGATTTTCCATTTCCTTTGTCAAGCCTGAAAAGTCTTTTTCAAACAGAATTGAATAACAGAATGTACCATTGTTTTTAACGTCCATCTTTTCCATCTTTTCTTCCTCTTTTCACAGAAAAGAGCACCGAAAAATCTCTTTCGGTGCTCTTAAATTTCACTTCTTAAAAATCAGTTTTAATACCAGGAACTTCAAAAGCATCTGTCATAAGATCCTGCAAATCACCGCTGATATCGACACTCTTTGGTGTAACGATGAAAATGTAATTTGAAATCTTTCTCAGATTTCCATCGATTGCAACACAGGTACCACAGGTATAATCAATGATTCTCTGTGCCAGATCTACATCCAGCCCTTCAAAGTTCAGTACCACTGCACGACCTGCAAGGAGCGTTTCCGTAACTTCTCTGGCATCTTCAAATGTCGTTGGTTTGATAACGCAGACTTCCATACCGGATCCGCTGCTGCGGCGTCTGGTGATCGGTGTCACTTTTGCCGGTGCAGATTTTGCAGCCACTTTTGTCTCTTTTACGATGGCATCTTCAAGATCATAGTCATAATCTTTCTTTTTGAAGAAGCTTCTTTTCGGCTGCTCATCTTCATAATCGTCATCATCATAATCATCGAATTCATCGTAATCGTCTTCATCATCAAGCTTCATAATGTCTAAGAATTTATCAAAAACTCCCATGTATCTTCACCTCAACTAATTTTTATTATAATTTCGCTCACCAAAGATTCCGGTGCCTACCCGAACCATGGTAGCCCCTTCTTCAATCGCAATTTCATAATCTCCTGTCATTCCCATAGAAAGGACATTCATAGATACATTATCAATGTTTTTTCCTGCAATGTCAACAGATAATTGCTTTAAAGTACGAAATATAGTACGATTTTCTTCTGCAACCTCAGTATATGGTGCGATTGTCATGAGCCCCTGAATAAAAATGTTTGGAAGCTTGGAAATCTCTCTTACAAGAGCTTCCGTTTCTTCGGTTTTCAGACCAAATTTAGAATCTTCCTCTGCAACATTTACTTCAATCAATATATTGACAGAAATTCCTTTTTTCACAGCATCTTCACTGATGGCCTCTGCCAAGCGCAGAGAATCCACGGAATGAATCAGTTCCACTTTATCTGTGATGTATTTTACTTTATTTCTCTGCAAATGACCGATCATATGCCATTTCAGATTTTTCGGAAGAACTTCATATTTTTCGCAAAGCTCCTGCACTTTGTTTTCTCCGAAAACGGTCACACCGCAGCTGCAGCATTCCTCAAGCATTTCTACAGGCTTGGTCTTGCTGACTGCGATCAAGGTCACTTCATTTCGGTCTCTGCCTGCACGTTTACAGGCTGCTGATATTTTTTCTTCTACTTCATTCAAATTTTCTCTGATAAATTCCATCTTAATAAATCACCTGATCCTCTTTTACTGCTTCTGCATTTAAAACGATACGGTCATAGATCGTCAGACCAAAAGCGGTTCCTTCCTCTACGATCGTGTATTCTTCATTTGCATACAATACTTTGATTTTTTTAAACTGCGTATATCCCTGGTTGATGCAGTAGACACCTTCCAGCTCCGCAGTGCTGCCCACCTGATAAAGATCATTGCTGTTCGGAATGATGATCCGGTCACCGGCCTTAATATAAGCTTCATTTGATGAGAAGCTGCCCTGATTCGGATCAATGTAGACCATACCGTCTGTGATCGAATAGAAGGTCGGAGTTACAAATACTTCCGTTGAGTGTCCATCTTCACCGAAGCTCTGCACCAAAAATCCTTCCGAATCATTTTCTCCGCCTTTCATTACATATTCCTCCGGAATAACGAAAAATTCCTTGGTTGTAATGGAAGAAGAAGGAATCTTTAATCCGCTGGTATCGTCGATCATAAACTGAATATCCAGATATCGATCCGATGCAAAACGCACCATGGAGTTGTTAAAATTCAGCTGAAGATACTGCTGTCCGTTTCTGTTTAATAGGGACACATATCCCCAGGTTGTCGTGTTATCCTTTAAAAATTTAATCTCAATAACAGAACGCTGAACGGAAGATATCGTTCCATTTTCGTCAGTGACCTGTTTATATGCAATTTCATTGATCTGTTCTTCGTTCATCGGTACGATTACAGACCAGTTTTCATCCGTGATCAGCTTATAAACCGGATCGCCTGAACTGATCAGATCCGCTGCTCTTAAATTAGTAGACTGATAAGTACTCTTATCAAACATTTCCGGCGTAACGGTATCCGGTGTAACTGTTTCATATCCGTCAATATGATACTCTACAATACCGCTTTTTGCCCCGTAAACACGCTGAAATGCATTGGCGTCTTCCGCACTGATGGCTTCCATTTCACTTAACAGCGTTTGATTGGACAATTCCAGAATTTTCCCATTGATCGTATCATGAAAATCATAGATTTCAGAAAAATCCTGCTGTTCAAATCCATTGCAGAAGGAACTGATCTCACTTTTCAGTGAAGCGAAATTATCATCGGACAGATCGATTTCCGCAGAATTTTCCTCCAGATATTCCGACATTCGACCGCTTTCATCGATGGAATAAACAATGGTTGAATGGGAAACCTTCGCGCCCTCATTGGCATAATAATCGATATATCCTGCAGTATCTGCATAGAAAATTTCTTCTGTCCTCAGCACGAGACCCTGAAACTGTTTGTTCGTGGCAAGACTTCCGGCAATTACTTCATAACCGGAAATATGCACGCCGGTAAGAAACATGTAAAGATAAATGATCATATATACCAGAATCGCACCGAAAAACAGATTGGCAATATTAAACGGTTTTCTATATTTTACAACTTTCCCTTTTTTCTTCTTACTCAAGCTTACCCCTTATCAAGGAAAGGATACTCTCCTGCAAGAGTATCCTTTCTAAAATTACACTATGTATTATTTCCGAATCAATTAGCAGGAAAAAATCACTTTTTCCTTTAATGCGTCTGATAATGTAGATTCATCAACAGATGCACTGAGTACTAAGTTTACATTAAACTGTTTGCCGATTGTGTCTAATGCAAGAACTGTTTCTGTAAGATCCGCACCTTCCAGTCCTGCAACTTTAATAAAGCTGTCTACATACATTGTCTGTAAATCATAGTCCTGTGAGCATACGCCGCAAATGAAACCTAAGAACTGATCTGCATTTTTTACAGGATATTCAGAAACATTGATCAAACGAACTTTATTATCAAGTTCATGCATATGTTTAGAGCTTTTATCTAAATAAACGATATTTCCTTCAGCTTCCTTTACTTCCGCATTTACCTTATCTAACAGATATTTTGTTTTTCCTTTTCCCTTTTCTCCTACAATTAACTGTACCATGTGTATGTCCTCCTTGGGTCTTGCCTGTTATGATTGTAAATTATACTACAATCTACGGCAAAAGACAATGTCTATTTGTTGATTTCTTCCAACAAATCATTCATCTCATCATAAAGCACACCCCGATCCTGTGATTTCAGGATAATAGAGATAAATTCTTCTCCTGCTTCATTTTCTGATAAAAGTACCAGACAGGACAATGCTTTCGAGGTTGTTCCGGTTTTTCCGGCAAGAACAGTAACTCCTTCCGGCGGAATCTTGTTTCTTGTAAAATACTGCATGGTATTTGTCCATTCTACTGAAACATTTTTTCCTGAAGCGTCCAGATAGCTTGCCGTATAGGAAGTAGATCCGCAGATTTCCCGGAAAGTTTCATTTTCTAATGCTGCCTGAAAAATCAGATAAAGATCGTAAACGGTTGTATAGTGCTCATCATCATGAAGTCCGTTGGCATTGACAAAATGACTGTTGGTCGCTCCCAAAAGAAGTGCTTCCTCATTCATCAGTTCTGCAAAGCTTTCCGTGCTGCCTGAAATATAATCTGCAAGAACATTGGCTGCTTCATTCGCAGACTTTAACATTAGTCCGTACAGCAGATCTTTTACGGAAATCTGATCTCCCGCTTTTAATCCGCAATGGCTGGAGTCTTTATCAATGGCAACATTTTCCTGAGTGACTGTTACAATATCTTCCAGATTACCATGCTTTAAAACCGTATATGCGGTTAAAATCTTCGTGGTACTGGCCGGAAACAGTTTCTCATGGACACCTTTGGCATAAATGGTTTCTCCATTGGTAATGTCAAAAAGTCCGACTCCCTCTGCAAGGGACATATCTACGTCCGGATTTTCCGTATCTTCATTTGCTACGCAAAGGTTTGCAGCCAGCAAATGATCCGCTGAAACACCGGTTGCTTCTCCCTGCAGTAAACCAAACGCATTGCTGTTTAACTGGTATGCATTCGGAATCACCGTTTTTTTTCCGCAGCCTGTCATAGAAAAAACCATAGCCGTGCAAACGAGCACGGCCATCTGCTGCTTTTTGAATTTATTTATACATTTCACGCCACTCAAGGTCTCCTCTGTCAAGTGATTTGATCAGTAATTCTGCAGTTGCAAGGTTTGTCGCCAGCGGTATATTGTGTGTATCACACAAACGTGCCACAGTATTGATATCCGGTTCATGTGATTTCGGCTGCTGTGCGTCTCGAAGAAAGATCACAAGGTCGATCTGATTATGTTCGATCTGTGCGCATAACTGCTGTTCTCCCCCCAGATGACCAGCTAAATATTTATGAATGTTCAAATTCGCAACTTCTTCGATCAATCTTCCTGTCGTTCCCGTCGCGTACAGCTCATTCTTACAAAGAATGCCTCTGTATGCGATGCAGAAATTCTGCATTAACTTCTTTTTTGCGTCGTGCGCAATCAACCCAATGTTCATAGCGAAATACTCCCTTCCCTTAATACTTTTTCGGCTGTAAACCAACATTCAACACGATTCCAATCGCAATGTACAGCGAGGCCAGAGAAGTCAGACCGTAACTGACAAATGGCAACGGAACGCCGGTATTTGGCATCAGTCCGGTTGCGACACATATATTGATAAAGCTTTGGAAACCAAGCCATGCGGCTACACCGCAGCAGATCAGATTTCCTGCCATATCTTTCGCATTTCTGCCGATCATAATGATCTCGATCACGATCAAGAGCAAAAGAAGAATGATCGTAGCAGTTCCTAAAAATCCCAGTTCCTCACCGGCCACCGCAAAAATAAAATCTGTCTGCGGTTCCACAATGTAATCTGCATTTTTTACAGATGCAACCACATTGTTGTTCAATCCTTTTCCGGCAAGCTGTCCGGAACCGATCGCCATGATGGAATTTTGCTGCTGGTAAGCTTTGTCGGCATATTCTGCCGGATTTAACCAGGCAAGGATTCGATCCCGCTGATAAGACTCGATCAGTTTTTGATCCTCCCGCATAACGTAGGCCAGAAATACAAGCACCACCGGTGCCACCACTGCAAAGATTCCTGCAATATATCGATAACTGAATCCTGCCACAAAGATCATTGCGCAAAATACAAGGGCAATGGTGATTGTTGTAGAAAGATCCGGTTCTTTTAAAATCAATACTGCCGCAATCCCAAAGAGGATCACCGACATTAAAATTATCGGAATCTCATTGATCCGCTCCTGCCTGTCTGAGAAAAACTTGGCAAAAAACAGGATCAGCATGATCTTTGCAAGTTCCGAAGGCTGAATCTGAAACAGTCCCGGAATTTCGATCCAACGCTGTGCACCGTTTACAGTCTTTCCGACCGGTGTCAACACCAGGATCAGAAGCAGAAGGTTAAAAAAGTAGATCGGCCAATGAAAATGCATGAGCAGATTGTAATCGGTTAATGAACATACGAGCATTGCTGCAGAACCCAGGATCATACCAAGGATCTGCTGGCTTTGATAGCTTTCCTCAGCACTTCCGATGATCATGATTCCGATAGTCGTCAGCAAATATACAAGAATGACCAATTTGATCCGATAGTTGCGAAACTGATACTGCTTAAACATATAACTCCTTAGTTGCTCTTTCTCTGCTTCATATCCAGAATCGGAATATTTGCACAGAGTGCCGGAACTGTACCATTGCTGGTTTCAGATTCGGTCTGTGTGATCTGGATATCTAAGCCTTCACAGTCAATTTCCATATATTTGGAGATGACCTTAATAATATCATTTTTAATTGCTTCCATAATTTCAGGAGAGCAGTTGGCACGGTCTGAAACAAGAACCAGTTTCAGACGATCCTTTGCCATACTCCCTGAAGATTTTTTCTTAAAAAAATCCAATAATGCCATAACACGATCCCCCTCTTATCTAAACAGCTTAGAAATTTTCTTAAAGAATCCTTCTTTAACATCAAGATTCAGAAGTTCAACTTCTTCGCCAAGCACTCTGTGACAGATATTCATATATGCCTGTCCAGCCAGAGAATCGTCACCGACACAAGGTTCCCCCTGGTTTGTAGAAACTACAATATTGTCATCGTCCGGTACGATGACAATATTGTAGTTTCTACAAACC
>CAZOJX010000071.1:0-9750 GCA_964580255.1 uncultured Lachnoclostridium sp. | reverse complement strand
GGCTTTGGCTCAAACATTTTTATCCATTTCACATGCTGTACCATTATATTACATACAGCCCTCAATTGTCAATCCCTATTTTTTCTGTTTTTTCAAGGTTTTCCTGACATTTTTCATAATCCGGATAACGGATTTCCACCAGTGTCAGTCCTTTCGCCGGAGCAGTGGGTCCGGCCAGCTGCCGATCCTTTTTACAAATGATCTGTTCAATCTCTCCCGGCAGGATATGACCGCTTCCTACTTTCAGAAGCGTTCCTGCGATAATCCGTACCATATTGTACAAAAAGCCGTTTCCTGTCACAGAAATCGTCCAAAGATCGCCGTCCTTTTTCACATGCAGGTCATAGATTTCCCGCACAGTACTTTCCACCTGAGATCCGGCTGCGCAAAAAGCGGCAAAATCGTGGGAACCCAGGAAATATCCGCATGCCTCCTGCATCTTTTCCAAATTTAGTGTCTCATAGGTAAAATGCGTATGCAGGCGATATTCCGGCAAAGGCAGTCTGCGGTTTAAAATCCGGTATTCATAGGTTTTGATCGTATTTTGATGCCGCGGATGAAAATCCCGGGGTACTTCACAAGAATCCTGAATGCGAATGTCTTCCGGCAGTCTTGCGTTCAATGCAAAGGTGAATTTTTCCGGAGGAATGCGGCTTTGTGTATCAAACACAAAAACATTTCCTCTTGCATGTACACCGGCATCGGTTCTGCTGGCACCGATCAAAGTGATCTTTTCCTGCAGCAGCGCAGAAAGCGCTTCCTGCAGAACACCCTCGATGGTTTCTCCATTATTTTGAATCTGGGAGCCATGATAGTTGGTACCATCATAAGCTGCCACAAGTTTAATCCTTTTCATAAGTCCTCAACTGATTAAAAGATTCTTCCTGCAAGGATCATCAGGATCAGATAACCGATCAGGATCCCATATGCAGTCCGGTCTGCTTTTTCATAATGAAGCGGTTTCATTTTCGTGCGTCCTTCCCCGCCTCGGTAGCATCTGGCTTCCATTGCCATGGCAAGGTCATTGGCTCTGCGGAATGCAGAAATGAACAGCGGCACCAAAAGCGGCACCATTGCTTTGACTTTCTGGATCAGATTTCCGCTTTCAAAATCTGCACCGCGTGCTTTCTGCGCCTTCATGATACGATCCGTTTCTTCCATCAGGATCGGAATGAATCGAAGGGCAATCGACATCATCATGGAAATCTCATGTACCGGCACCTTAATCTTATTTAAAGGCCCCAGTACGCTTTCCAGGCCGTCTGTCAGGTCATTCGGCGTAGTAGTCAATGTCATCAAGGAGGCACCCAGCACCAGATAGATCAGGCGAAGTGCCATAAAAAATGCTACTGAAATCCCTTCCTTTGTAAGTTTCAGAAAGCCAAGCTGAAAAATCGGCTCTCCTTCCGTCAAAAACAGGTTAAAGCTGACAGTGATCAGCAAAATGATCAGAATCGCTTTCAAGCCTTTTAAGATCATTTTAAAAGGAATTTTGCTTAGTTTGATCACCGCTGCCAGAAATACCGTCGCAATCGCATAGGCAGCAATTCCTTCTCCCACAAAGAGGGAAACCAAAAACACAAAGGTTCCGATCAGTTTTACTCTCGGATCCAGTTTATGCAAAATTGAATCTGTCGGATAGTATTGTCCGATGGTAATATCTCTCATAGTTTTTCCTATCTTTTTTTGTACGCTCTGAAGATTTCTTCAGTAGCTTCCTCTATCGTTGTTGCTTCCGTGCTGACTTCAAATCCTTTTTCAGCCAGCGCATTCATAATATAGGTTACCTGTGGAGCTGCAAGTCCGATATTTTCCAGTTCCTTATAATGGGAAAATACCTGCTTCGGTGTGCCGTCATAAGTAACCTCTCCCTGATTCATTACAATGATCCTTCCTACATACTTTGCCACATCTTCCATACTGTGGGAAACAAGAATGATCGTAATATGTCTTTCCTCGTGGAGTTTTTTAATCTGATCCAGAATCTCATCACGACCCTTTGGATCCAGTCCCGCTGTCGGTTCGTCCAGGATCAATACGTCCGGCTCCATGGCAAGCACACCGGCGATCGCCACACGACGCTTTTGTCCGCCGGAAAGCTCAAACGGGGACTGACGATAATATTTTTCCTTCAGACCAACCATCTGAAGTGCTTCTTTCGCCCGTTCCTCCGCTTCTTCTTTGGACAGTCCCTGGTTCTTCGGTCCGAAGCAGACATCCGTCAGCACATCTACCTCGAACAGCTGATGTTCCGGATACTGAAAGACCAGTCCCACTTTTCCTCGAAGGGCTTTCATGGAATAGCCTTCCGCATAAATATTTTCTCCATTGTAATAGATTGCACCGGAGGTTGCTTTCATCAGTCCGTTCAAATGCTGTACCAGCGTGGATTTTCCGGAACCGGTATGTCCGATCAGTCCGATAAATTCACCATCGCGGATCTCCAGATTCACATTTTTTAATGCATGGATCTCATAAGCCGAACTTGGGCTGTAAGTAAAATTCACATTTTCCAATTTTATTGACATAATTCATTCACCAATTCTTCGATCGTCAAAATCCCATCAGACAGCGGGATTCCTTTTTTCTTTAATTCATGAGCAAGTAATGTAACCTGCGGAACGTCCAGACGCAATGCCTTAAGTTCCTCCACATGGGAAAAGATTTCCTTCGGTGTTCCCTGCATCACGACTTTTCCCTCGTCCATTACGATAACCTTATCCGCATAAACGACTTCTTCCATGTAATGAGTGATCAGCAGCACCGTAATTTCTTCCACCATATTCAATGCACGAACTGCACGAATGACTTCTTTTCGTCCGTTCGGGTCAAGCATGGCTGTCGGTTCATCCAGAATAATGCACTGCGGATGCATTGCCACCACACCAGCAATGGCAACTCGCTGTTTCTGTCCGCCGGAAAGCCTGTTCGGTGAATGTTTGCGGTATTTATACATTCCCACTGCTTTTAAAGCTTCTTCCACACGCTCCCAGATTTCTTCCGTAGGGACCCCCATGTTTTCCGGTCCGAATCCAACATCTTCTTCCACAACCGTTCCAATGATCTGGTTGTCCGGATTTTGGAATACCATGCCGGCACTCTGACGGATTTCCCAAATTTTGTCTTCTTCTTTGGTATTATTTCCCACAACCCAGACGTCTCCCTCACTCGGAAGCAGAAGGGCATTGATGTGTTTTGCCAAAGTTGACTTGCCGGATCCGTTATGACCCAGGATCGCTATAAATTCCCCTTTTTTTACATCCAGCTCGACACCGTCTACTGCACGCTTGGTTTCGCAGACATTTCCTTCTTCATCATATTTTTGATATTCATAAACGACATCTTTTGCCTTAATCATCATAAACTACCTCAGTTTATCCATTTTATCGTCTCATTGTACTCCATCTTTCCCACTTTTTCAATAAAAACTCTGCTTATCTTGATACACAAAAAGAGTACCTTTTTCAAGATACTCTTTTCCTTCTCATTTTATTTCATTTCTTACCACAGATCTCTGTAAATCTGCATAACATCCGCACGGGTCACCGGTCTTGGATTGGTTGCAGTACAGCCGTCTGCTAATGCAGCATCTGCCATTGCCGGGATTGCTGCCATATATTCTTCCTCTGTAATATTTCCCATCTGAGAAATAGAAAGAGGAATATCCATTTCCTTTAACATGAACTGTGTCCAGTTCACCAGGGAACGTACGCTCATGATCTTATTATAGCTGCTCAGTCCCAGGTTGTTTGCAACGGTAGAATATTTTTTCACTGCCGGTAAATATTCTTTCTGGCTGCGGCTGTGTTTGTTGATGTTTGAATTAAATTCAATAATGTGCGGAAGCAGCATCGCGTTGGCACGTCCATGAGGAATGTGGAAGTTTGAACCAAGCTGATGAGCCATACCATGATTCAGTCCTAAAGAAGCTGAGTTAAAGGCAAGACCTGCAAGGCAGGAAGCAGCATGCATTTTCTGTCTCGCATGCATATCATTGCCATCAAGGTAAGCGCGAAGCAGGAATACACCAATGATCTCAATGGCTTTTTCTGCCAGCGCTGCGGAAAATTCGTTATTGTTTGTACTTACATATGCTTCCAGCGCATGGGTAAATACGTCCATACCGGTATCTGCTGTAATTGCAGGCGGTACACTTCGTACCAGTTCTGCATCCAGAATTGCCTCATCCGGTGTCAGATCCGGTGAAACTAACGGATATTTCATTTTTGCTGCCGGATCAGAAATAACAGCAAAAGAAGTTACCTCTGAACCTGTACCGGAAGTTGTCGGAATGGCAATCAATGCACAGCTTCCGTAACTGTCTGCTTTGAGAGCAAATTCACGAATCGATTTTGAAGAATCGATGGCTGAACCGCCGCCCACTGCAATGATACAGTCCGGTTTATATTCCAGCATTGCCTTCACGCCTACGGCGATCTTTTCAACCGGCGGATCTGGAACAACGTCCTTAAAGATTTCGTAATCGATTCTTGCATTCTCCAATGGATGTGTAATGTACTCGATCATTCCGCTTGTCACTACAAATGGATCGGTGATGATCAGTACTTTTTTATATGGAATTTCTTCCAGACGCTGCAATGCGCCTTCCCCAAAATAAATCTGGGTATGGATTCCAAAACTTTTCATAGTCTGTTTCCTCCGTTGTTGTCCTTTTTATAAAAGATAGGTCGGAAGGGCTGTTCCGATGCCTACCGGTGCATTCTTTTCTGGTGCTTTTTCTGCAGTTTTCTTTGCCGGTGCCTTTTTTGCTGCAGTCTTTCTTGCAGGTGCTTTTCTGGCTGCCGGTTTCTTTTCTGCAGGTTCCTTTCCTGCGATTGCTTCTACAACTTCCTTTGCAGGAGCTGCTGTTACACTCGAATCTACTGCTTTTGCTGCTCTTTTAATACTTCCTTTTCCTACTGCCATAATCCATCAATCTCCTTTGTCAATTCCATATATTCCTTTGCACTTCTGCTGCTCTTTTTATACGCAACTACCGGAATACTGTTATCCTGTGCCCATTCAATGGAGCTGTCCACCCGGATATAATTTCCAAACACCCGAACGTCCTCCAGTTCCTCTAATGTTTCCATGGTCTGTTTGAAATAATTTTTTCTCGTATCCACTTTGGTCACTGCAATTCCCAAAAGCTTCAGTTCTGGTGAGATTTGCTGTACCGCACCCAGAAATTCAAACATATTTGCCAATCCAAAAAGTCCCCATGGACTTGCCTCTACCGGAATAATAAGTCCGTCCGATGCAACCAGAATGTTCATCACCCAGCCTCCTAAGGTTGGCGGTGCATCGATAAGAATATAATCATATTCACCGGAGTCTTTGATCTTCTGCAGACATTTCTTCAAAATAAATTCCCGCTGCCATTTTGTAAAAAGCTCGTATTCAATAGAACTCATCAGCGTTGAAGACGGGATCAGATCCAGATTATCATAAGGTGTATGGATCACATAATCGCTAAGATCCTTCTGTCCCTTCACTGCCTCATAAAGGTTTTTCCCGCCGCTTGCAAATGAAAGCACCGTTTCTTCATCAAAATACGCCAAAGAAAGGTTCATCTGCATGTCTCCATCGATCATCAGAACCTTATGTCCCAGTTCCACCAGACCGTAGGCCACATTAGAGCAGGTGGTAGATTTTCCGCTTCCGCCTTTATTATTTGCAAAGCAAATGGTTTTTGTATGACTCATTGCCGCTCTCCTTCATCGCCTTTTTCGTCTTCGATCAATTCTTTTCGAAAGACCCGTTCCTTCCCTGCATGCCCATATCCGGATTCCACACAGGTAAAGCCAAAAGCTCGTAACATTTTCTCAGAAATTCTGTTTTCTTCCTTGATTATGGCATAAATCACAGGAAATTCCAAGTAGTTTTTTACATAATCCAACACAATTTCCACACATTCCCCGGCAAGCCCTCTGCGGCGCCATTTCGGACTGATGTAATAACCCAGATCGGTATACTCATTTTCATGAATCCTAACCTGTCCAAGGCCGCATAGTCCAATGAACTCTCCGTTTTCCAAAAGCTCTGCCCCATAGATTCCATAATCATAAAACGGATAGGTATGAGAAATGTATGCCTGAAGATATTCCAGTGAGGACTTTCGATCCTCCTTAAGAAATGCCTTTAACACCGGTTCCTCGAAGGCGTCCGGGAACCTGTACATTTCGTCCAGATCTGACAGCTGAAGTTCTCTTAACCTTACCCTTTTGCCTTCCCCGATCACTACCGGTTCCCTCATAAAACGGCACCTTAAATGTTCCACATAAGTTTTATCAAGTCCCTCATATCCTTCTTCCAGGGCAATTTTTTGTATTTCCTTTAAATATTCTTCAAATGTTTCTTTCATTGCCCCTCCGCAAGCGACTTTTTTCTTTTATCATACGACCTTTGCATGTCAAAAGCAATCCGGAAATCCCTTCAGCATACTTCCCGCTTTACGAAACCCGAAAAATGTATTAAACTGTTTCAAAGGAAGCTCTCAAGGCTTCCTTACGGAAAACAAAAAGAGAGGTATGCAATATGGCACAAAATCCAATCGTTACCATTACAATGGCAAACGGCGATGTGATAAAAGCAGAGCTTTATCCTGAAATCGCACCAAATACAGTCAACAATTTTCTCAGTCTTGTAAATAAAGGCTTCTATAACGGCCTGACCTTCCATCGCGTAATCGCTGGATTCATGATCCAGGGTGGCTGTCCGAACGGAAACGGCATGGGTGGTCCTGGATACTCCATCAAAGGAGAATTTTCTCAGAACGGTTTTAAAAACACCTTAAAACATTCCGAAGGTGTTCTTTCCATGGCACGTTCCATGAATCCAAACAGTGCAGGAAGTCAGTTCTTCATCATGCACCAGAACTCTCCTCACTTAGACGGACAGTATGCAGCTTTCGGTAAAGTTATCGAAGGATTTGAAAACGTAGACCGCATCGCACAGGTTGGTACAGACTGGAGTGACAAACCGATGGTTCCACAGATCATTGAATCTATGACTGCTGAAACCTTCGGACAGGAATATCCTGAACCTGAAAAAATGTAACAGACACAAAAAACCGCCGGAACACCAGTTTCCGACGGTTTTTCTGATCTCAGGGGAGTTAGACCTTCAGATCGATAATCTTTGTTTAGGACAGCTTAATTCCGGCAAGCAGTGCTCCCAGAGAAGTTGTTACTTCTTCACTTTCCGGAAGTTCGATCACTTCTTCCTCAATCTCTTTTGCAGCCACATCTTCCAGCGCTTTCATGCTGAGACTCAGTTTTCCATCTTTGATGTCAATGATCTTCACCTTCACCGTCTGTCCCTCTTTCAGGACAACTCCCGGGTGCTTGATTCGCTGATTACAAATCTGGGAAATATGCAAAAGACCGGACAGGCCATTACCAAGATTCACAAAGGCACCATATTTCTGTAAGGATTCCACGACACCTTCTGTTACCAGACCAACTTCCACATTGGAGATCTTCTTTGCACGTTCTGCGTCTGCCGCTTCCTTCAAAATCTCTCTTGCAGATAAAACGAGACGCTTATTTTCCTCCTCCACATTGATCACACGCACTTCCAGGGTCTGATAGAGATAATTTTCCAGTTCTGTTTCTTCTACATAGTTTAAGGAAAGCTTTGACGCCGGAATAAACCCACGAATACCCTCCAGGTAGGCAACAACGCCTCCTTTGGTAGCTTCCGTCACTTTGACCGTCACCGTTTCCTTTGCTTCCATTAAAGCATTTAGTTTGTCCCAAGCAAGCTCAGCCGCCGCTTCTTTCATAGACATTAAAATATGGCCTGCACCATCATCTCTTTTAAGTACAGTCGCTGAAACCACCTGCCCGATCTCCATATCATTTTTAATCGAAAATGCAGGATCTTCTGTAATGTCCTCTAAACGGACAATTCCGTCAGTATAATAGCCCAGGTCCAGCGTAATCTCTGTTTCACCGATTCCAATCACCGTACCTTCTAAAATATCTCCCTCATTGATCTTTCGGAAAGAAGCCTCCAGTTCAGCCTGATAGTCTTCCATCGTTACTTTTTCGTCCATTTCACCTTTCTCCTTTGATTTTTCCTATCTTCTCACAAAGCGGATCTCACAAATATCATCACCCTTTGCAATGGTCTTTGGAAGATCCAGTTCACAGCCAAAGCTTTCCGCAATTCCGCGGTCTCCACACATTGCATGATCACAGAGTACCCGTATTTCTTCGTCTGTACAGCCCTGTTTCTGCCATGCTTTTACCAACGGGCAATAATGAAAATCAATATCCAGATGATCGTCCGTACAGCGTTTGATATCCATTTCAAACACCCACTGTGCAGGCTTTGTAAATAACGTTTTCTTCAATCCCCTTAAGCTTGGACTTCCGCCTGCTTTCGCACGCAGATTTGCTCCCTGATATAAACCGCAGCGTTTAATGGCTGCCGGAGCATATTCCTGTGGCTCCAGCCCCTTTTTCTTCGCTTCATCGCAAAGCAGATACATCCACAGCGCACGATGTTCCAATTGCTCACGAATTGCTGCGATCAAAGGATTTTTGATCCTTGCTTCATTTTTAATGCTCATGTCCCGCTCTCCTCTCCGGCTGTTCCAGCCAGTCCTTGAGGAATATTTTATCATATTTGGTGCAAATATACCACTTTGTTTCATATAAAAGAGCGTACCCTAGATAGTTCGCAAAACAAAAACCTAGCATAAATAGGTCTCTATATATTTTCTTAATACAGCAGTGCTCAGTGGATAATTTGATGTTTCATGCAGTAGAATCAGTTTTTTGCCTAACAAGATTTCATTTCGTTCGTATAGATCCAGTTTTCTCATTGCATTTTCAAAATAAGACATTTTATCCATCATTCCCAGATGCTCTATAATCCACTTTTTCCCTGTCCTTTTGTTCAGCACTGTAAAATCCGGATAAAACCGCAGCTTTTTTTGTCTCTCCCAAAGCTCGATTGGCATTTCATATTTGTATGGAATCTGATATCTATACAGTTCATCTGCAATTATTTTTTCAGATTTTGATCGAACTCTTTCACCTTTTACCGTATAGTATTCTGTTTCATCTTCCTCAGAAAAAAATTTTCCTTCGTATTTTATGCTTTCGAAGTCTTCTATGATTTCTTCTATCGGTTTTACAATCGGCTCGACAAGTTGCTTCCTTGCCGGATGAAGACTGCGATACACTTCATCTAGCGCCTCACTTTCATATATCTTTCCTAACTCCTTTAATTTCTGCAGTTTTTTTGCTACTCTTCTATTCAGCTTCAAACAATATTCTTTTTGTGCAATCTGTTTTATATAGTCCTTCTTATTTTCTCCAAGATATGTATTTCCGGAATAATACTGATAATAGCCTTTATTTATTGCACAACGCAGTTTTCCCTCCGGAGCGCTCTCGATTGTTTCTTCTGATTTCTTTTGTATGGTTTCCAAATAGTGAATCTCTTTTTCTATTTTTAGAAGCAACAAACTCCCCCTCTTCCTGTTTTTTCTTACAATGCCACTTTGAAATTTTGGAATTTTACCTACTTGCCGTATTTCAAATGCCTGCAATAGGTACATTTTGGTTTGTTTTGCATGTTTTTACCTATTAAACACGATATTTTACGTTAAATAGGTAAAAATGCACCTGCTTTTCCTATTTTTACCTACTAAATGCAAATTTTGCTTGAGCTGACCGCCATTTTCGCTAACGGCTGACCAGCGGTTTCATTAAAACTGTACAGGCATTTCGTATG
>CAZOJX010000070.1:0-10026 GCA_964580255.1 uncultured Lachnoclostridium sp. | reverse complement strand
CAGTTCTCAAAGAGATAATTATCGCGAGACAACAATATTGCAATTCAATTCCTCAGGACATTGTCCTGGGGAATTTTTTGCGTTAAAAAGCTTCAATAATGGGAAAAAAGCTGATTTTCATGCAAAATATGACAAATTTATGCAAACCTAATGAAAGAATAACGCAAAAAAATAAGTTATGTTAATGGAAATGTCACAATTTTTTTGGTTGGTCTGACTCAGAAAAGGGACAAAAAATTGTAGAGAATGCACAAAAACATAAAGTTAAATGTGAAAGGATTGACAAAAAACACAATTGGTGTTAAGTTATCAATATAAGGGAAGCCCCTTTGAGAGCAGGTCTGCAAACGCTTGCGGAAAATTGCAGACAAATTACATAAACAGGGAGGAAACAAACAATGAAAAAAGTAATCGCTCTTTTATTGTCTATGACAATGGCCGTTGGTATGTTAACAGCATGCGGTGGATCAGAAGCACCTGCAGAAACACCAGCAGCAACAGAAGATTCAGCAGAAGCTGGAGAAGCAGCTCCGGCAGCAGACGGATCTGTATATTACTTAAACTTCAAACCGGAACAGGATGAAGCATGGCAGACATTAGCAGAAGCTTACACAGCAGAAACAGGTGTTCCTGTAACTGTAGTAACAGCAGCTTCCGGTGAATACGAAACAACCTTAATGGCTGAAATGGGTAAATCCGAAGCTCCTACATTATTCCAGGTAAACGGACCTGTAGGTCTTGCAAACTGGAAAGATTACTGCTATGACTTAGCAGGAACAGATGTTTACGGCGAACTTACAAATGACGCATTCGCATTAAAAGAAGGCGACACAGTATACAGCATCGGATATGTTATCGAATCCTATGGTATCATCGTAAATAAAACTCTCTTAGCTGAAGCTGGATATGCAGTAGAAGATATCGATTCTTTCGACGATCTGAAAGCAGTTGCAGAAGATATCACAGCTCGTAAAGATGAATTAGGATTTGCAGCATTTACATCAGCAGGTATGGACGGATCTTCTGACTGGAGATTCAAAACACACCTTGCAAACCTTCCAATCTACTTTGAATATCAGGAAGACGGAATCAGCGCTACAGCAGCAATCAAAGGTTCTTACTTAGATAACTATCGTGCAATGTGGGATCTCTACATCAACAACAGCACATGTGCAGCAAAAGACCTTTCTGCAAAAACAGGTGATGATTCCCGTAACGAATTCTTAGCAGGCGAAGCAGTATTCTTCCAGAACGGTTCTTGGGAATACGGCAGCTTAACAGCAGATGGCGCATACACAGACGATGATCTTGCTATGATCCCAATTTATGTTGGTGCAGGCGATGAAGCTAACCAGGGACTTTGCACAGGTACAGAAAACTTCTGGTGTGTAAATGCTATGGCTGACGAAGCTGATATCCAGGCTACATTAGATTTCATGTACTGGTGTGTATCTTCTGAAGAAGGAACAACAGCAATGGCAAACGACATGGGATTTGTTATTCCTTTCAAGAACGCTGTAGAATCTCCTAACTTATTCGTTAAGATGGATACAGAAATGACAGCAGCTGGCAAGAACCCGGTTTCTTGGAACTTCACAACAATGCCTTCAGAAGAATGGAAAAATGGTGTTGGTACAGCTTTAACACAGTACGCAGCTGATCAGACAGATGCAAACTGGGACGGCGTTGTTTCAGCATTCGTTGATGGATGGGCTTCAGAATACGCTTTAGCAAACGGACAGTAAGAAATACTTAAGCTTATCATATGAAAAACCTGAGAGGGGAGCCCAAAAGCTCCCCTTTTCTTGGATATATAGAAGATTAAAAGAAAGAGAGCGGGAGATTATGGAGAAAGCGCTCAGAAAATGGTTCCCGATATTTGTACTTCCTACATTGGCAGCGTTTTGCGTAGGATTTATCTGGCCGTTTATTCAGGGGATCTATTTATCATTTTGCCAGTTTATTACTGTAGATAATGCAAAATTTATCGGAATTACAAACTACGTAAGAGCTTTGACAGATGCTACCTTCAAGGATTCTTTCTGGTTTACCGTATCTTTTGCAATTGTATCGACGATTTTGATCAATGGCATCGCATTTGCCATTGCATTAGCATTAACAAAAGAAATGAAGGGTACCAATGCATTCCGTACTGTATTTTTTATGCCGAACCTGATCGGCGGTATCGTACTTGGATACATTTGGCAGATCCTTTTGAATTGTGTGCTTTCTAATATGGCACAGCCATTATTGGCATTAAACAGCACAGCCGGTTACTGGGGAATCATTATTCTTATGTGCTGGCAGCAGATCGGTTATATGATGATCATTTATGTAGCAGGATTACAGAATGTTCCGACAGATTTACTTGAGGCAGCTTCTATCGACGGAGCAAATACAATCCAGACATTGATAAAAGTAAAATTACCAATGCTGATGTCCTCTTTTACAATCTGTCTGTTCTTAACGATTACAAACTCCTTCAAGCTGTTCGATCAGAACCTGGCATTGACAGGCGGAGAACCTGCTCACGCAACAGAAATGTTGGCATTGAATATTTATAATACCTTCTATTCTCGTGCAGGTGCACAGTGGAAGGGCATTGGTCAGGCAAAGGCGGTTGTATTCTTTGTATTGGTAGTTGTCATTGCACTGTCACAGCTTTACGCAACACGTTCTAAGGAGGTGCAGGCATAATGAAAAAGAAAAATCAACTTTGGAGCAATCTCGGAACCGTATTTTTTACGATTCTGGCAGTGCTCTGGATGTATCCGATCTTTATGGTTGTGATCAATTCCTTAAAGGTGGAAAGAGCGATCACGACAGAAGGTGCATTTGCACTTCCGACTGCTGATACATTTGCAGGACTTTCAAACTATATCAGTGCATTAGGTGCCCAGGGATTTTTAAAGAGCTTTGGTTACAGCTTATTTATTACAGTATCTTCTGTAGTTCTGATCCTTTTGTGCTGTTCTATGTGTGCATGGTACATTAACAGAGTTCATTCTCTGATTTCTAAATTGATGTATCTGCTGTGCGCATTTTCCATGGTAGTACCATTCCAGATGGTAATGTTTACACTGTCACAGACAGCAGACCGCCTCAGTATTTTTGGTCTGAAATTTAATACTCCATGGACCATCTGCTTCATTTATCTGGGATTTGGTGCGGGACTTGCAGTATTCATGTTCTCCGGATTTGTGAAATCAATTCCGCTGGAGATCGAAGAAGCTTCCATGATCGATGGCTGCTCCCCGCTTCAGACTTACTTTAAAGTTGTTCTGCCAATCCTGAAACCGACGATGATCTCTGTAGGTGTTTTGGAAACCATGTGGGTATGGAATGACTATCTGCTGCCGACACTGGTACTGGATATCAAGAAATATCGTACGATTCCAATGCTGATCCAGTATTTCCGCGGAAGCTATGGACGTGTAGAAATGGGACCAATGATGGCTTGCATTGTTATGACAGTCATTCCGGTTGTTCTGATCTATCTGTTAGGCCAGAAACACATCATCAAAGGTGTTCTTGCAGGAGCTGTAAAAGGCTAATTCACGGAAAGATTTAGAGAAAATTTATTGTTTATACCTTGATAAATACTGCACAACTGTTGTAAACTTACAACAGTTGTGTTTTTTTGCTATAAGGAGAACAAAATGAAAGAAAAAAAGCTTCGAAAAATTTTCATAGATATTTTAGTCATACTTTTCGGAAACAGCTGTATTGCAGCAGCGGTGGCGTTTTTTGTAATTCCAAATAAATTGCTGGTTGGCGGAACTGCCGGAATCGCAGTCGCATTGAATGCATTCTGGAATCTTCCGGAAGAAGTGATGATCAAGGTGCTGGTCTATGGTTTGTTTGTGCTTGGGGCAGTGATTCTTGGAAAAGAGTTTTTCTTTAAAACGATCACCAGTACGCTGGTCTATCCGGTGCTGCTGACTGTTGCAACGGAGCTTTATGATCACATTCCGGAAAAATACGTTGCTATGGACACATTAACCTCAGTGATCTGCGTAGGTGTTTTGTTGGGGGTCGGAATTGGTGCGGTCTATAAAAGAAATGCCAGTACCGGAGGAATGGATATTATTCCTTTGGTAGTCAATAAATATACAGGAATTCCCCTGCATATTCTTTTGCTGGCGGTGGACAGCTTTACAGTGCTTTTGGGAGTCATGGCCTATGGTCTGCAGGCAGCAATCTATGGTGTGCTTTCGGTTGTGATCTGTAGTTTTATGATCGATAAGACAATCCTGCTTGGCACAAAACAGACAAAACAGCTGCAGATTATCAGTCAGGAATCCGATACGATTCTGGAGAAGATTCTGGAGGATCTGGATCGGGGCTGTACGATCGTGGAAAGCCGCGGTGGCTACACAAACAAGAAACGGGATATGCTGATGGTTGCGGTTCCAATCGACGATTACCAGAAGCTGATCAATGTGGTGCATTCTATCGACCCGTCGGCGTTTGTGATCGTATCTGATATCAATGAGGTCAGAGGGCGTGGATTTACTATGTCAAGGGAACATTTGAAACGATAAATGAGAGAAGGAGAACTTCGGACGAAGTTCTCCTTTTTGGGTTTTGGCTATCGGGCCGGAGTGTTGACTGTATCGTTCAGAGAATTGTCAACGCCGTCAACCACATCATCGACACCGTTGATCACGCCGTCGACGCTATCTTCTACACCATCGATCACACCGTCAACCACATTGTCATTGTTGGTAAGACCGTTGGAGGGCTGATCGTTTTTTTCTACGGTAGTGTTCGGCGTTGTAGTATTTGTGCCGTCTGTCGCACTGTTCATTCTTCTGCCGCAGCCGATGAGGGCAAATACTGTGAAGGAAAGTATCAGCACTGGTAAAAAGATTCTTTTTTTCATAGTGAAATTCTCCTTTTTGCTTGTGAAATACTGCTCTTGGAAAGCGAAAAACGTTTTCAGAGCTATACGATTAGTTTGGAACTTTTATCTGAAAATATTCTGTTTTGATCAAATTTTTGTTTTTTTAATACACTGGAATCCCGGTGCAGGTTGCCTGGATTGACAGAGTATATTATAATTTACGCTAACGGAGAGAAAAATCGCAGGATTTTGAGAATGGAGCAATTTATGAAAAAATACGATACGGTCATTTTTGACCTGGACGGAACTTTATTGAATACATTGGAAGATTTAAAAGATGGTGTAAATCATGTGCTGAAGGAAAATGGCTATCCACAGAGGACCCTTGAGGAAGTACGGCAGTTTGTGGGAAACGGAATCCGCAGACTGATGGAACTGGCAGTACCGGAAGGAATTTCCGGAGAAAAGTTTGAGGAAGTTTTTGAAGAATTTCGTACTTACTATACGGCTCATTGCCAGATCAAGACCTGCGCTTATGACGGGATCTTAGAACTTTTGAAAGAGTTAAAGGAACAGGGATATGCCCTGGCGATTGTATCCAATAAAAATCAGGGAGCTGTGTCAGAATTAAATGAGATCTATTTTAAGAAATGGATCAAAACAGCCATCGGACAGACGGACGGAATCCGGAAAAAGCCGGCGCCGGATACGGTGCTGCAGGCATTGAAATTGCTTGGAAAAGAACGGGAAACCGCACTTTATGTAGGAGATTCGGAGGTGGATTTTCAGACCGCAGAAAATGTGGGAATGGATTGTGTGCTGGTAACCTGGGGATTTCGAACACCGGAGGAATTGGAACCATTTACCCCGGTGGCAAGGATTGAAAAGCCGCAGGAACTTTTGGAAATTCTTGCATAAAAATGGAATACGAAAAGGTGTGACAGAGAAAAACGATGACAGAATTAGAAAAATATTACAATAAATTTAATGAAGAAAAACGGTTAAATTCCCGCCACGGGCAAGTGGAATTTATTACGTCCATGAAATATATCCATGAGGCGTTAGGGGAAGATAAAACGAAAAAGGTGCTGGACATCGGCGCCGGAACCGGCAGATATTCGGTAGCATTGGCAGAAGAAGGTTATGATGTGACAGCGGTGGAGCTGGTGAAATATAATCTTGGAATCTTAAAATCCAAAAACAGTACGGTAAAAGCCTATCAGGGAAATGCATTGAAATTAAAACGGTTTCCGGCGGATTCCTTTGATGTGACCCTGCTTTTTGGGCCGATGTACCATCTTCATACATGGGAAGAACAGTGTAAGGCACTGTCGGAAGCAAGCCGGGTAACGAAAAAGGACGGCGTGATCTTAGTTGCCTATTGCATGAATGAATACAGTGTGCTGACCTATGGATTTAAGGAAGGACATATTAAGGAAAGCTTAGATGCCGGCAAACTGTCAGAAGATTTTCAGGTGCTTTCTAAAGAAGAAGACCTTTATCGGTACATGCGTCTGGAAGACATTGAACGTTTAAATACGGAGCTGGGACTTACAAGGATCAAGATCATTTCCCCGGACGGACCGTCTGACTTTATGAGACCAACCTTAAATGCCATGGACGAGGAGACTTTTGCCCTGTTTGTGCAGTATCATTTGTCTGTGTGTGAACGGCCGGATCTGATCGGTGCAGGCTCCCATACATTGGATATTTTAAGGAATACGAAATAGAACTGAGGGTATTGAAACGATGGGAAAACAATTGACAATGGGGCTGCTTGCCCACGTTGATGCGGGAAAAACCACCTTGTCGGAAGCCCTGCTTTATTTAAGCGGAACGACCAGAAAGCTGGGGCGGGTGGATAAAAAGGATGCTTATCTTGATACAGATGCCATGGAGCGTGCCAGAGGGATCACCATTTTTTCCAAACAAGCGAGACTTACCTGGAAGAATTTGGGGATTACGCTTCTTGATACGCCGGGGCATGTGGATTTCTCGGCAGAAATGGAAAGAACCCTGCAGGTTTTGGATTATGCAGTGCTCATCGTCAGCGGTGCAGACGGGGTACAGGGACATACGGAAACTCTTTGGAATCTTTTGCAGCGCAATCATATTCCGACCTTTTTATTTGTAAATAAAATGGATCAGCCGGGAGCGGACAAAGCATTTCTAATGAAAAACATTCAGGAACGGCTGTCCGATGCCTGCCTTGATTTTACGGAGGAAACAGAAGAATTTTTAGAAAGCCTTGCCATGTGTGATGAGGCACTTTTGGAACAATATCTGGAAGACGGCAGCGTACCGATGGAAAAGGTTCCGGAACTGATTGAACAAAGAAAGATTTTTCCGGTTTATTTTGGCTCTGCCTTGAAGGTGGAAGGTGTGGAAGAACTTTTAGATGCTTTGTGGAAATATACGAAAGAAAAGACCTACGGTGTGGATTTCGGTGCCAAAGTCTTTAAGATTTCCAGAGATGATCAGGGAAACCGTCTGACCCATTTAAAAGTCACTGGAGGAAGTCTGAAAGTCCGGGATTCGCTTACCGGAACCATAGAAGAGGAAATTTGGGAAGAAAAAGTAAATCAGATCCGCCTCTATTCCGGAGAAAAGTATGAAGCGGTGCCGGAGGTATCTGCCGGTATGGTCTGTACGGTAACCGGTCTTACGAAAACCCTTCCGGGACATGGACTGGGTGCAGAGCAGTTTTCGGAAAAACCTTATCTGGAACCGGTCTTAAATTACCAAATGTTCCTTCCAAAGGGAGTCAATGTCAATGAAGTCATCGGAAAGCTTCGCCAGTTAGAGGAAGAAGAACCGGAACTTCACATTGTTTGGGACGAGACTTTGAAAGAGCTTCATGTGCAGCTGATGGGAGAAGTGCAGATTGAGATCATTCAAAATATTTTGAAAGAACGCTATGATCTGGAAGTGAGCTTTGGTACGGGAAGCATAATCTATAAAGAAACCATTGCCAATACGGTGGAGGGAATCGGGCATTATGAGCCTTTGCGACATTATGCCGAGGTTCATCTTTTGCTGGAGCCGGCGTCTTCCGGCAGTGGACTTATTTTTGAGATCAACTGCAGCGAAGATCTTTTGGCAAAAAACTGGCAGAGGCTGATCCTGACCCATTTGGAAGAACGGCGGCATAAAGGGGTTCTGACCGGATCGGAGATTACCGATCTAAAGATTTCCGTCGTCGGCGGAAAAGCCCATTTGAAGCATACAGAAGGCGGAGATTTCCGTCAGTCTACCTACCGTGCAGTCCGTCAAGGACTGATGAAAGCCGAAAGTGTGCTTTTGGAGCCGTTCTATGAATTTCGCCTGGAAATCCCGACGGAAAATCTGGGTCGTGCCATGATGGATATTGAAAAAATGGCCGGAAAATGTAATCCGCCGGAGCCGGGAGAAGAGATGAGCATTCTGACCGGAAAGGCACCGGTGGCCACCATGGGAGATTATACTAAAGAAGTGATCGCTTATTCCAAGGGGAGAGGGCGGCTGAGCCTGAAGGTAGCAGGTTATGAGCCTTGTCACAATGCTGAGGAAGTGATAGAACGGTTTGGATATGATCCGGAAGCAGATCTTCGGAATCCGACCGGATCCGTTTTCTGTGCACATGGGGCAGGCTATTATGTTCCTTGGGATGAGGTGGACGAAATGGCTCATGTAGAAACGCCTTATTCCGGGAAAAAAGAGAAGCCTTTAGAGGTGTTGGAAGCACCGAAACCGACCTATGCAACTGTAACGGGCTTTGGGGGCTACAGCGCGGAAGATAAGGAGCTGGAAGCCATCTTTACGAGAACCTATGGGGAACGAAAAGTGCGTACAAACACCGGATCGGGAGAACGGGTGCGGGAATATACACCGGTCAAGGAGCCGGTTCGCAAAAAGACACCGCCGGTAAAGGAATATCTTCTGGTAGACGGCTATAACATTGTTTTTGCCTGGGAAGAACTTCGGGAACTGGCGGAGATCAATATCGAGGCAGCCAGAGGGCGGCTTATGGATATTCTCTGTAATTATCAGGGCTATAAAGGCTGCACCTTGATCCTTGTGTTTGACGCTTATAAGGTAGTTGGAAATCCGGGAGAAATGATGGATTACCACAACATTCACGTGGTTTATACAAAAGAAGCGGAAACTGCAGATCAGTATATTGAAAAACTGGCACACGAAATGGGACGAAAATATCAGGTCACTGTGGCAACCTCGGACGGTCTGGAACAGCTCATTATCCGGGGACAGGGCTGCCGTCTTTTGTCTGCAAGAGAGCTGCTGGATGAGATTGAACTGATGAAGCAGGAGCTTCGCAGGGAATATCTGGAAAAACACCCGGAAGGAGCAAAAAATTACCTTTTTGATCATGCAGAGGAAGAATTGGCCTTTGATCTTCAGCAGGTGCGGCTTGGGAAGAAAGAACTTTAGATAGATTTTCCCAAAGCCGGTATTGAAGAAGCGGAAACTTTGTATTATAATTATTTAGTTAAAGTATGTAAAACAATGAAAATTTCAATACATTGGAGGAAAAAAATGTTTCAGTCAAGAACCCATACATGTAATGAACTCCGCATGGAGCATGTAGGACAGAACGTGACCATCGTTGGTTGGTATGAAAATCTTCGTAAGGTCAGCAAAAATCTTGGATTCCTTGTTCTTCGTGATTTCTACGGTACAACACAGGTTGTTATCGAAACAGAAGAAATGATGGACAAGCTTTCCGGCGTAAACTGTGAATCAACCCTTTCTATTACAGGTGTTGTAAGAGAACGTTCCAGCAAGAACGCTAACCTGGCAACCGGAGATATCGAAGTCGTACCTTCTGATATCGAAGTTTTAGGAAAATGCCGTTACAATGAGCTTCCGTTCGAAATCAATCGTTCTAAAGAAGCTGATGAAAACGCACGTTTAAAATATCGTTATCTGGATCTTAGAAACCCGGCAGTAAAAGACCGTATCGTTTTAAGATGCCAGGTGGTAGCAGCCCTTCGTCAGGCAATGACAGAGCAGGGATTTTTAGAAATCACAACACCGATCCTTACCTGTTCTTCACCGGAAGGTGCAAGAGATTATCTGGTACCGTCCAGAAATCATCCTGGAAAATTTTATGCATTGCCGCAGGCTCCGCAGCAGTTTAAACAGCTTCTCATGACCTCCGGTTTTGACCGTTATTTCCAGAT
>CAZOJX010000069.1:0-10089 GCA_964580255.1 uncultured Lachnoclostridium sp. | reverse complement strand
TGGATCTTTTCTTTGGCTGAAATGTCATTTTCATATCGGGGCACCTCCTTTTCCCAACCATATATATCATATATAAGGTAATTGATCTTTTTTCTAAAATACCATATCGATTATATTCATATTCATGAAATAAGTCAAGCGAAATTTGTGCGGAAAAACAGCCAAAATCCTTGATTTTTGGCAAATCCACATCATTTTGACGGGTTACTCACAGCTTAACCACAAGATGCTGTATTCACATTCCACAGAAAAATTAATTATCCACATTTTGTGGATAAATTGTGCATAACTTTATGTAAACGATGTGAATTTCTATTTTCAAAAATCTGACAAGCCTTGATTTTTATGGATTTTTACATGTGTGTAAAGTTTTCCACATTATCCACAGATTTTTTATGTAAATGTGAATAAATTCCGTTTGATTGTTGAAAAACCTGTGTGTTTTATTCTCCTCAAAACGATTTATCCACATTATTTTTATTTTTTGTTTGCTATTATTTTGTGGATAGTTTATTATATATTGTGATACAGTAGCGAACATTATAGACTAAGGTGGTAAACATGAATCTTATTTATGAAAAATGGGACGAAATCCTGGAATATATGAGAACAGATCTTGAATTATCAAATCTTTCTTTTAATACATGGATCAAACCATTGAAAATACATAGTGTTGAGAACAATGTTTTAAGAATACTTGTAGAAGTAGATGGCGCAGTCGAATATTTAGAGAAAAAATATAAAATTGCCCTGCAGGCTTCGATTATTGAGATTATCGATCAGATGTATGAGATCGAATTCGTAACAAAACAACAGGCAGAGATCGAAGAACTTCCTATTAAAAAAACATCAAATTTAATGAATGAAGTCATTGAACGTGCAAATTTGAATCCGAAATACACGTTTGATACCTTTGTTGTAGGCAGCAATAACAAATTTGCCCATGCAGCTTCCCTTGCAGTTGCTGATAAACCGGGCCAGATCTATAATCCTTTGTTCCTTTACGGAGGTGTTGGACTTGGGAAAACCCACTTGATGCATTCCATTGCACACAGCATTTTATCCAAGGACAAAACCAAAAAGGTACTTTATGTAACTTCTGAAACCTTTACGGTTGAGCTGATCGATGCGATCCGCGGTATCAACAATACGACCATTAACGATTTTCGTGAAAAATACAGAAATATCGATGTTCTTTTGATCGACGACGTTCAGTTTATCATCGGTAAAGAAAGTACTCAGGAAGAATTTTTCCATACCTTCAATACACTGCATGGTGCAAACAAACAGATCATCATATCTTCTGACCGTCCGCCAAAGGATATTGAAACTCTGGAAGCACGTTTAAGATCCCGCTTTGAATGGGGTCTCATTGCTGATATTTCAGCACCTGATTATGAAACAAGAATGGCAATTCTTCGCAAAAAAGAAGAAACCGACGGCTATAAATTCAATGATGACGTGATTCAGTTCATTGCATCAAATGTAAAGTCCAATATCCGTGAACTGGAAGGTGCCTTAAACAAACTGATTGCCTACTCCAATCTGGAAAGAAAGGATATTCGGGAGATCACTGTAGAAATCGCGGAAGAAGTTCTTCGGGACATTCTCCTTCCTAATGAAAAAAGGGAGATCACACCGGAGCTGATCATTGAAACAGTGGCAGAACATTACGGCATCAGCATGGCTGATATTGCCGGAACCAAAAGAAACAATGAAATCGTTGTTCCTAGACAGATTGCCATGTATCTGTGCAGAAAATTAACCGATGCTTCCTTAAAAAACATCGGAAATCTTTTAGGTAAGAGAGATCATACAACGATCATCAATGGCGAAAAGAAGATAGAAGCAGAATTAAAAGCAAATAATACTTCTATTAAAAATAATATTGATATCATTACGAAGAAGGTTCACCCGGTATAAGAGTTTCTTCCATATATATAGAAACTTTTATGATATTTATCAACAAAAGGCTGGGAAAACCCTGTTGACAGAATGTGGACAATTTTGAACTTTTTTAAGGTTGTGGATAATTCTTATTTTATTCACAAGATTTTTTGAAGTTATTCACATGGTTTTCCTTTGAGAAAAACCTTTATTTTTCAAGGAAAAACCACTTTTCAACAAATTCACACCCCCTATTACTAATATTACTAATTACTTTAAATGATATTTATTACGATTTTCTGAAAGGAGTTATTCACATCATGAAAATAATTTGTTCAAAATCTAATCTTTTGAAAGGTGTTAATATTGTTTCAAAAGCAGTTCCATCCAAAACAACCATGGCAATCCTGGAATGTATCCTGATCGATGCTACAACAAATAACATTAAGCTGACAGCCAATGATATGGAACTTGGAATTGAGACGATCATTGAAGGAGATGTTTTAGAGAAAGGTCTGATCGCCCTGGATGCAAAGATTTTTTCTGAAATCGTTAGAAAGCTTCCGGACAATGATGTGGTGATCGAAACAGATTCCACCATGCAGACAACCATTACCTGTGAAAAAGCGAAATTCCATATCTGCGGAAAATCCGGAGAAGATTTCTCCTATCTTCCATATGTAGAAAGAAATGAGTCTATCGAGCTTTCTCAGTTTACTTTAAAAGAAGTGATCCGACAGACAATCTTCTCTATTGCGGATAATGAAAATAACAAATTGATGACAGGTGAGCTTTTTGAAGTAGCTGACCAGATGTTAAAGGTGGTTTCCTTAGACGGTCACCGCATTTCTATCAGAAAGGTAGAATTAAAAGAAGATTATCCGGCGAAGAAAGTAATTGTTCCTGGAAAAACCCTGATCGAGATCAACAAGATCTTATCCGGTGATACAGAATCCATGGTTCATATTTTCTTCACTGCAAATCATATTGTTTTTGAATTTGATCAGACAACCGTTGTTTCCAGATTGATCGAAGGAGAATATTTCCGGATCAACCAGATGCTTTCCAGCGATTACGAAACAAAGATCAAGATCAATAAAAGAGAATTTTTAAATTGTATCGATCGTGCCACACTTCTTGTAAAAGAAGGGGATAAAAAACCGATCATCATTGATATTAACGATGAGAGAATGGTTCTTCAGATCAATTCTCAGTTAGGTTCCATGAAAGAAGACATTGATATTCAGAAAGACGGAAAAGACATTCTGATCGGATTTAATCCAAAATTCTTAATTGATGCTCTTCGTGTCATTGATGATGAGATCGTTACATTATACATGGTAAATCCAAAGGCACCTTGCTTTATCAAAGATGAGAATGAAAGTTACACATATCTGATTTTACCTGTAAACTTTAATAACGCAGCAAGATAGGAATTAAGATGGAAATTATAAAATTAAGAGACGAATACATTAAACTTGGTCAGGCTTTGAAAGCCTGCAATCTGGTAGAATCCGGCGTAGATGCAAAATTCGTGATCCAGGACGGCTTGGTAAAGGTCAATGGACAGGTGGAATTGCAGAGAGGAAAAAAACTCTACGACGGAGACATTGTTTCCTTTGACGGAACAGAAATTAAAATCGTTAAATAGGGTGTTTTCATGATCGTTGAATCTCTGAGTTTAAAGAATTACAGAAATTATGAAAATTTAAATCTAAATTTCAGTCATGGGACAAACATTTTTTATGGGAACAATGCTCAGGGAAAAACCAATATTCTGGAAGCTGTCTATATGAGCGGTACGACAAAATCTCATCGTACCAACAAAGACCTGGAGCTGATCCGGTTTTCCGAAGAAGAATCGCATATCAGTACCATGGTAAATAAAAATGGGATTTCCCATAAGATTGATATTCATTTGAAAAATAATAAATCCAAAGGTGTGGCCATTGATGGGATTCCCATCAAAAAAGCCAGCGAACTTTTCGGTATGATCAATTTTGTATTTTTCTCACCGGAGGATTTAAATATCATCAAAAACGGTCCGTCAGAGAAAAGAAGGTTTATGGATATTGAGTTATGTCAACTTAACAAAGTTTACCTTTCTGATCTGGCAAATTATAACAAGATCGTGATCCAGAGAAATAAGCTGCTGAAAGAGCTTTTTTTCAGAAAAGATCTGGAAGATACTCTTGATATATGGGATCTTCAGCTTTGCGAATACGGCGGACGGATCATTGAAATGCGGGAAGCGTTTGTAAAACGATTAAATGAGATCATTTACGAGATCCATCATTCTCTTTCCGGCGGAAAAGAAAATTTAAAGATCTCTTACTTAAAAAGCTGCGAAAAAGAGCAGCTTCCGGATATGCTGAGAGCAAACCGGGAGAGAGATCTGAAAATGAAGACAACCAGTGTCGGTCCCCATCGGGACGATCTGGGATTCTTTTTCGATGAAATGGATATCCGAAAATATGGATCCCAGGGACAGCAGCGTTGTGCAGCGTTGTCTTTGAAGCTTTCTGAGATTGAACTGGTAAAGAGCATTACAGGAGATACCCCGATTTTGTTACTGGACGATGTATTGTCTGAACTGGATAAAAATCGTCAAAACTATTTATTGAATCATATTCATGATATTCAGGCCATGATCACATGTACTGGACTGGATGAGTTTGTAAACTGCAGATTTTCGATCGATAAGATTTTTAAAGTAACTGATGGAACGGTTGAAAGTCAGAATTAGAAAACTGCGACATTATTTTAGGAGGAATTCATGAGCGTTGAATACGGAGCTGATCAAATTCAGATATTGGAAGGACTGCAGGCGGTAAGAAAAAGACCGGGAATGTATATCGGCAGCACTTCTTTACGCGGTCTGCATCATTTGGTCTATGAAATTGTAGACAATGCCGTTGATGAGGCATTGGCCGGTTTTTGTAAAAATATTGAGGTAAGCATCAATCCGGATAATTCCATTACGGTAACCGATGATGGCCGTGGAATTCCGGTTGGGATCAATAAAAAAGCAGGAATCCCTGCGGTTGAAGTTGTATTTACGATCCTTCATGCCGGTGGAAAATTCGGAGGCGGAGGGTACAAGGTATCCGGCGGTCTTCATGGGGTAGGTGCATCTGTTGTAAATGCACTTTCCGAATGGCTGGAGGTAACGATCTGCAGCGACGGAAAAATTTACAGACAGCGCTATGAGCGCGGAAATACGATCTACCAGCTGAAGGTGATCGGAGAATGTGAGCCGGAAAAAACAGGAACCAGTGTTACCTTTTTACCGGATAAAGAAATTTTCGAGGAAACTGTTTTTGAATTTAATACGTTAAAGACCCGTCTTAGAGAAATGGCCTTTTTGACAAAAGGACTTCGCATTGTCTTAAAAGATTTAAGACAGGAAGAAGTGATCGAAAAAGAATTTCACTATGAAGGCGGTATCAAAGAATTTGTTCAGTATTTAAATCACAGCAAAACAGTTCTTTATGATGACATTATTTACTGTGAAGGAACAAAAGATGATGTTTACGTTGAAGTGGCTTTCCAGCATAATGACGCATTTAATGAAAATGTCTACAGCTTCGTAAATAATATCAATACACCGGAGGGCGGTACTCATTTAACAGGTTTTCGTAATGCAGTGACTGAAACCTTTAATGCTTATGCCCGTAAAAACAAATTACTGAAGGATACAGAGGATAATTTATCCGGAGAAGATATCAGAGAAGGCTTAACTGCCATTGTCAGCATTAAGATCGGTGAACCGCAGTTTGAAGGTCAGACAAAACAGAAGCTTGGAAACTCCGAAGCCCGCGGTGCGGTAAAGAGTATTGTATCTGAAAAACTGGAAATTTACTTAGAACAGAATCCGCAGACAGCAAAAATGATCCTGGAAAAATCAATTCTGGCACAGCGTGCCAGAGAAGCTGCAAGAAAAGCCAGAGATCTGACCAGAAGAAAATCAGCTTTAGACGGCATGGCGTTGCCTGGAAAACTGGCTGACTGTTCTGATAAAAATCCGGAAAACTGTGAAATCTACATCGTCGAAGGAGATTCTGCGGGCGGATCTGCAAAAACAGCCAGAGACCGTGCAACCCAGGCAATCCTTCCGCTGCGAGGAAAAATCTTAAACGTAGAAAAAGCAAGACTTGACCGTATCTACGGAAATGCCGAGATCAAAGCAATGATCACCGCATTCGGTACAGGAATCCATGAGGATTTTGATATCAGCAAGCTTCGCTATCATAAGATCATTATCATGACCGATGCCGATGTGGATGGTGCACATATTGCAACATTGCTCCTGACTTTCCTTTACCGTTTTATGCCGGAGCTGATCAAACAGGGTTATGTATACCTTGCACAGCCGCCGCTTTATAAACTGGAAAAGAATAAAAAAGTCTGGTACGCATATAGTGACGAAGAATTAAATGAGATCCTGAATGAAGTTGGTCGTGACAACAGCAACAAGATTCAGCGTTACAAAGGTCTTGGAGAAATGGATGCAGAACAGCTGTGGGAAACAACCATGGATCCGGAGCAGAGAGTTTTACTTCGTGTTAACATGAATGAAGAAGAAGCATCTGAAATCGATGTAACATTCACAACATTGATGGGTGATAAAGTCGAGCCGAGACGTGAGTTTATCGAAGCAAACGCAAAATATGTAAAGAATTTAGACGTATAATCAGGAGGAGAGAATGGAACCGAATATTTTTGATAAAATCCATGAAGTCGATCTGAAAAAGACCATGGAAGAATCTTATATCGATTATGCCATGAGCGTTATCGTATCCCGTGCCCTTCCTGATGTCAGAGATGGTTTGAAGCCGGTACAGAGAAGAATTTTATATTCTATGGTCGAATTGAATAACGGTCCGGACAAGCCTCATCGTAAATCAGCCCGTATCGTCGGAGATACCATGGGTAAATATCATCCGCATGGTGACAGCTCCATTTACGGTGCATTGGTAAACATGGCACAGGAATGGTCTACCCGTTACATGCTGGTAGACGGTCATGGAAACTTTGGATCTGTCGATGGCGACGGCGCAGCTGCCATGCGTTATACAGAAGCAAGACTCAGTAAGATTTCCATGGAACTGGTTTCTGATATCAATAAAGATACCGTAGATTTTCAGCCAAACTTTGATGAAACGGAAAAAGAGCCGGTAGTTCTGCCTGCAAGATTTCCAAATCTTCTGGTTAATGGTACTACGGGAATCGCAGTTGGTATGGCGACCAACATTCCGCCGCACAATTTAAAAGAAATCATTGCTGCGGTTGTGAAGATCATTGACAACCGAATCGAAGAAGACAGGGAAACAACCATTGAAGAACTCTTAGAGATCGTAAAAGGCCCGGATTTCCCGACAGGTGCTGAAATTTTAGGTACCAGAGGAATCGAAGAAGCATATCGTACCGGCCGCGGAAAAATCCGCGTGCGTGCAGTGACCAATATTGAGCCGATGGCAAACGGTAAAAACCGTATTGTTGTGACAGAGCTTCCTTACATGGTCAACAAAGCGAGACTGATCGAAAAGATCGCAGAGCTTGTAAAAGAAAAGAAAGTCGACGGAATTACATACATCGGAGACGAATCCAGCCGTGAAGGTATGAGAATCAATATCGAACTTCGAAAAGATGTAAATCCGAATGTAGTGTTAAATCACCTTTATAAACACACACAGCTGCAGGACACCTTTGGTGTGATCATGCTGGCACTTGCAAACAACGAACCAAAGGTAATGAGTCTGGTAGAAATGCTTACCCATTATCTGACTCATCAGGAAGAAGTTGTTACAAGAAGAACAAAATATGAATTAAACAAAGCAGAAGAACGGGCACATATTTTACAGGGCTTACTGATCGCATTGGATAACATTGATGAAGTGATCAAGATCATCAGAGGCTCCCGTTCAGCACAGGTGGCAAAAGAAAGTTTGATCGAACGATTCGGACTTGATGATGTTCAGGCACAGGCGATTGTTGATATGCGTCTGCGTGCATTAACCGGCTTAGAAAGAGAAAAGCTGGAAAACGAATATAAAGAACTGATGGAAAAAATCGCATACTTAAAGACTATTCTTGCTGACGAAAAAGTACTTTTGGGCGTGATCAAAGATGAGATTATGGTCATTTCTGAAAAATACGGTGATGACAGAAGAACCCGCATTGGATTTGATGAAGAAGATATTTCCATGGAAGATCTGATCCCAAGAGAAAATGTTGTGGTTGCAATGACCAGAATGGGATATATCAAACGTATGACACCGGATAACTTTAAGAGCCAGAACCGAGGTGGTAAGGGAATTAAAGGAATGCAGACGATCGAGGAGGATAATATTGAGGATCTGTTTATGACTGATACACATCAGCCAATGTTATTCTTCACAAACAAAGGCCGTGTTTATCGTTTGAAGGCATATGAAATTCCGGAAGCGTCCAGAACTGCCCGGGGAACTGCGATCATCAATATTCTTCAGCTTCAGCCGGGAGAAAAAGTAACTGCCGGAATCACATTAGAGGCTTATGCGGAAGAACAGTAT
This sequence comes from uncultured Lachnoclostridium sp., assembly GCA_964580255.1. GTDB lineage: Bacteria > Bacillota > Clostridia > Lachnospirales > Lachnospiraceae > HGM12587. The sequence goes on along the minus strand of CAZOJX010000069.1, from coordinate 1,648 downwards.
CTTTTCATGGCAACGAAGAAAGGAATCGTGAAAAAGACCTCCCTTCGGGAATATGCAAATGTCAGAAAGACAGGTCTTGCAGCGATTACCCTTCGGGAAGATGATGAACTGATCGAGGTAAAACTGACAGATAAGCAAAAAGATATCATTCTTTCTACAAAATACGGAAAATGTATCCGATTTGATGAAAATGATGTGCGCCCAACAGGAAGAACCTCCATGGGTGTCATCGGTATGACTTTGGAAGATGACGATGAAGTGATCGGCATGCAGCTTTCCTGCCAGGGAGAATATCTGCTTTTTGTATCTGAAAACGGTTATGGAAAAAGAACAGCCATGACAGAATTTAAGGTACAGAATCGTGGCGGTAAAGGTGTAAAATGTTATAACATCATTGAAAAAACCGGAAATGTAGTTGGAATGAAGGCAGTAGATACAGACAGTGAACTGCTGATGATCACTACAGAGGGAATTATTATCAGAATTTCCTGTGCAGATATTTCCGTACTCGGAAGAATTACCTCCGGCGTGAAGCTCATGAATATTTCAGAAGAAAACATTTCTGTAGCAAGCATTACCAAGGTAAGAGAAACCGAAGAATCAGAAGAAACAGAAAAAATCGAAGAATCATAAATAAAAAAGTCAGGTTCCGTTTGGAATCTGACTTTTTATGATGCATCAATCATTTAAACTGTTTTCTGCCAGAATATAGATTGGACGATGTTTTGACTCTAAATAGGTTTTTGCAAGGTACTGTCCGATGATTCCCATACAGAACAGCTGAATACCACCGATCAATGTGATAATACAGATCATGGAAGGCCAGCCGGAAGTAGGATCACCGAAAATCAATGTTTTTACAATAATAAAAATAATAAAGATAAATGCTACGAAACACATGAACAATCCGAAAAAGGAAGCCAGTGCCAAAGGTGCCGTTGAAAACCCGATGATCCCCTCCAATGAATAGAGGAATAATTTCCAAAAAGACCATTTGGTAGTTCCGGCTGCACGTTCAACGTTTTCATAAGCGATCCATTTGGTACGAAAACCAACCCAGCCAAAGATGCCTTTGGAAAAGCGGTTATATTCTGTCATGGAAAGAATTGCATCAACCATCGGTCGTTTCATCAATCGAAAATCTCTGGCTCCGTCAACAATGTTCGCATCTGACATTCGATTGATCAATTTGTAAAAGCATTTTGCGAAGAAGGAACGAACCGGTGGTTCTCCTTTTCTGGTAGAGCGTCTGGTTGCAACGCAGTCATATTCTTCCGTCTGAAGAATTTTCATCATTTCTGGAAGAAGTGATGGAGGATCCTGCATATCAGCGTCCATCAGAGCCACATATTTTCCGGAAGCATTTTGAAGACCGGCATAGATCGCAGATTCTTTTCCAAAGTTTCTGGAAAAAGAAAGATAATTCATACGCGGATCTTCCTTATGGAAAGACTTTAAAATAGTTAAGGTTTGATCTTTGGATCCATCGTTAACAAAAAGGAGTTCAAAATCAAAGTCGGACATCTCGTCCATAACTTTGATCAGGGCATCTTTTAAGATTGGAAGAACCTGCTCCTCATTGTAACAAGGAATGATCAAAGAAATGATTTCTTTATTCATAGGTACTCCTTGTTAATATAATTAGTAC
>CAZOJX010000068.1:0-10120 GCA_964580255.1 uncultured Lachnoclostridium sp. | reverse complement strand
TTTGGAACAGTTAAAAGAATTACTGAAAAATCGGGATGATAATGAGTAAATAACAATTGCTTCCTAAAAAAGAATCGTGTATGATAACGGAGAGAAAAAGGAAAGAGGAAACTTATGATAGAATTGATACTGAGTGCAGTGCTAGGCTATAGTATTGGGCAGTTAAGTCCGGCAGCACTGATTTCAAAATTAAAAGAAAAAGATCTTCGGGAACATGGCACAGGAAATCTGGGAGCCACCAATACGATGCTGGTATTTGGAAAAGGCTACGGAATCACAGTGATGCTGTTTGACGTGCTGAAAGCTTATTTTGCGATCAAACTTGCGAAAGCAATGTTTTCCCGTTGTGTATTTGCAGGACTTGCAGCAGGCTGTTTTGCCGTTGTGGGACATATTTTCCCGGCATATTTGAATTTTAAAGGCGGAAAAGGGGTCGCTGCATTTGCAGGAATGATCCTGGCCTATGATATCCGTCTTTTACTGGTGCTTTTGATCATTGCCCTTCTGATCATGAATGTGACAGATACCGGGCATTTTGGACCGATCTCGGCAGCAGTGCTGTTTCCGGTATATCTTTGGCTGAGAATCAGAAACCTTGTAGTGTTTGGCAGCGTGGCTGCCGTTGGATGGTTGATCATCTATCGGCATAGAGAAAATATGCAGAATGCCAAAGAAGGAAATGAAATCCGTGTCAGTGAATTTTCCGAAAAATGTCAGGAATACCAGCAGGAAGCGGAAGAAGAATACAGTGACATCATTGAAAGAGAGACGATGCATTAAATTTACCCGAATGCCATCAATGTGGTGGAAAACGGAAGCGATTCGTGATAAAATTTTTATATCAAAATCGTTGATCGGAGGGCAGTGCTATGAAATTAAAACAGGTGCATCATATAGCGATCATTACATCAAATTATGAAAATACCATTGACTTTTATGTGAAAAAACTGGGGTTTCAGATTTTGCGTGAAAACCATCGCCCGGATCGTGCGGACATTAAGCTGGATCTGAAATTTGGTGATCAGGAGCTGGAGATTTTTATCAATCCTTCTGCGCCGAAGCGTTTGAACTATCCGGAGGCACTGGGCCTTCGCCACCTGGCATTTCAGGTAAAAGACATTGAGGAAGCAGTTGCATGGCTGACGGAACGGGGAATTGAGACGGAGCCGATCCGTTTTGACGTTTTTACCCAGAGTCGTATGACGTTTTTTAAAGATCCGGACGGCCTGCCGCTGGAAATACACGAAGCGTGAGTAAATAATGGAAATTCGAGTACCTTCTTATTATAGAAAATTTAAGTGTACAGCGGATCAGTGCCCGGACACTTGTTGTGCCGGCTGGCAGATCGTTATCGATGAAGAAACGCTGGATAAATATCAGAAATTGCAGGGACCTTTCGGTAATCGGCTGGCAAACTCCATTGACTGGAAGGAAGGCTGTTTTTTACAGTACGAGGAGCAGCGCTGTGCATTTCTGGACGAAAACAATCTTTGTGACATTTATTCGGAGGCAGGGCCGGAATATTTCTGTCGTACCTGCCGGACTTATCCCCGTCACTTTGAAGAATTTGAAAATGTGCGGGAGATTTCGCTGGCCATGTCCTGTCCGGAGGCTGCAAAGCTGATTTTGTGCCAAAAAGAACCGGTGCGGTTTGTGAGCGTGGAAAAACCGTATAAAGAAGAAATCTACGAGGATTTTGATTTCTTTTTATACAGTAAGCTGACAGATGCAAGAGAAATGTATTTTGACATTTTGCAGGATCGAAGCCGTCCGATCAGAGAGAGGATCGCCATGGTCTTTGCTATGAGCCATGATCTTCAGGCACGTATTTACCGGGGAGATATTGCGGGAATGGAAACGGTTTTTACACGTTATACCAGACCGGGTGCCAAAGAACGGTTTGCCGAGCGGATTTCTCTTTATGAGGATCTGAAAACACCGGCAGAAGAATTTAAAAAAGGCATGATAAGAGAATTTGCCAAGCTGGAAGTATTAAGACCTTCCTGGCCGGAACTTTTGAAAAGAACCCTGGACAATGTGAAGGATTCAGCGCTGGAACAAAGCTGGAGAGCAGAGGACGGAGAAACAGATCTTGCGATTATTGCAGAGCATTTGATGATCTATTTTATCTTTACCTATTTCTGCGGTGCAGTTTATGATGAGGAAGCCCATGGAAAGATCAAATTTTCCATCATTGGTACGCTGATGATCCTGGAAACGGCAAAAACCCTCTGGGCGGAAAATAAAGAAGCCGGAAAAATGGCAGCGATCCTGGAGGCTGCAAAGCGGTATTCCAGAGAAGTAGAGCATTCTGATGAAAATATTGAGCTTTTGGAAAAACTGTCCGGAAGAGAAGGCGTTTTTGGATTGGACAGCCTTCTGACAGGGATCCTAAACTGATGGAAAATGCCCGAAAACCTTGACATCAGGGTGCAAACTGTTATACTTTAGAAGACAATGAGAAACTTTTAGAATTGAGGAAGAAGATTATGGGAATTTACGAAGAACTGGTTGCCAGAGGATTGATTGCCCAGGTAACCAATGAAGACGAGATCAGAGAAATGGTTAATAACGGTAAAGCCGTTTTCTATATTGGATTTGACCCGACGGCAGACAGCCTTCATGTAGGACACTTTATGGCACTTTGCTTAATGAAGCGTCTTCAGATGGCAGGAAACAAACCGATCGCACTGATTGGCGGCGGTACTGCAATGATCGGTGATCCGTCAGGACGTACAGATATGAGAAGCATGATGACTGTTGAAACCATTCAGCATAACTGTGACTGCTTCAAAAAGCAGATGGAAAGATTCATCGATTTTTCTGATGGAAAAGCGCTGATGGTAAATAATGCAGACTGGCTCATGGATTTAAATTACATTGATGTCCTGCGTGAAGTTGGAGCGCATTTCTCAGTAAACCGTATGCTGACAGCAGAATGCTACAAACAGCGTATGGAAAAGGGATTAAGCTTTTTAGAGTTTAACTACATGATCATGCAGAGCTATGACTTCTATGCATTGTTCCAGAAATACGGCTGCAACATGCAGTTCGGCGGTGATGACCAGTGGAGCAACATGTTAGGCGGTACAGAGCTGATCAGAAGAAAGCTTCATAAAGATGCACATGCCATGACAATCACCCTCCTTCTGAACTCCGAAGGAAAGAAAATGGGTAAAACACAGAAAGGTGCTGTATGGCTTGATCCGGAAAAAACTTCTCCATTTGAATTTTACCAGTACTGGAGAAATGTGGCAGATGCGGACGTATTAAAATGCATTCGTATGCTGACCTTCCTTCCATTAGAAGAAATTGATGCAATGAGCGACTGGGAAGGAAGCCAGTTAAATAAAGCAAAGGAAATCCTGGCTTACGAGCTGACCAAGCTGGTACATGGCGACGAAGAAGCAGAAAAAGCACAGCAGGCTGCCAGAGCATTGTTCTCTACAGGTGATGCGGCAAATATGCCGACTGCTGAAATGACTGAAGAAGATTTCCGCGACGGAAAGATCGATATTATCACGATCTTACAGAAATCCGGTCTCGTACCTTCCAGAAGTGAAGGAAGACGTGCAGTAGAACAGGGCGGTGTTTCTGTGGACGGCGAAAAAGTTACCGATTTTACAAAAGCATATACTGCAGAAGAAATCGGCGAAGGAATCGTTGTAAAACGTGGTAAGAAAAACTTTAGAAAAGTTGTTGTAAAATAATAATCAAACCGTATAAGGGAATGGGAAACCATTCCCTTTTTTACAAAATAAAGGAAAAAGCGATGAAATTACAGTTTATTGTCAATCCTGCCTCCAAAACCGGACGGGGGATCGAGATCTGGCAGCAGGTGGAAGATGTTTTAAAAGCATCTGATGTAAAGTACGAGGTATATTTTAGCAAGCAGAGGGGGCATGCTACCGAGCTGGCGAAAATGCTGACAGCTGAAGAAGGTGAGCATATGATCATTGTGCTGGGCGGTGACGGAACGGTCAATGAGGTGGTCAACGGGATTGTCCGGATCAAGGATACGATCCTAGGCTATATTCCCACGGGATCCGGAAATGACCTGGCAGGAGGACTGGATCTGCCGACAGATCCGATGACTTCTATTGAACACATTTTGGAAAACAGATCTCATTTGCAGGTGAATGTGGGAGTTGCCGTAGCCGGAGACGAGGTTCGCAGATTTGCCGTGAGCAGCGGTATAGGCTGGGACGCAGCCATTACCCATGAAGCAGCGGTATCAAAGCTGAAAAAACTGCTGAATAAGCTGAAACTGGGAAAATTAAGCTATGTGATGATTGCCCTGAAACAGATCTTTGCCTATCAGGCATCACCGGTCGAGGTGCAGATGGACGAAAAAGAACCGGTTCGTTATGAAAAGACCTTCTTTGGAGCAGTCATGAATACGCCGTACGAAGGCGGCAGGGTCATGATGTGCCCGAAAGCAAGCTGGAGTGACGATCTTTTGGATATCTGTCTTGTGGAAAATGTGACCAAATTAAAGATTTTAACAGTGCTTCCGCTGGCATACAAGGGCTGGCACCGTTTTGTGAAGGGAGTACATATCAAACGAGGAGGAAAGATTACCTTAAGAGCTGACCAGCCATTGCCGGTACATGTGGATGGAGAAAATTTCGGCTATCATAAGGAACTGATCTTATATCTGGAAAAAGAGAAACTCCGGGTAATCCGATAACTGAAAACAGGGACGAAAAAAGAACCATGCAGCGTTATTCGCCGCATGGTTTTTTGCAGGATTCCCGTTTGACCAGCTGACAGGGAATTTTTACCTTCAAAGGGGTACTGATGTTTAGGTTGGTAGATCCGTAGATCAGGTTGGCACCATGCTGTCCCATATCGTAGGCAGGGGCAGAAATGGTGGTCAGTGCCGGAGTGGTGTAGGAACTCATTTCCGTATCATTAAAACCGATGATAGAAATATCCTCCGGAATACGAAGTCCTTTTTCCTGGATCGCTCTCATGGCACCGAAGGCAATGGCATCACTGGCAGCAAAGATCGCTGTCGGAAGTTCTTTTTTTTCTAAAAGCTCCAGAGTCATCTGGTAACCGGAAGCGGTGGAAAAAGCATCTTCATAGATCATGGAAGCTGTCAGTCCATGATTTTCCAGATAAGAGACAAAAGCCTGACGGCGTTCATCAGGGAAAAGCTCCTGATTGCCCACATATTCTTTTCCGCCCAGATAGGCAATCTTTGTATGTCCCAGTTCTGTCAGATAATCCAATGCTTCATAGACGGCATGTTTAAAATCCATGGTAAGGTTTGTAATATTATAATCCAGAACCGGCATGTCAAGAAATACAATGTTTTTGCAGATTCCGATAAATTTATGGATTTCTTCATTTGAAAATTTTCCAATGCAGATCAATCCGTCAGCGCCCCGTAAGGGCTCGATGGACGCAGCATCGGACTGAAATGCCCGAATGATCCCGATAGAATGCTTCTGACAGAAATCTTCGATTCCCTGGCGTACCAGAAGATAATAAGAATCCAGCATTTCCTGTTCTGCGGAAAACCACTGCAGAATTCCCATTTTAAATAAAGATTTGTCCCGGTTGTGGGATCTTTGGTAATTCAGTTCCCGTGCAATATCGAAAACCCTCTTTTTGGTTTCCGTAGAAACTCTTAAAGTCGGGTCATTGTTTAAAATTCTGGAAACAGCGCCGGAAGAAACACCGGCAGCCTGTGCGATATCCTTGAGTGTAGCCATACAGACCTCCAAAGTTTACTTTTGTTTACTAAAGTTAACTTCATAATATCACAGACACTGTTATTTTGTCGAGGATAGATTCAGATAATTGTGCAAAATGCACGAAAAGTAAAGAAGTAAATTGACAGTAAAATAACGGTAAAAATTTTACTTGAATTAAGTAAAAATATATTGACAGATGGTGAAAAAAGAATTACTATGAAGTTAATAAGATCAAACGGGGGACACGTTAAGATGACAACAGAAAATATGAAGGAATTATTAAAAAGCGGTGCAGAAGATGCCTTATTACTGGATCTCTATCTGGACGAAGAAAAGCTGGATTACCAGAGAGCCCGCTATGTGGCAGCCATTGAGCAGTTTGAAGCACTTTACGGATCTGCGGAGGTTTCTATCTACAGTGCACCGGGCCGAAGCGAGATCGGCGGTAACCATACCGACCATCAGAACGGGGAGGTTTTGGCAGCTTCTGTAAATTTGGACGCTATCGCAGTAGTAGAAGCAGTTGCAGAACCGGTGGTAAAGGTTGTATCTGAAGGATATCCGATGATCACAGTATCTTTGGAAGATCTGGAAAAGAAGGACGAAGAAGAAGGAACCACCCTGTCACTGATCAAGGGTGTTCTGGCAGGCATCAAAGACCATGGCGGAAAAATTGGGGGATTTAACGCTTATGTGACCAGTGATGTGCTGATCGGAGCAGGACTTTCTTCCTCAGCAGCATTTGAAACCATTATCGGAACCATCGTTTCCGGTCTTTATAATGAAATGCAGATCTCTCCGGTGGACATTGCCATCATCGGACAGTATGCAGAAAATGTATATTTTGGAAAACCATGCGGACTGATGGATCAGACCGCAAGCTCTGTAGGAAATCTGGTACATATCGATTTCGCAGACAAAAAGAATCCGGTCATCGAAGGAGTCAGCTGTGACCTGGGAACCTACGGCTACAGTCTGTGTATCACAGATACCAAAGGATCTCATGCAGACCTGACAGCAGATTATGCAGCAGTTCCGGCAGAAATGAGAGCGGCGGCAGCCGTTTTCGGAAAAGAAGTGCTTCATGATGTGACCATGGAGCAGCTGATCGAAAAAGCAGCAGAAGTACGTGAAAAAGCCGGAGATCGTGCACTGCTTCGTGCCATTCATTTTGTAAATGAAAATGTCAGAGTACAGCAGGAAGTGGCAGCATTAAAAGCGGGTGATTTCGCTGAATTTTTAAAAGTTGTCAAAGCATCTGGAGATTCTTCCTTCAAGTTTTTGCAGAATGTGTATACCAATCAGGACGTACAGCACCAGAATGTATCCATTGCTCTTGCCATCAGTGAGAGTGTTTTAGGAGACAACGGTGTATGCCGTGTACATGGCGGCGGCTTTGCCGGAACCATTCAGGCGTTTGTAAAAAATGAAGCGGTTGCAGAATACAAGGCAGTGATGGATCAGGTTTATGGAAAAGATGCATGTAATGTATTAAAGATCCGTAAATATGGCGGTAAAAAAGTTTTATCATAATTTAAAAATATAAGGAGGCGCATTTTTCATGAGCATTTTAGTAGCAGGCGGTGCCGGTTATATCGGAAGCCACACATGTGTGGAATTATTGGAAGCGGGATATGATGTAGTGGTTGTAGATAATCTCTACAATGCAAACCCGGAGGCATTAAAAAGAGTGGAAAAGATCACAGGAAAAACAGTGACCTTTTACGAAGCAGACGTGATGGATCAGGTTTATGGAAAAGATGCATGTAATGTATTAAAGATCCGTAAATATGGCGGTAAAAAAGTTTTATCATAATTTAAAAATATAAGGAGGCGCATTTTTCATGAGCATTTTAGTAGCAGGCGGTGCCGGTTATATCGGAAGCCACACATGTGTGGAATTATTGGAAGCGGGATATGATGTAGTGGTTGTAGATAATCTCTACAATGCAAACCCGGAGGCATTAAAAAGAGTGGAAAAGATCACAGGAAAAACAGTGACCTTTTACGAAGCAGACGTTTTGGACAAAGAAGCTTTAAACAAAGTGTTTGATGCCCATCAGATCGAAGCGGTAATCCATTTTGCAGGATATAAGGCAGTTGGAGAATCCGTTCAGAAACCAATCGAATATTACCATAACAATATGACCGGAACTCTGATACTTTGTGACGTGATGAGAGCGCATGGTGTAAAAAATATTGTATTTAGTTCTTCGGCAACGGTTTACGGTGATCCGGCACAGATTCCGATCACAGAAAACTGCCCGAAGGGTCAGCCGACCAATCCTTACGGCTGGACAAAGAGTATGTTAGAGCAGGTGCTGACAGACATTCACACATCAGATCCTGAGTGGAATGTGATCCTGCTTCGTTATTTCAACCCGATCGGTGCTCATAAGAGCGGTTTGATCGGAGAAGATCCGAAAGGTATCCCGAACAACCTTCTGCCGTATGTGGCACAGGTAGCAGTCGGAAAGAGACCATGTCTGGGTGTCTTTGGAAATGATTATAACACACCGGACGGCACCGGCGTCAGAGACTACATTCATGTAGTGGATCTGGCTGCAGGACATGTAAAAGCCATTGAAAAGCTTCGTCAGAATCCGGGCGTGGAAGTTTACAATCTGGGAACCGGAAACGGCTACAGTGTGCTTCAGGTTGTAGCAGCTTTTGAAAAAGCCTGCGGACATGAGATCCCATATGAGATCAAGCCACGCAGAGAAGGTGATATTGCAACCTGTTATTGCGACCCGCAGAAGGCAAAAGAAGATTTAGGCTGGACAGCAAAATACGGCATTGATGAAATGTGTGCAGATGCCTGGAGATGGCAGAGCACCAATCCGGACGGATATGCGAAATAGAGGAGAAGAACAATGATCAATCGATTACTGGACGAACTGATCAGTTATGGAAAAAATCAGGGGCTGATCGATCCGGCAGATGAGTGTTATACAAAAAATCAGCTGTTAGCACTTTTCGGACAGGAAAGCTATGAAAAATCAGATTTTTCAGGAGAGCCGAGACCGGTTCATGAGATTTTAGAGGATCTTATGGGGATTGCTTTGGAAATGGGAATTCTGGAAGACGATACCATTACTGCAAAGGATCTGTTTGATACAAAGATCATGGGGATTCTGACACCGGCACCGTCTGTGGTACAGCGCACTTTTGCTGAAAAATATGAATCTTCCCCAAAGGAAGCGACAGATTACTATTACGCTTTCAGCCAGGCGACCAATTATATCCGGAAGGATCGTATCGCCAAGGACGAAAAATGGGTGACGGAAACGGAATATGGTCTGATTGACATTACCATTAACCTTTCCAAACCGGAAAAGGATCCGAGAGACATTGCAAAGGCAGGAAAAGCGAAAGTCAGCGGTTATCCGTCCTGTCTGCTCTGCAAGGAAAATGAAGGTTATGCCGGTCGTGTGGATCACCCGGCAAGACAAAATCACCGGATCATTCCGATTTCGTTGGACGGTACGGACTACTATCTGCAGTATTCTCCGTATGTGTATTATAATGAGCACTGTATCATTTTCCATAAAGAGCATACACCGATGAAGATCGACAAAGCCGTATTTCGAAAGCTTTTAAGTTTCGTGGAAAAATTCCCGCATTATACGGCAGGCTCCAACGCAGACCTTCCGATCGTGGGAGGATCGATCCTGAGCCACGATCATTTTCAGGGCGGAGGCTATACCTTTGCCATGGCAAATGCACCGTATGAGACCATGTTTACGATGAAAGCGTGGCCGAAGGTTCGTGCCGGCATCGTGAAATGGCCAATGTCTGTTATCCGTCTGCAGGGGGAAGATCTTTCTGATATAGCAGATGCGGCAGATCATATTTTAAGAACCTGGAGAGGCTACACCGACGAGGAAGCATTTATTTTCAGTGAAACCGACGGAACACCGCACAATACGATCACACCAATCGCCAGAAAAAACGGAGATCTTTTAGAGTTGGATCTGGTGCTTAGAAATAATATTACGACGGAAGAACACCCAATGGGCGTTTATCACCCGCACAGCCAGTATCACCATATCAAAAAGGAAAATATCGGTTTGATCGAGGTTATGGGACTTGCGGTACTTCCGGCAAGACTGAAAAAAGAAATGAAGGCGTTGGAAGAAGCAGTGCTTGCAGGAAAGGATCTTCGGGCAGATGAGGTGCTCTCTAAGCATGCAGACTGGGCAGAGCAGTGGATCCGGGAAAATGAAGTGACTGCAGAAAATATTCACGCCATTGTACAAAAAGAGATCGGAAAGGTCTTTGCAAAGGTTCTGGAATGCGCCGGCGTTTACAAACGTACGGAAGAAGGACAGAATGCGTTTGAACGATTTATTAAAGTAATAGAATAAACCACCTGTCTTGATCGTATCCTTTTTACCGGAAATCCGGTAAGGGGA
>CAZOJX010000067.1:0-10315 GCA_964580255.1 uncultured Lachnoclostridium sp. | reverse complement strand
CAACAACGTCTTCACCCTGTGCATTGATTAAGAATTCACCCATCAGCTTCTTTTCTCCTGTAGCCGGATCACGGGTAAATGCAACACCTGTACCTGATTCATCAGACCAGTTACCGAATGCCATTTCCTGTACGTTTACTGCAGTACCCCAAGAATATGGGATATCATTGTCACGACGATATACGTTTGCACGTGGGTTGTCCCAAGAACGGAATACTGCTTTTACAGCACCCATTAACTGAACCTTTGGATCATCCGGGAAATCTTCGCCGAGTTTTGATTTATATTCAGCTTTGAACTGATTTGCTAATTCTTTTAAGTCATCAGCTGTCAGATCAACGTCCTGTGTAACGCCTTTTTCTTCTTTCATTTTGTCGATGAGTTCTTCGAAGTATTTTTTACCTACTTCCATAACTACGTCAGAGTACATCTGAATGAATCTTCTGTAGCAGTCACGAGCCCATCTTTCGTTGCCTGTTTTCTTAGCAACGACTTCAACAACCTCTTCGTTAAGACCGAGGTTTAAAATTGTATCCATCATACCTGGCATAGAAGCTCTTGCTCCTGAACGAACAGATACAAGAAGCGGATTTTCTAAATCACCGAATTTCTTTCCTGTGATTTCTTCCATTTTTACGATCGCATCATTAATCTGTGCCTGAATTTCGTCGTTGATTGTACGACCATCTTCATAGTACTGTGTACAAGCGTCTGTTGTGATCGTAAAGCCCTGTGGTACCGGAAGGCCTAATTTGGTCATTTCAGCAAGGTTTGCACCTTTTCCACCAAGGGTGTTTCTCATGGAAGCGTCGCCTTCGCTAAACATATAAACCCATTTTGCCATGTTGTGTTCCTCCTAGAATTGTTTAGTTAATTGAAATACCGTTCATTTACTGCCATTTTACAGTTTTGCGAACAGTCAGAAAATGCGCACCTGTGTGCGCACATATCTATCATACCATATTTTTGAAATTCGTCAATAGCTTTTCCAAGAATCTTGCAAATTTTCCTTCAAAAAACAACAAAAAACAACGGCATTTCTGTCGTTGTTTTGTTGTTTTAAGTAAATATTCTTAAACTTATTCTTTTTCTACTGAAATCACCTTGCCATCGAACGGATCCACCTCGGATATCGTTCCTTCATATTCAATCGTGATCTCATCGCCTCTCGAAATCCCTGTCAGATCGATGGGATTGTCGGAGTTCAATGGGAACGAGTAAAATGCACCGTCAGAGGTTTCTATAATAAACATGAAATCTTTAATCTCGTCTACTGTTCCGGAAACCGTCTGACCCTGTTCTGTTTTTTCTCCACAGCCGTTTAAGCTTCCCATTGTCATCAATGTCACTAATAAGATTGCTGCAATTTTTTTCATTTTCATAAGTCCTACTCCTGTTTTTCAATTCTCAGGCACCGTCTGCCTCTATCGTATTAGATAAACATGCACTTCAAAAAGTTTGACTTATCTCAAAAAACACAACAAAAATCAGCAGCTACCCTTAGAATGTGAATTTATCTGCAAGATATGCATCTAATTCGTCAATCTTAATACGAACCTGTTCCATTGTATCACGATCACGAACAGTTACAGCACCGTCTTCTTCAGATTCAAAATCATAGGTAACACAGAACGGTGTTCCGATCTCGTCCTGACGACGATATCTCTTACCAATGTTTCCTCTGTCATCAAATTCGCAGTTATATTTCTTAGAAAGCTCTGCAAATACTTTTTCTGCGCCTTCGTTTAACTTTTTGGAAAGCGGAAGAACTGCAACCTTTACAGGTGCCAGTGCCGGATGGAAGTGAAGAACTGTTCTCACATCGCCGCCTTCTAATTCTTCTTCATCATATGCTGCACAAAGGAATGCAAGTACCACACGGTCTGCACCCAGAGACGGTTCAACAACGTATGGAACATATTTTTCTTTCAGTTCATCATCAAAGTAAGACATATCTTCACCGGATACGTTCTGATGCTGTGTTAAGTCATAATCAGTTCTGTCTGCGATACCCCAAAGTTCTCCCCAGCCAAATGGGAATTTGAATTCCAGGTCTGTGGTCGCACGGCTGTAGAAGCAAAGTTCTTCCGGAGAATGATCTCTTGCACGAAGTTCTTCGTCTTTCATGCCCAGGTTCTTTAACCAGTCGATGCAGTACTGTTTCCAGTATGCGAACCATTCTAAGTCAGTTCCCGGTTTGCAGAAGAATTCAAGTTCCATCTGTTCGAACTCTCTGGTACGGAAAGTGAAGTTACCCGGTGTGATCTCATTTCTGAAGGATTTACCGATCTGACCGATACCAAATGGTACTTTCTTTCTGGAAGTTCTCTGTACATTTTTGAAGTTTACGAAAATACCCTGTGCAGTTTCCGGTCTTAAATAAACCGTATTTTTTGCATCTTCCGTAACACCCTGGAATGTTTTGAACATCAGGTTGAACTGACGGATATCTGTGAAGTCTTTCTTTCCACAGGAAGGACATACGATTTCATGTTCATCCACATAAGCCTTCATTTCTTCCGGTGACCATGCATCTACACTTCCTTCGATTTCAATGCCGTTTTCTGCCATATAGTCTTCGATCAGTTTGTCTGCACGGAAACGCTCTTTGCAGCATTTACAGTCCATCAAAGGATCGGAAAAACCGCCCAGATGTCCGGAAGCTACCCATGTCTGCGGGTTCATCAGGATCGCACAGTCAACACCTACATTGTACGGATTTTCCTGTACGAATTTCTGCCACCAGGCTCTTTTTACATTGTTTTTCAATTCTACACCGAGATTACCGTAATCCCATGTGTTAGCCAATCCACCGTAGATTTCGGAACCCGGATATACAAATCCTCTGCTCTTTGCCAATGCTACGATTTTTTCCATTGTCTTTTCCATGTCTTCTCTCCTCTTGTTTATTTATATAATACGAAAGCCGGGTGACTTTTTCCCGCCTCCACTGCTTTTGCCAGTTTTTTATCCAAAAGCATCACATTTTCGCTCATATACCGAATCTTTCCGCTTGTCTGCAGACAAATGCTTTCTTCAGTAACGATCGTTTTACACTGCCCAAGCTTTTCTATATCAAGCTCCACCAGCTGTCCTTCCGGATCATGAAGTTCGTCCGGCAGATAACCCGCTTCGACCGCCTCCGAAAATGTACCGGAGAATAATAAAACTTCATTAAATGCCGCATAGTCTTCTGCCGTCTGGTATTCCATCAAAAGTGTCACCGAATCTTCTGTATTGGTCAACGATGTGATCGACACAGATTCTTCATTCCGGTCAAGACAAAATGCCTTTACCGCTTTCTGCGCATCTTCTGAAAGTTCTCCAAAGTCATAATAAGACTTATCAAAGGATTCCATTACCGCACTTTGCACGATTCCTTTCGACGTAACAAAGATGGTACTTTCTGTTGGTTCAAATTTCTGTCCGCACCCTGCCAGTAAAATCGTCATGGGCAGAAGCAGCAGGAACCGCAATGATCTTCGCATTCTTTTCCTCCTAAATCTGGATATGCTAGAATATTATACCTTTATTGCATTAGAATTTCAACAAATATCTTTTACGCTCTCTAATATTTCCAGACTTTTCATGGTTTTGTCCAGGTAGCGTTCTCTCCAGCGATCCATTACCATGCGAAGCTCCGCCAAAACTTCCTCAGAAACCGCAAAGGTATACAGTTTTTCCACCGTTGCACTGATAATATACTGCATGGTATACACCGTCGATGGATTCAGGCGCAGTCCGTCTTTGGCCGACTTATGACATTCCTGACAGATCATTCCCCCATGGAACATGGAGAATTCCCTCAGATCCTCCTGTGTACCGCACTGGGTACAGCAAAAAACCTCCGGATATTCTCCTGCACAGCAAAAAAGCTTCAACTCATAGATGTAGCGCACCAGTTCCCTGCAAAGGCTCTTTTTAGTCAGTGCCCTTAGAGACTGATACAAAAGCTTCATGATCTCGATCTCGTCATTATTTTCTCTCGTGTAATAATCTGCCAGCTCACAAAAGTACATTCCGTAATAGGCACCGCCGAAATCGCTCATCAGCTCTGAAAAATAATTGGAAATTTCTGTCTGCACCAGCTGGTATGCGTCCCTTCCTTCATATAGAAGAAAGGTGCCGAAAGCGAAAGCTCCGGTGGAAGCCAGCAAAGCCGAATTCGGACGTCTGGCACCTCTTGCAAATGCAGTAATTTTCCCTCTTTCTTTTGTCAAGATCACTACCCGCTTATCATATTCGCCTGAGGGAGCTGCAGATAATACAATTCCTGTCAGCGTTACCGTATCTCTCATGAAAACAGATTTCCTTTAAATTTCTTTTTTATCATATCCGAAGTTTTTGATAAACAGGTCACTGTCTCTCCAGTCCTTACGCACCTTGACCCAAAGCTGAAGATTTACCTTCATTTCCAGCATTTTTTCAATCTCGAACCGTGCTGCACTTCCGATCTTTTTCAGCATTGCGCCGCCTTTTCCGATAATGATTCCTTTATGACTGTCCCGCTCGCAAATGATGGTTGCTTCAATATCCACAACCTTTCCGCCCGGACGTTCCTTCATTTTTTCGATGGTCACTGCGATTCCGTGAGGAATTTCTTCGTCCAGGGAACGAAGTGCTTTTTCCCGGATCATTTCCGCCACGATCTGACGCTGAGGCTGATCGGTAACGGTATCTTCATCATAAAATGCCGGTCCATACGGAAGATATTTAAAGATTACATCCAGAACCGTGTCTGTGTTCTGTCCTTTCAGGGCAGATACCGGTACAATGTCTGCAAATTGGCAAATGTCCTTATAGGCTGCAATAAATTTCAAAACTTCTTCTTTTTTTACCGTATCTACTTTATTGATGACCAGCACGATCGGTGTTTTGATCATCTTTAACTGTGCTGCAATGTGCTGCTCGCCGGCACCGATAAAGGTGGACGGTTCTACAAGCCAGAGAACCACATCAACCTCCTTCAATGTACGCTCTGCCACATTGACCATATATTCTCCCAGCTTGTTTTTTGCCTTATGAATTCCCGGAGTATCCAGGAAAACGATCTGTCCCCGTTCGTCCGTATAAACCGTCTGAATACGGTTTCTTGTCGTCTGCGGTTTATTTGATGTAATGGCGATCTTCTGACCGATCAATCGATTCATCAACGTGGATTTTCCCACATTTGGTCTGCCGATCAAGGTCACAAAACCGGATTTAAAAGATGCATTTGTATTCATAATCTTCCTTTCTCTTATGCCTGAAACAGCGGTTCCAGCTTCCGGAACATCGCTTCTTCTTTCTTTAACAGTGCTTCATTTCCAAGAACACAGATTGCCTGTTCTTCTAAAACTGCCTGTACGTGATCTGCCAGCTTTCGGATATCCTCTGTCGTACAGGATAATACTTCTTCTCTTTCCCGTAAGATCTGTTCCTCCGTAAGTCCTGTAAGGTATGCGGTAAAGGAACGCTTTCCTGCCATCGACGGGGTCAGCGGAATATCCATATCACTGATCGTTCCAATGATATATTTTAACATATCACGATCCGAAGCCGCAAAGTTTTTCAGATATTCTACAGTTTTTTGGTAGGTTTCTACGGTCTGGCTCAGATTCGGATCCCGATAGCTTGCAAAATAGCCGTTTCCGCCTCTGGAAAATCCGCTCATGCAGCCATAGGCTCCGCCTTTCACACGTACCTGAAGCCACAGATAATCATAGCTTAAGATTACCTTCAGTACCCTTAAGGCTCCGGTATAGGAAAGTCCTGCCTTTTTAAAATTTCCCGCCACAGCCACATACTGTACCTGGGAGGAAGTTAGAAATCCTTCGTTTTTCTTCTGAAGTTCTACTTTTTTTGCTGTTTTTTCCAGTTTGCATGGTTTTAAGCAGCTCTTTAAACACTTCATTCCGTCTTCCAAAGTCTCCAAGGCGGTTCTGTCGCAGGTTACGCTCACGATCAGATTTTCCGGACAGAAAATGTAATCGCAAACCTCTTTCAATTTCGCTGCCAGCAATTCCTTTTCTTCTTCATAATTTGCTTCCAGATGCTCGATCACCCGGTAAAAATCAATTCCGCCGATCATTTCAGAAAATGCAGCATTTTCTGAAAAATACGAGGTTGCTCTCGTTACTGCGGTAGAATGTCCGTTAGACGGCAGTGCCATCTGCAGTCTGGATTTCATCTGTCCCAGAATCTCGTACAGACGTTTTTCATCGTCCAATTTGGATCTTTTCAGGATTTCCTCGATCATGGAAAATACGAACGGCAGCTGATCTTCCAGAGATTTCGCATGAAGCTCAAAGGTCTTGATGCTGTCTTCCTCCTTTTGATCGTTGGCATAAAGGCCCAGTGTTGAATAGATTCCGCCGCTCTTACGGTTGATCTCATTAAACAGTTCTCCGAAAGAGTAATTTTCCGTATCCACATATCCCAATACATTTTTCAAAAGGGAAACATACGGTAAAAGCTCCTGCGGAACATGATCGATCTGAAATGCCAAGGTAAGGTAAACAATTCCATTGGTATGATAATCATGATAAAGAACCTTTGTATCCTCCATCATCAGTTCTTCATTTTTAAAAGGACGAACTTTCCGGGAAATATCCTCCAGCTTTAACACCGGAATCTTTTCCAGATCCTCCTGTGAGCTTTCTTCTTCCTGATATTCCTTTAGATGACCGGTAAATGCAATGATTTTTTCCAGTTCTTCTTTCGATAAGGAAGCTTTATATGCAGCCAGTTCTTTCTTCAGCGCTTCCTCTTTTTCCTGAGCAAGTCCTTTTTTCGGAACAACGCAGACAACAGCTGCATGGGTATTATCCAGAAGATATTCTTTCACCAGATTTTCATAATAATCTGTAGAGATCCGTTTTCTCAAAGAAGCAAAAGTATCCAGTGCCTCCAAATGGAGAAACGGCTTTTTCTCATCATATAACCAGCTGTCACAGGCCTGAAGTCCGTACATCAGCCCCTTTGGATAATTTCCAAAGTCTGCTTCCCGATAACGGAATTCATAATAATTCAGTCCCGCTTCCAGCGCTTTCTTATCCAGACCTCCATTGACCAGATTTTCCAGAGTCTGATGGATCAATGTCACAAAGGCATCTTTCTGATCCGGATTTGCATTCTTCGCAATGATAGAAAAGATTGGCTGTAAAATTCCGTTGTCATAAGAGCTGATCACATCTTTTCCGATCTTTGCGTCCAAAATTGCCTGTTTCAGCGGTGCGCCCGGTGCCGCAAGCAATGCATATTCAATGATCTGAAATGCCAGATAAAGCTCTTTATCAAGACTAGTTCCTACAACTTGATTATAGGAAAGGTAGGTATTATTACTTTCTTCTTCTGCCTCAGAGATCGGATAGGACAAGATCACTTCTTTTGTCTTTTCAAAAGGCTTCTGCATCGGAAGCTCCGAATCAATCTCTATGGCATCGTAGGCATTTAAATAGGCCTGATCCAACCATTCCAGTTTTTCCACCATATCCATATTTCCATAAAGGTAAATATAACTGTTTGACGGGTGATAATATTTCTTATGAAATCCTAAAAACTGTTCCCAGGTAAGGCTCGGAATCACTTCCGGATCTCCACCGGATTCATTGCCGTAAGGGGTATCCGGGAAAAGTGCCGCCATGATCTCACGATCCAGTACATCCTCCGGTGAAGAAAAGGCACCTTTCATTTCATTATATACTACACCGTTATAGGTCAGTTCATCGTCCTCAGATTCCAGTTCATAGTGCCAGCCCTCCTGACGGAAGATTTCCTCTTTCTGATAAATATTCGGGTGAAACACTGCATCCAGATAAACGTCCATCAGATTCTGAAAATCAGCGTCATTGCAGCTGGCAACCGGATAAACGGTCTTGTCCGAATAGGTCATCGCATTAAGGAATGTATTCAAAGACCCCTTGACCAGTTCTACAAACGGATCCTTGACCGGAAATTTCTCTGATCCGCACAGAACAGAGTGCTCCAAAATATGAGGAAGTCCGGTGCTGTCCTGAGGCGGGGTGCGGAATCCGATACTGAACACCTTATTTTCATCCTCATTTTCCAAAAGCAGGATCCTTGCACCGCTCTTTTTATGCTTTAAAAGGTAACCGACACTCTCCAGTTCTCCGATCGGCCGTTTTTCAATCAATTCATAAGCAGTTAAATTCTCGATCTTCATTATGATACTCCATTGTTTTTTTGTTTATATTTCCCAAGTTTTCTTATAAGTATAACAAAAAAAGCGGACTGCCGCAACAGTCCGCCCTAATCCCTATATGATTAGCAGTTTTCTTTTAAGAAGGTTTCTACTGCTGCTGCAGCTGTTTCTTCATCTTCACCTTCTACAGTTACAGTAATTTCCTGTCCCTGTTTGATACCCATGCTCATAACTGCCATGATTCTTTTTGCATCTGCTTTTTTTGCACCATTATCGATTGTGATAGCGCTTTTGAATCCAGCTGCCATTTTAACGATCAGTCCTGCCGGTCTTGCATGAATTCCTAATGGATCTGTTACTACATATTTGATTTCTTTCATTTTATATATTCTCCTTTTTTAATTATAAACTTTTTATTAGTCAATCTCGCGGATTTTCTTACGAAGCTCTAATGTAAATGGCGGTGAAACAGACAGTTCATCAATGCCCATCTGTACAAATCTTCTGGTAAGTTCCATATCTGCACCCAATTCACCACAAATACCGCACCATGCGCCATGTGCATGTGCATTTTCGATAGTTTTCTGGATCATACGGAGCACTGCCTCGTGATGTGCATCGTAGAATGGTTCCAGAGACTGGTTCTGACGGTCGATTGCCAATGTATACTGAGTCAGGTCATTGGTTCCGATAGAGAAGAATTCTACTTCTGCTGCCAGCTGATCACTGATCATAACTGCTGCCGGAGTTTCTATCATGATACCAAGTTCAACATCACCAAACGGAATATCCTGCTGTCTTAATTCTTCTTTTACTTCTTCCACGATCTCTTTAATGCGAACGATCTCGCTTACTGAGATGATCATCGGGAACATGATCGATGCTTTTCCGTAAGCAGATGCACGATAGATCGCACGAAGCTGTGTCTTAAACATATCTACTCTTTCCAGACAGATACGGATTGCACGGAAACCAAGTGCCGGGTTTTCTTCTTTTGGAATATTGAAATAGTCTGCCTGCTTATCTGCACCGATATCCAGTGTACGAATGATGACTTTCTTTCCGTTCATTCTGGAAATAACAGCTTTATATGCTTCAAACTGTTCTTCTTCTGAAGGATAGTCTTCCCGTCCCAGATACAGGAATTCGCTTCGGAACAGACCGATTCCTTCGCAGTCGTTTTCCAGTACCGCGTCAACGTCCTCTACACCACCGATGTTTGCATACAAATGAACGTGTTTTCCGCTCTTTGTAACTGTTGGAAGTCCTTTTAATGTCTGAAGGATCAGGCGGCGTTCTTCTGCACGTTTCTGTTTTTCCTTCATTTCAGCCATTGTCACATCATCCGGATCAATATAGATTTTTCCGGTAAATCCGTCTACAACTGCCAGTTTGTCGTGATATTCCATATTCAGTTCAATGTCAGTCATAACAAGAGACGGAAGATTCATCATACGTGCAAGGATTGCTGTATGAGAGTTTGCACTTCCCTTCTGAGTTACGAATGCGAGCAGTTTATCTTTTTCGAACTGTACCGTCTCACTTGGAGCCAGATCTTCAGCAAGAATGATCACCGGTTCCGGCATCGCTTCTGCTGCAACCTGGGATCCGTTTAAGATAGAGATTACTCTTTCAGAAACGTCCTTTACGTCTACAGCACGTCCGCTCATATATTCATCGTTCATGGCAATGAACATTGCTGCAAACTGTTCTGCTGTTACAAATACTGCATATTCTGCATTCAGTTTTTCATTTTCAATGATTCCCTGAATGGATTCTACATAATCTAAATCTTCCAGAAGCTGCTGATGCATCTCAAAAATCATCGCTTCTTCTTCCCCGATATCTTTACATGTCTTTTCATACAAAGCCTGCAGCTGTGTAATCGCTTTTGCCTGTGCAGCCTTAAATCTTTCAAATTCAGCAGCTGTGTCTTCGATCTGATACTTCTCTACTGTATTATCAGCTTTTTTGTACACAAAGATCTTACCGATCGCTACACCTGAAAATACACTTTTACCCTGACAAGTAATCATGTTTATTTCCTCCACTTCCTTTTTACATTTCGTTCATACAATATATTTAACTATAACAGTTTTGTGGAAGTCAGTCAATTGATTTGAAAAAATTCCCCTTTTCAAATCACAAAAAGGGACAGTCTGATGACTATCC
>CAZOJX010000066.1:0-10476 GCA_964580255.1 uncultured Lachnoclostridium sp. | reverse complement strand
AAAATAAGGTATTGACAACACAAGATGTAGTGGTTATAATGAATCAGTGCGAAATGGGAGACTATAATGCTAATCAATTTATCAAAGCTTATATCCGGAGATCAGGAAAAGATTACGGAACAGGTAACCTTGGAAATGGATTCTTTTGTTTCTTCACTCGGGAACTTCCCGATTACGAAGAAAGAAAACTTTCCGTTGACAGTCAGTAAAGTAAATACAGACAAGTTTCTGATTGAAGGAAAGACAGCGGTGACACTGGAGATTCCATGTGACCGATGTTTACAGCCGGTATCAGTGGAGGTTCCATTGGAAATCTGCAGAGAGTACGATAAGAACGATACTGAAGAAGAACCGGAAGAAGACAATTTGATAGTTGGATATAATTTGGATACAGAACAGTTGATTTACTGTGAGATTTTAGTGAACTGGCCTATGAAGACTTTATGTACAGAGGCCTGCAAGGGCATCTGTAAAAAGTGCGGAACTAATCTCAACTACGGTAGCTGTACATGCGATACTGTGGAACTGGATCCGAGAATGGCCAAGATTCGCGACATCTTTAATAGTGTTAAGTAATAGGTAGAGGAGGTGCAACCTAATGTCTATTTGTCCAAAGAACAAATCTTCCAAAGGTAGAAGAGATAAAAGAAGAGCAAACTGGAAAATGAGCGTACCTAACATGGTAAAATGCAACAAATGTGGTGCTTTAATGCTTTCTCACAGAGTATGCAAAGCTTGTGGCTCTTACAACAAGAAAGAAATTATCTCCGCTGAATAATGTGAAGATGATAGGACTTTTCGAGTGATCGAAAGGTCCTTTTTTATTTTCAGCGGATTCCTGACGATGAAGGTGAAATGCGAAAAAATGATTGATTTCTACTTTGAAGTTTAGTATGATAAATGGCAGAAAGTGGGTAGCTACACTTTAAAGGAGGTAATTACGTGCAGGAATTAGTAAAGATCGTGGTTGACGCCATGGGCGGTGACAATGCACCGCAGTCTACTGTGAAGGGAGCAGTAGATGCCCTGAACAAAAGCCAGGAGATCAGTGTATTTTTAGTTGGTCAGGAAGAAGTCATCAAAAAGGAATTGGAGCAATATACTTATCCAAAGGAACGCCTGACAATCGTCCCGGCCAGTGAAGTCATTGAGATGGCAGAACCTCCGGTGCAGGCAATTCGCAGAAAGAAGGATTCTTCAATCGTTGTCGGCATGAAGATGGTGCATGACGGAACTGCAGATGCTTTTGTATCTGCTGGAAGTACAGGTGCTGTTTTGGTAGGCGGACAGCTTGTAGTAGGAAGGGTAAAAGGGGTTGAAAGACCGCCATTGGCACCATTGATTCCTACGGAAAAAGGATTTTCCCTTCTGATTGACTGCGGAGCCAATGTGGATGCCAGATCATCGCATTTGGTGCAGTTTGCCAAAATGGGTTCCATTTATATGGAAAACATTATGGGAGTAAAAAATCCACGTGTCGGTATTGTCAATATTGGTGCGGAGGAAGAAAAAGGAAATGCACTTGTAAAAGAAACATTTCCGCTGTTGAAGGAATGCAGCGACATTAATTTTGTGGGAAGTATTGAAGCAAGAGATATTCCAAAAGGAGAAGTTGATGTGGTTGTCTGCGAAGCGTTCGTTGGAAATGTGATCCTGAAACTCTATGAAGGTGTTGGTTCTACCTTGGTCAGAGTGATGAAAAAGGGCATGATGAAGACACTTCGCGGAAAGATTGGTGGATTGTTAGTGAAGCCGTCCTTAAAAGAGACCATGAAATCCTTTGATACTTCAGAACGGGGCGGCGCACCGCTTTTGGGACTGCGTGGTCTTGTGGTAAAGACTCATGGAAGCTCCGGCTCCAAAGAGATCACCAATTCCATTTTGGAATGTGTTGCATTTAAGAAACAGGAAATTAGTAAAAAAATTGAAGAAAATCTGCAGAAAGCAGAATAGAAAGGAAGTCAGTTATGGAAGATAACGCAAAAAAGATCATTGAAGTCATCGCTGATGAACTTAGCATGGACGAAAGTGAAATCACATTAGAAAGCACATTTACAGACGATTTGGGAGCAGATTCTCTTGATGTGTGCCAGATCATCATGAGACTGGAAGATATGTATAAGATTACCATCGATGATGACGCTGCAATGGACATCAAAACAGTTGGTGATGCGGTAGAACAGCTTGAAAAAGTAATTAACGCTTAAAAAATCAAGAGAAGAAGCCCACAGAAGGGCTTTTTCTCTTTCAAAGAAAAGAGAGATTATGGGAAGATTAAGTGAATTAGAAAAAAAGATAGGTTATCGTTTCTCAGATTTTTCGTATTTAGAACATGCCATGCGTCACAGTTCTTTCTGCAATGAGCAGAAAATGAACCGACTCATGAACAATGAACGTCTGGAATTTTTGGGAGATGCGGTGCTGGAGCTTGTGACCAGTGAATTTTTATACCTGAATTACCCGAAAATGCCGGAAGGAGAGGCAACCAGAAAACGTGCCAGCATGGTGTGTGAACAGACACTGGCATTATGTGCCAAGGAAATCGATTTGGGAAACTATCTTTATCTTGGAAAAGGGGAAGAACTTACCGGAGGCCGGGAACGTGCGTCTGTAACTTCTGATGCCCTGGAAGCATTGATCGGTGCGATTTATTTAGACGGTGGTTTTACTAGTGCAAAAGAGTTTGTGGAAAAATATGTTTTAAACGGAATCGAAGAAAAGCAGCTCTTTTATGATAGTAAGACTATTTTTCAGGAAATGATGCAGAGTATTACGGCAGAACCGATTCATTATGAACTGATCGGGGAAGAAGGACCGGATCACTGTAAAACCTTTATGGTCGAACTGTTTGTAGGCGACAGAAGTGCAGGAAAAGGTACTGGAAAATCCAAAAAAGCAGCAGAACAGGCTGCAGCCTATGATGCGATCAAGAAATTGAAACAATAGAGGAGAACCTATGTATTTAAAAAGTATAGAGGTACACGGATTTAAATCTTTTGCGAACAAGATAGTATTCGATTTTCATAACGGGATTACCGGCATTGTAGGACCGAACGGCAGCGGAAAAAGTAACGTCGCAGATGCAGTCCGCTGGGTACTGGGAGAACAACGTGTAAAACAGCTGCGTGGTGCAAATATGCAGGATGTTATTTTCTCGGGAACAGAAACCAGAAAGCCTCAGGGATATGCGTTTGTAGCCATTACCCTGGACAATGCAGATAAGCAGCTCCCGGTGGATTACGAGGAAGTTACCGTTGCAAGACGTTTATATCGTTCCGGAGAAAGTGAATATTTGATCAACGGTACGGTATGCCGTCTGAAAGATGTGCAGGAAATGTTTTATGATACCGGTATCGGTAAAGAAGGCTATTCCATCATCGGACAGGGGCAGATCGATAAGATCTTAAGTACCAAGCCGGAGGAAGCCAGAGAGCTTTTTGATGAAGCGACGGGGATTGTAAAATATAAAAAGAGAAAAAAGAACGCAGAAAAGAAGCTGGAAGAAGAAAAACAGAACCTGCTGCGTGTAAACGATATTTTAACCGAGCTGGAAAAACAGTTAGGACCTTTGAAACGCCAGTCAGAAACGGCGAAAGAGTACTTAAAAAAGCGAGATACCTTAAAAACCTACGATGTCAATCTGTTCCTGATGGAAATGGAACGGATCAAACAGGCACAGAAGGATCTGGAAGAAAAAACAAACATTGTACAGAATGATTTTGAGGAATCCAAGAAGGCTTATGAAAACTGTAAGCTGGAATATGAGCACATTGAAAATGAGATTGAAAGCCTGAATGAAGGAATTGAAGCAAAAAAGACGGCATTGACGGAGAGTGCACTGCAGAAAAAACAGCTGGAAGGACAGATTGCTGTTTTAAAGGCGCAGAACACTGCGGCACAGTCAAATGAAAAGCATTTGAAGAACCGTAAAGATGCCATTTTAAATGAGACCGCTGAGAAAGAGGAACAGAAAGAAGAATTCCTGAAGGAAAAATACAAGCTGGATATGCAGCTTGCGGATATGAAGGGAGTTCTTACGGAAGCGGAAGAAAATCTGGAAAGCGTTCAGCAGAGAATTCTGGATCTGAATCACAGCATTGAATACTGTAAAAATGAGATCATTCAGCTTCTGAATGAAAAAGCTTCCACCAAAGGAAAAATCCAGCGCTATGATACGATGCTGGAACAGGTGCAGATCCGTAAAGCGGAATTAAGCTCGAAAATCCTGGGAATTAAAACAGAAGAGAACGAGAATGAAGCTGGTCTTACAGAGGCAAAGCAGAACTTTGAAGCGATCAATGCAGTGATCCGGGAATGTACAGAAAAGAAAAACTCCATCGAACAGGAAATCGAGGGACATGTAAAGGATTTAAGAGAATGGAACCGTCTTCTGGAGATTGGTCAGAGTGCCTATCATCGGGAGGCTTCCCGTCTGGAATCTTTGAGAAACCTGACAGAACGTTATGACGGATACGGAAATTCGATCCGTAAAGTCATGGAGCAGAAAAAGAATCAAAGCGGAATCCTGGGGGTTGTGGCAGATTTGATCAAGGTGGAAAAAAACTATGAGATCGCCATCGAAACAGCCCTTGGCGGAAGCATTCAGAATATTGTGACAGATAATGAGCAGACGGCCAAGTCCATGATCGGCTTTTTGAAAGCCAATAAGCTGGGGCGTGCAACATTCCTGCCGTTGACCGCTATCAAAGGCGGAAACATTTTCCATAAAGAAAATGTTTTGCGGGAGGAAGGTGTTATCGGCGTTGCGCATACGCTGGTGAAAACAGAAGAACGTTTTTCGGCCCTTGCCGGCTATCTTCTGGGAAGAACTCTGGTGGTGGATCATATCGACCATGCCATTGCATTGCAGCGGAAATATGATCAGTCCCTGCGAATCGTCACATTGGAAGGAGAATCCCTCAATCCGGGAGGCTCCATGACCGGTGGTGCCTTTAAAAATAACAGCAACCTGTTAGGACGGCGCCGGGAGATGGAAGAATTGGAAAGCAGTGTCAAACAGCTGGCGAAAGAACTGGAAGAACGGAAAACGCTGGTAGAAACTGCCAAAGCAAAACGTACAGCCTGCTATTCGGCACTGGATCAGGTGAACGACACCCTTTCCAAAGAATTCGTCAAACAAAATACAGCAAAAATGCAGCTTACTCAGTATGAGCAGAAAAAGCAGGCATTTGAAGAAGATCTGGAAAAATTCCGTAAGGAGCTGCGGGAACTGGAAAGCCAGCAGAAAGATATCACAGAAAACCGAAAGGGAATTGCAGAGGAACTGAAAGGCTCTGATATCCGGGAAAAGGCAAATGAAGTAAGCATTACCAGATACCAGGAAGAACTGGTGGAATATCAGGAGAAGGAAACCGATGCAAAGGCAGAGGTGGAAGAACTTCACCTGCAGAATGCTTCCTTCCAGCAGAAAAAGGAATTTGTTCAGGAAAATATCCGTCGTATTGAGGAAGAACTCCAGCGGTTAAAGGACGAAGAAACGTCGCTTGATGAAACTATGGAGCATTCTGAAAGTGATGCGAAAGCCAGAGAAGACGGAATTGCAGGACTACAGTCTCAGATCGAGGTGCTGCTTGGGGCATCTGAAACTACAGAGGCAGAAAAAACAGCACTGATCGATAAAAAAGAAGAACTTCTTACCAAGAATAAGGATTTCTTTGAAAAACGGGAACAGCTGTCAAATCGGATCAATGATCTGGATAAAGAACTGTATCGTTTGGGAACCCAGAAGGAAAAACTGGAGGAATCCGGTGAAAACTTCATCAACTATATGTGGGAAGAATATGAGCTGACTCACCACGAAGCACTGCCTTTGCGAGAGGAAAGCTTCGGGGATCGTCAGGAACTCAAACGCAGCATTACGAAGATCAAAGAGGAGATCAAACAGCTTGGAAATGTAAATATCAATGCGATTGAAGATTATAAGGAAATCTCAGAGCGCTACGAGTTTATGAATCAGCAGCGAAATGACCTGGTAGAAGCAGAGCAGCTGCTGCAGAATATTATTTCTGAGCTCGATGAAGGCATGAAGAAACAGTTTACGGAAATGTTTGCTCAGATTCAGGTGGAATTTGACAAAGCATTTAAAGAACTGTTCGGCGGCGGTAAGGGAACGCTGGAACTGATCGAACCGGAAAATATTCTTGAGACCGGTGTGCGGATCATTTCCCAGCCGCCAGGAAAGAAGCTTCAGAACATGATGCAGCTGTCCGGTGGAGAAAAAGCACTGACAGCCATTGCATTGCTGTTTGCGATCCAGAACTTAAAACCGTCTCCGTTCTGTTTGCTGGACGAGATCGAGGCGGCACTGGACGACTCCAATGTAGGAAGATTTGCAAATTATCTGCATAAGCTGACAAAAAATACCCAGTTTATTGTGATCACACATAGACGAGGTACGATGGCGGCAGCAGACCGACTCTACGGAATCACCATGCAGGAAAAGGGTGTATCAGCTCTGGTATCGGTGAATCTGATCGAGGAAGAACTGGCATAAAGTGAAGGAGGAGTAAAGATGGCAGAAGAAAAAAAAGGATTTTTTAAACGACTGGCAGAAGGCCTGTCTAAGACCAGAAATAACATTGTTTCCGGAATTGATGCGGTTTTTCATGGTTTTTCTTCTATTGATGACGATTTCTATGATGAGATCGAAGAAATTCTTGTCATGGGAGACATCGGGATCAATGCCACAACGGCGATCATCGAGAATTTAAAGAAAAAAGTGAAGGAGCAGCATATCAAAGAGCCTTCAGAGTGTAAAGAACTTTTGATCAACAGTATCAAAGAACAGATGCGGGTCGAGGAAACTGCATACCGTTTTGAAAATGAAAAAAGTGTTGTGCTTGTGATCGGTGTAAACGGAGTCGGAAAGACAACTTCTGTAGGAAAGCTTGCCGGAAAACTGAAGGATCAGGGCAGAAAGGTGGTTTTGGGAGCTGCAGATACCTTTCGTGCAGCAGCCAGTGAACAGCTGACAGAATGGGCGAACAGAGCCGGCGTAGACATTATTTACGGCGGTGAAGGTGCAGATCCGGCAGCAGTTGTCTATGATGCGGTTGCGGCAGCCAAGGCAAGAAATGCAGATGTTCTTTTGTGTGATACAGCAGGAAGACTTCATAATAAAAAAAATCTGATGGAGGAGCTTCGGAAGATCAATAAGATCATTGATCGGGAATATCCGGAAGCTTTCAAGGAAACCCTGATCGTTTTGGACGGTACAACCGGTCAGAATGCACTGGAACAGGCCAGACAGTTTAAAGAAGTGGCTGATGTGACAGGTATTATCTTAACAAAGCTTGACGGAACTGCCAAAGGCGGGATCGCTGTGGCAATCCAGTCGGAGCTTGGAGTGCCGGTGAAATATATCGGTGTCGGGGAAGGAATTGATGATCTGCAGAAATTTGATTCCGACGAATTTGTAAATGCTCTCTTTAATATAGAGGAATAGCAGCAGAAAGAGGAGGAAGAAGAAAATGCTTACACTGGAGAAATTTGAAGAAGCGTACGAAGTGGTGCAGCGGGTTGCCAAGGAGACGAAACTGTTATACAGCAAAAGTCTTTCCCAGCAGGTAGGAAACAAGGTTTATTTTAAACCGGAAAACTTACAGCATACGGGAGCATATAAAATACGCGGTGCTTATTATAAGATCAGCACGTTGACACCGGAAGAAAGAGCCAAAGGCCTGATCACTGCATCAGCCGGAAACCATGCACAGGGAGTAGCCTATGCTGCGAAGGAATATGGCTGCAAGGCGAAGATCGTGATGCCTGCAACCACACCATTGATGAAGGTAGAGCGTACCAAAAGCTATGGTGCAGAAGTGATCCTTTACGGAGATGTGTATGATGAGGCTTGTGAATATGCTTATGAGCTTGCGGAAAAAGAAGGATTGACGTTCATTCACCCGTTTGATGATCTGGCAGTTGCAACCGGACAGGGAACCATTGCAATGGAGATCATTCAGGAACTTCCGTTGGTGGATTATATTCTGGTACCGATCGGAGGAGGCGGTCTTGCAACCGGTGTTTCTACCCTTGCAAAAATGCTGAATCCTAACATTAAAGTGATCGGGGTTGAGCCGGCAGGTGCGAATTGTCTGGAAGAATCCTTAAAAGCCGGAAAGGTGATGACACTTCCGGTAGTCAGTACGGTAGCAGACGGTACAGCGGTAAAAACACCGGGAGAAAAGATCTTCCCATATCTTCAGAAAAATCTGGACGGAATCATTACCATCGAAGATGAAGAACTGGTAGTTGCATTCCTGGATATGGTGGAAAATCATAAGATGGTAGTAGAAAACTCCGGTCTTTTGACAGTGGCAGCATTAAAACACCTGGATTTTAAAGGGAAAAAAGTGGTTTCCGTTCTCAGTGGCGGAAATATGGATATCATCACCATGTCCTCAGTAGTACAGCATGGTCTGATTCAGAGAGACCGAATTTTTACAGTATCTGTACTGCTTCCGGATAAGCCGGGTGAACTGGTAAGTGTTGCTTCTATCATTGCAGAAGAACGAGGCAACGTAATCAAGCTGGATCACAACCAGTTCGTCAGCACTAACAGAAGTTCTGCGGTAGAATTAAAGATTACCATTGAAGCGTTTGGAACCGAACATAAAAATCAGATTGTAGATGCATTGGAAGTTCGCGGCTACCGGCCGAGAGTGATTCGGGTAAATATGTAATCTGGTGAAAATAAAAAAATAATGAAAAATAAACTGTGGTGTCAAGAAAAAATACTTGACACCACAGTTTTGTTGTAGTAATATACTCGAGGATGCTGAAAGAAGTAGGTGAATGGCATGGATGAAATCTTAAAACAGACACTTCTCTATGATTTCTACGGAGAGCTGCTGACAGCCCATCAGAAAGAAATCTATGAAGAAGTAGTTTTAGAGGACTGCTCGCTCAGTGAAGTGGCAGAAGCCCACGGAATCAGCCGACAAGGCGTTCATGACCTGATCAAACGATGTCAGAAGATGCTGGAAGGTTATGAAGAAAAACTGGAGCTGGTCGATAAATTTTGTAAGATCAAAGGAATGGTCCAGAAAATTGAACAGCTGACCAATGAGGTTTCAGAAGAACCGGAAAAGCAGCTGCAGCAGATTAAAAAGTATGCAGCGGAGATCATAGAGGAATTATAGTACATGGCATTTGACAGTTTATCAGAAAAATTACAAGGCGTATTTAAAGGCTTAAGAAGCAAGGGACGTCTGACAGAAGAAGATGTAAAAGCTGCTTTAAAAGAAGTAAAGCTTGCTCTTTTGGAAGCTGATGTAAACTTTAAAGTAGTCAAGCAGTTCGTAAAAGCGGTACAGGATCGGGCAGTTGGCGAAGAAGTGTTAAACAGCCTGACACCGGGACAGATGGTCATTAAGATCGTTAACGAAGAAATGGTAAAGCTTATGGGTTCCGAAACGACGGAATTAAAGCTTCGTCCATCAAATGAAGTGACGGTCATCATGATGATGGGTCTCCAGGGTGCCGGTAAAACAACAACTGCAGCAAAGCTTGCAGGAAAGTTAAAAGCAAAAAGCAATAAATGGAAACCATTGCTGGTCGCTTGTGACGTTTATCGTCCGGCAGCGATCAAACAGCTGCAGGTCAATGGTGAAAAACAGGGTGTTGATGTGTTCTCCATGGGAGACGGACATGATCCTGTAAATATTGCAAAAGCGGCTTACGAGCATGCGAAAAACAAAGGCTATCAGGTTCTGATCCTGGATACGGCAGGACGGCTCCAGATTGATGAGAACATGATGGAAGAACTGCAGCGGATCAAGGCAGAGCTGAATGTAGATCACAGCATTTTGGTTGTGGACGGTATGACCGGTCAGGAAGCAGTAAACGTAGCAAATACCTTTGAAGAAAAAATTGGTATCAGCGGCGTGATCCTGACAAAGTTAGACGGTGATACACGAGGCGGTGCTGCACTTTCCATTCGTGCGGTAACAGGAAAGCCGATCTTATATGTCGGTATGGGAGAAAAACTCTCAGATTTGGAACAGTTTTATCCGGACCGAATGGCTTCCCGTATTTTAGGTATGGGAGATGTCCTGACACTGATCGAGAAAGCTTCTGAGGAGATCGATCAGGAAAAATCCATGCAGATGATGCAGAATATGAAAAAGAACCAGTTCGGATTCGATGATTATCTGGAAAGTATGAACCAGATGAAGAAGATGGGCGGTCTGACAAGTATTTTAAGCATGATGCCTGGAATGGGCGGAGCCCAAATGAAGCAGATCGAGGCTGCCATGGACGAAAAGAAAATGGCGCGGATCGAAGCGATCATTCTTTCCATGACTTTGAAGGAAAGAAGAAATCCTGATATTTTAAATCCTTCCAGAAAGCGCAGAATTGCCAAAGGTGCAGGTGTGGATATCAGTGAAGTAAACAGACTGGTCAAACAGTTTGAACAGAGCAGAAAGCTCATGAAACAGATGCCTGGAATGATGG